>DATHBB010000296.1:0-17511 GCA_035296385.1 Pyrinomonadaceae bacterium | reverse complement strand
GCCCCGCCCCCGACGCGCCGGACGACACGCCGCGCGCGACGCTCGCACAAGAGACGGACGCGCGCTCGCGTCTCCGCCGCGAAGCCGAAACGGCGAACGTCACGCTCTCGCTCGCGCCCTGCCAGCGCCTCACGGATTTCGTCTTGCGCCGCGCCGCGCGCTGAGATGCGCCCCCGACAATTCGTTCAAACGCTTTCCACTCTCATTCCCATCGTCTCTCATTCCCATGGTCTCTCTTTCCGCTCGTCTCCCGCCTCTTTTCACGCACGCGCGCGCCCCGTCGCCCGTCCCCTTTTCCCTTTAAGTTTTCCCTGTGCTTAAATGTCGGGCGGAAAGGTTTTTACCGATGCGACACGAAAATACGCTCGACGCGGCGCAGACGGCGCTCGTCATCATAGACATGCAGGAGGCATTTCGCTCCTCCATCTACGACTTCGCGGAGGTCGCGGCGCGCGTCGCGCTCATGGCTCACGCCGCGCAACTTCTGGGCGTGCCTGTCGTCTTAACCGAACAATATCCGAAGGGCTTGGGGCACACCGCCGGAGAGATTCGCGCCGTGCTGCCCGCCGCGCTCGACGCAATCGAGAAGACCGCCTTCAGTTCGTGCGGCGCGCAAGCCTTCGTCGCCGAACTCGAACGCGTCGGCGCGCGCCAGGTGCTCGTCTGCGGCATCGAAGCGCACGTCTGCGTCAACCAGACGACGCACGACCTGCTCGCGCGCGGGCTGCAAGTGCACCTGCTCGCCGAGTGCATCACCGCGCGCGCCGCGCACAATCGCGAAGCCGGACTCGCCAAGATGCAGCAATCCGGCGCGCTCCCCTCTTCAATCGAAATGGCTCTCTTCGAACTCATGCGCGACGCCCGGCACGAACAATTCAAGGCGGTACAAAAACTTATTAAGTGACGAGTGACGAGTGACGAGTGACAAGTTAAAAACTAAAAACTTGTTTTAATTCTTGCTCGTCACTCGTCACTCGTCACTCGTCACTATTCATATGGACTTTCTCTCAGGACTCAACGAACAGCAACGCATCGCCGTCACGACGACCGAGGGGCCTCTGCTCATTCTCGCGGGCGCGGGTTCGGGCAAGACGCGCGTGATCGTGCATCGCATCGCTTACATCATCGCGGAGCGCGGCATCGCGCCCTATCACATCCTCGCCGTCACCTTCACGAACAAGGCTGCGGGCGAGATGCGCGAGCGCGTGGAGCGCCTGTTGAGCGACGAGCGTTTGCCGAGCGCGCCGCTCATCTCGACCTTTCACAGCCTCTGCGTGCGCATCCTTCGCCGCGACATAGAAAAACTCGAAGAAGGTCACACGCGCTCCTTCACCATCTACGATCAGGATGACTCGACGCGCATCGTCAAAGCCGCGATCAAAGACCTGGGACTCGACTCCGACAGGCTGGGCGCGCGGCAGGTGCAATCCGCCATCAGCCACGCCAAGAACAGCGGCACGGACGCCGACTCCTACGCCGCGCGCGTCGAATACGGCGACGAAAAACGCGCCGCCATCGCGCGCGTCTATCGCCTCTACGAAGAACGCCTCGTCAACAACAACGCGCTCGACTTCGACGATCTCCTGATCAAAGCCGTCCGTCTGCTCCGCAAAAACAAAGAGGTGCGCGATCAATACAACGACAAGTTTCGCTACATCCTCGTTGACGAATATCAGGATACCAACAGCCTCCAGTTCGCGCTCATACGTTTCCTGACCGAGCGGCAACAAAACATCTGCGTCGTCGGCGACGAGTCGCAATCAATTTACCGCTGGCGCGGCGCGGACATCTCGAACATTCTGAACTTCGAGCAGCATTACCCCGATGCGAAAGTCATCAAGCTCGAACAGAACTATCGCTCTACTCAGAACATCCTCGACACCGCCGACCACGTCATCAAACGCAACACCGAGCGCAAAGACAAACGCCTGTGGACGGCGAATCCGGCGGGCGAGCGCATACGCTACTATCAGGCTCTGGACGCGGAAGGCGAGGCGCGCTTCGTCGCCTCGAAAGTCGAGGAACATCGTCGCGCCGAACCCACGCTTCGCGCGGCGGTTCTTTATCGCACGAACGCGCAGTCGCGCGTCTTTGAAGAGGCGATGCGGCGCGCCGGAATCGGCTACAACATCGTCGGCGGCTTCTCGTTCTACGAGCGCGCGGAGGTGCGCGACATCATCTCTTATCTCAAGCTCGCGATGAACCCGCACGACTCCATCGCGCTCATGCGCGTCATCAACACGCCGCCGCGCGGACTCGGCAAACAGACGCTCGACGAACTCTCGCGCCGCGCCAAAGACTACGGCGTCACGCTCTGGGAAACGCTCGCGATTGTGACCGACCCGACGCAGACGACTTCCGGTTTCGCCGCGCGCGCCTCTTCGTCGCTCAAAAATTTTCAACGCATCATCACGAACCTCGTCTCGGTCGCACAGCGCGAACCGGCTTCGGAAGTCGTGAAGGCGGCCATACTCGATTCCGGTTATGCGGACGCGTTGAAGTCGGAGAACACGGAAGAGGCCGAGGGGCGACTTGAGAACTTGCAGGAACTCGTCAACGCCGCCGTTGACTACGACAAAGAGGAAGGCGGCGGCCTGCGCGATTTCATAGACGCCGCCGCGCTCGTCTCGGACACGGATCAATATAAGCGCGACGCGCCCGTCACGTTGATGACCGTGCATTCGGCGAAGGGACTGGAGTTTCCGCTCGTCTTCATGGTCGGCCTCGAAGACGGTCTGTTTCCGCATTCGCGCTCGGCGTCGGATCAGGCGGAGATGGAAGAAGAGCGGCGGCTCTGCTACGTCGCCATCACGCGCGCCGAGCGTTTTCTCTACGTGACGCACGCGATGAAGCGACGCGTCTACGGCGAGGAGTTGGCGTCCGAGCCGTCGCAGTTTTTGAACGAGATGCCGTTCGACTTGATGGAAGATTTGTCGCGCGGCCCTTCGTGGCTTTCGTTCGCGCGCAGTTCCGACCGGCTTGAGAATGCGCACGCCGCGCGCGCTCTGCGCGGCCAGACGGGCGGCGACGCGCGCGCGGAGAAACAACCCTACGCGGGCAAGACCTACAACAGCGCCGACTCCATCGCGGAATTTTTCCGCCAGCGCGGCCAGCAGGTGAACCCGCGCCCGACAGCGTCGCCGCCGCCCACGATTAAACGTCGCAGCGAAGCGAGCGGCGCGCAGTCTTCCGCGTCGTCTTCGTCGGCGTCGTCTCCGGCGTCCGGCGGCGGCTTCGTGCCCGGCACGCACGTCAAACATGCCAAGTACGGGCGCGGCCTCGTGCTGCGCCGCGAAGGCACGGGCGACGCCGCCAAACTCACCATCAGCTTCCCCGGCTTCGGCCATAAGAAGCTCATCGAAAAATACGCGGGACTTGAGAAAGCGTGAAAAGCAAACGATGAACGCGGAACGCGGAACGATGAATGAAAGCAAACTGTTGTTGTCTTTCATTCATCGTTCCGCGTTCCTACTTCATCATTTATCTTTTCCTTCTCCCCTGTCATAATCCCTGTGCGTTAACGGCGGTCTCCCCGCCGCCGAAGAATCTGAGAGCTATTATTTAGAGAAGGAATCCGCGACATGAAGTTCCCCCTACTTGTGCGTTCCGGCGGCGCGTCTCTGCTCGTCGTCTCGCTCCTGCTGTCGCACGCCGTGCGCGCACAGCGTCCCGCCCCGACGAAACCCGCACCCGTCACTACAACGACAGCAACAGCAACGGCGCAACCGGCCACAACCGCCGAGCGGAGTCCGGCGGTAACCATAGACACGATGCTCTCGGCGGACGCTTACGGCGTCTACGCGGAGATGCGCGCGGTCGGGCGGCATGCGAACTCACAGGAGATCGCGCAGTTGCTCGCGCCGCTCGGCTTCGCGGGCGCGCCCGACGAGTTGACGAAGTTGTACGAATTCGTCAAGTCGCACGCCGATTCGCTGATGACCTCGCGCCTGATGTTTGCCGCGCTGCCCGCGCGCTCGGGGCTGCCCGAAGTGATGCTCGCCGTCGAGATGCCTTCGGTCGAAGAGGCGCGGAAGTTCGTGCCGGAATTGCGACAGTTCATCGCCGCAAACGTCGCGCCCGCCGCGCCCGACGAACCGGCCTTAACGACGGTCGGAAACGCCACTTCTTCAAACACCTCCGGCAATCGCCGTCGCGGCAGGCGGCGCGGCAGGCGTGCGCAAAACACTATGGAGAACACGCGCGGCGATAGCGCCAGGCCGCGCGCAGCCGCCATGCCCCCCGTGCAGATCAAACGTTCGGGCAGCGTCATCGCCATGAGCGACGATGCGTTCACCTTCAAGACGCTGCGCGGGACGAACGATCAAGGGTTGCTCTTCGACGAGCCGGGTTTTCAGGCCGCGCGCACGCGTTTTGCGACCGACGCGATCTTCGTCTATTTCAACACCGTGCGCATGTCTAACAGCACGCGGCAGAAGCACGAAGCATTGGAGAAGGAGTACCGCCGTCAGGAAGAGTTGGCGCGCGCGGAGGAGCGGAAACGCGGTAATCGGGCGAACGCCATGACGGTTAAGATGGAGCAAAACATCGCCGATGACGTTATCACCGACGACGGCAACACGAACGCCAACGTCTCCGCCACCTTGAGCGGGAACACGAACGCCAACGCGAACATTGCGACGACGGGGGAGGAAACGCCGCCCGTGCCGCCGACGCCGGAGGCGACGCCCTCGCCGAAGACGGGGAAGGAGTTGGAGGAAGAACGCCAGCGCGAACAGTCGCAGAGGTTCGCGCGGACGATGGGGTCGCTCATGTTCGGCGAGGGGCCTGCGAGCAATTCGTCCTGGCCGGAGTCAATCGGCGTCGGCGCGTCGCTCGAAGAAGACGCGCTCGTCCTGCGCGGCCTCTTCGTCAACCTCTCTGACGATCAACCCTTGCGCCCGATCCCCTTCCTGCCCGTCCTCCTGTCCGGCCCTAGCATCGCGGCGGAAGCGCCCTCCGTCCTCCCCGCCGAGACGGACATCTTCGTCAGCGCCTCGCTCGACCTGTCGCAGATGTACGACTATCTCGCCTCGATGATGAAAATACTGGACCTCGCCGCCTCCACGTCGGGCGAAGCGGGCAAAGAAGGCGGCGGCTTCGCCGACCAACTCACCAATTTCGAGAAGACGAACAACTTTCGCATCAAAGAGGAACTGCTCGCCGCGCTCGGCAACGAGATCGCCGTCGGGCTGCCCGGACAATTCTTAGGGATGTTCTCCGGCAGGACGCGCGCGGCTGAGGACGCCGCCACGCCGCCACTCTCCGGCCCGATCATCATCATCTCGCTCAACGACAAAGAGGCTTTGCGGAAACTGCTGCCGCGCGTCCTCGCGTCCATCGGCTTCGCGGGGGCGACCGAGCAGAGCATCATCGAGAAGCGCGGCGACGTGGAAGTGCTCACCTTCTCGAACGGCACGCTCGCCTTCATAGACCGCTTCCTGGTCGGCGCGCCCGACGCGGCCACGATGCGCCGCATCGCCGACGCCTACAACAACGGCCAGACGCTCGCCAACAGCGAACGCTTCCGCACCTCCGTCGCGTGGCAGTCGCGTCAGGCGGTCGGCCAGGTCTATGTCTCGAACGCGATGTTGAAGAGCATGTTCGAGGATGTCACCAAATCCGTCGAAGACATCGACGACGTGCTCATGCGCGCTTACCTCCTGCGCCTCGACCCCGAACCCGGCTCGATCACGCACCTCGCCACGCGCGAGTCGAACGGACTCGTGCACGAGATTCACGTGCCGAAGAATCTGCTCTCGCTCTTTACGGCCAGCGCCATCGTCAGCGAGAGACTCTCGACCATGCGCAGCAACGAATCCACCGCGCAGTGGCGTCTGCGCACGCTCCACAACGCGCAGAACGAGTACAAAGCGATCAAGGAGCGCTTCGGCACGCTCGAAGAACTCCGCGCCGCAGGTCAGATTCGCGAAGAGGACGGTTTGATGGAAGTGAACGGCTACGAGATCAAACTCTCCGTCTCCGGCGACAAATTCGAGGCGACCGCCACGCCGACGGGCTACCCCAAGCTCGGACGCCGCTCCTTTTACATAGACCAGACCGGCACGTTGCGCGGCGGCGACACGGGCGGCAAACCCGCCACCACCGACTCCACCCCCATCATCGAATAAGCGCACGATGAAGGCCGACACCACGATTCACTTATCTTTCCTCTGCGCCCCCTCTGCGAGTTCTCTGCGCCTCTGCGGTGAGTGTCTTTAATCAAGCATTCACCGCAGAGACGCAGAGAACTCGCAGAGGGGGCGCAGAGAGAGAACCACCTGAACGCAATCCGCTATAAGTTTTTCGCAAAAACGCAAGGGCGCACGCATGCGCCCGTTCATTCATGTAGGTCGGAGCAGTAAATTCGCACACAAGTTTTGGAGGCCAGATAAATGAGACTCAAATTTTTCGTCATCACCTTGCTCGTCCTCTCGCTCAACGCGCAGGCACAGCAGCAACCGCGCTCGTCGCGCCGCGATGGACGCCGCAGCATCTCGAACGCCGCCGCGCTCGTCGCCAACGCTCCCGCGCCGCGCATCGAGGAGGCGCGCGACACTCCGGCGCGCACGCACGCGCCGGGCGAGACCTTGCCCATCCGACGCGTCATCCTCTACAGCAACGGCGTCGCCTACATCGAGCGGCGCGGCATGGTCTCGGGGCACGCGGAGGTCAACCTCTCGTTCAAGCAGTCGCAGGTGGACGACGTGTTGAAGTCCATGATCGTGCTCGATCTCGGACAGGGACGCATCGGCGCGGTGAGTTACAACTCGTCCGCGCCGCCGTCTGCGCGCATCGCGGACATTCCCTTCTCCGTCGCCTCCTCCACGCAATCGAGCGGGCTGGCCGGAGTGCTCGGCCAACTGCAAGGGGCGCGCGTCGTCGTCACCACCGCAAACCGCACCGCTACGGGGTCGATCCTCACGGTCGAAGAACGCCGCTCGCAGATCGACGCCGACAAGCCGCCGCTCATCACGCACGCGCTCGTCATCGCGTCGGAGACGGGCGAACTGTCGAGCTTCGAGTTGGCCGACGTGCGCTCCGTGAAACTCGTTGACGAGGGCACGCGGCGCGACATCGCGGAGTTTGCGTCTGCTACCGCCGCTGCGCGTCGCCGCGACGCGAAAACGATTGTCGTCACCTCGGACGGCGCGGGACAGCGCGAGATGCTCGTCAGTTACACGGTCGCCGCGCCGATCTGGAAGACCACTTATCGCGTCGTGATGGACGCGACGGGCAAGCCCTTCTTTCAGGGGTGGGCGATTGTTGACAACGTGAGCGAAGAGGATTGGACGAACGTGCAACTCTCGCTCATCTCCGGCACGCCAGTCTCCTTCATCCAACCGATCCAACAACCCTTCTACCGCTACCGTCCCGTCATCCCTATGCCCGGCAACCTGAGCCTCAATCCGCAAGTTTATGAAGCGGACGAGGGGGGCAGCGGCGGCGGCAACGGCATGGCGGGCGCGTCCATTCCGACAGTTTCTTACGACTCGCCCACGCCCCCGCCCGCGCCTTCGGCGCAGGACAGGTTGAGCGCGACCGTTCGCGGGCGCGGCGCGCGAGGCGTCGCCGAACAGAGACAGGACCTGCGCCTCCAACAGAACAACGTGAGTAACCTGCGTTTGGAAAGAGCCGACGCCGCCTCGCCGGAGATCGCCGCGTCGCTCGGTCAGGCCATCACTTCCGGCACGAGCGTCGAGGCGGCGGCTGAGGGCAGCGAAGTCGGCGATTTGTTCGAGTATCAGATCGCGCAGCCCGTCACCGTCAGGCGCGACCGCTCGGCGCTCATCCCCATCCTGCAAACGCGCATGGAAGGCGCGCGCATCTCCATCTACAACGAGGCCGTGCGCCGCGAGCGCCCGATGAGCGGCATGCTCCTCAAAAACACTTCCACGCTCACGCTCGAAGACGGCGCGATGACCATCATCGACGGTAACGCCTACGCGGGCGAAGCACTCATGGAACGACTCAAGCCCGCCGAGCAGCGCCTCATCTCCTTCGCGCTCGATCTCGGCACGCTCGTCAACGTCCGCGTCGCGGCGGATCGCGCGCCCACGTTCCTCGTACGCATCGTGAACGGCGTCTTCCAGGCGCACTATCACCAACTCGACAAGAAAATCTACACGGTCGCCAACCAGACCGATCACCCGCGCGTGCTCTACGTAGAGCACCCCGTCAGGCAAGGCTGGGAGTTGTCGAAAGACACGCCGAAGCCCGAAGGCAAGAGCGCGCGTTATTATCGTTTCCGCGTCGAACTCAAACCGCACGAGCGCGCCGAACTTACCGTCGCCGAAACGCGCCCGCTCATGGACACCTACGCGCTCTCTAACTTCACGACGACAGACCTCCAACTCTTCATCTCGCGCCGCTACATAGACGACGCGACGAGCGCCGCTCTCCAGAATCTCATCGATCTCAAGACGCGCATCGCTACGCTCGATGCGCGCGAGGCCGCCATCGCTACCGAAATCACGGCCATCGGCGAAGATCAGGAACGCCTGCGCGAGAACATCAAAGCCCTCGCCGGAAACACCGAGGCCAAACAACTCATCGCGCGCTACGTCGCCAAAGCCGACGAGCAGGAGACGCGCATCGAACAACTCACCAAAGAGAAACAGACCGTCAGCGCCGAACGGGCGAAACTCGAAGCGCAACTCAACGCCGCCATACGCTCGCTCTCGCTCGACCGCAACCTCTCGGGCGCGAGCGCCGCGCCGAAGGCGGAAGGTTAAAGGGAATAAGAAAGGCTGCGACGAAAGACCGGCTCTGTCAGGTGACTAGGCCGGTCTTTTAATTTGACGCACGCGCGCGGGCGGCGGTCAGTTGTTAGAGTTGACGGGTGGGGGCGACGGCGGGATGCGTATGCGTGCGGGACGCGGCTGCGACTGCTGATTCCCCTCCGGATTCTGTTGCTGCCGTTCGCGCTCGCGTTCGCGCTGGCGGCGCAGGCGTTCGAGGCCGCGCAGCGTGCGGTCGCGTTCGGCGTCCTGCGCCTTTTTGAGAGCGTCCTTCACGCGCTGCTGCTCTTCGGGAGACAGGCCGTTGAAGTTCGGCGGGAAATGCCACACGTGGCCTCTCTGCCGTGTGCCGCCGGGCACATGCGGCGGAGAGATCACGAACGCGCCGTTCAGATTTCTAAGTTGATCTTCGACCGTCCTATCAAGGATTTCGTCCGAGTCCACCGTCACGCCGCCCGCGGACTTACGCGCGGCGCGCGTGTTCGCGTTGCGCGCCGTCGTAGATGCGCGGGGCGCGGCGGTGACGGCGGACGGCGCGCTTGTCGGCTGCGCGGCGGCGGGGGCGGCGGTGTCAGGGGTCGCGGAAGTCGCGGCTGTATTTGTTTGCGGCGCGGGGTTGCTCTGGCCGGCGGCAGGTTGCAGCGGCGCGCTCGTCGTCTGCGCCGTGCGCCGCGCGAAGGTGTACGCGCCAACCGCGACGACGACGAGTAGCACGACGCCCGCCGCGACACCCACCAGACGACGTGCCCAACCGCCGCCGCCTGTCGCCGCCGATGCCGCTTGCGCGCGCCGAGCGCCCATCAACTTCGTCTCGGCGGCCTCGACCGCAACCGTCCCGCGCGAAGAAGAAGAGGCTGCGGCGGCAGAGATGCCCGCGCCCATCGCGCCGTTGACGAGAGTTGTCTCGCCAATCGCCTGCGGCGCGGCGTGCGGCGTGTCCTCTCCTTTTTCTTCCTGCGCGAAGACCGTGCCCGCCGAAGGAGGCGGCGCGGCGGTGGCCTGCGCGCCGAAGAGTTGCGTCTCCTGTTCGGAGAGAATTGACGCGGCGGGCGCGTGTAGGTGCGTCTCCGCAGACGTTCCCGCCTGTGTCGCGCGCGCGGCCTGACGCAACTCCGCGCGCATGGCGGAGGCTGTCTGCGGTCGCCCCGCGGCGCTCTGCGACATGGCGCGCGCGAGCACGCCCGCGACCGCGGCGGGCACCTGGCCGTGAACTTCGTTGGCCGGTCGCAAGGGGTCGGGCTGCGCGTTCAGGACGGCGGTGGCGCGCGTCAGTGCGTCGGGCGGAGTCGCGCCCGTCATCAGGTGGTAGAGCGTCGCGCTCAAACTGTAGAGATCGCTGCGCACGTCCGTGCCCGCGCCCTGAATCTGTTCGAGCGGCGCGTAGTTGCGCGAGAAGCCGAAGACGCTGCTGGCGGTGGCCGAGACGCGCGAGAGTTGCAGCGACATGCCTTTGGCGAGTCCGAAATCAAGCAGGACGATGTGGCCGCGCGGCGTGAGTTTCAGGTTCTGTGGTTTGATGTCGCGGTGGACGATGGGCGGCTCCTGCGTGTGCAGGTAGTCGAGCGCGTCCAGCAGTTCGTCAGCCCACGCGAGCACGTCTGCGACGGGAAAGGCCGTGCCGCGTTCGACCAGCAGTTCGGCGAGGTCTTTGCCCGGGATGAACTCCATGACGAGGAACTGCCCGTTGTCCTCAAGAAAGTGATCGCTGACTTTGGGGAGCGCGGGGTGGCGCAGGCGATTCAAGAGATGCGCTTCGCGCTCGAACGCGCGCCGTAGATTCGGGTCGTCGAAGAAAGTCTCTTTCAGCGCGACCGTGCTATGAAAGCGTTGGTCGGTCGCCACGTAAACCGCCCCCATGCCGCCCTGAGCGATCTGCTCCATGACGAGATAACGGTTCTGCAAAAGTGTGTCCGGCGCGATCATCTGCGAACGATTCCTCCGACCTTGCGTATCGAAACTGATTCTACCATCCCCATAAAGTTAGCGCGACGCGCCGCCGCGCCGCTCGGGGGTGAGACGTGTGAATCGCCCTTTTTGTTTCGGCGCGGACGGAAAAAGGCGCGGCGAAAGTTGAACTCGCGCCGCGCCTCCCTCGATTGTTGCCCGTAGGCTTAACTACTCGGCTGACTACTTCGTCAGTTCGTCCGCGAGCTCTTTGGCGTCGAAAACCTTGCGCAGGATTTCGAGCATCCCGCGCGAATCGACGGAGATGGTGCGATTGACCGCTTCGTCGTAGTAAAAGTTGCCGACGATGGACTGCCGGTTGCCGTCGAAGACGAGGCCGACGAGTTCGCCCTTACGGTCTATGAGCGGCGAGCCGGAATTGCCGCCGATGATGTCGTTGGTCGAGACGACGTTGAAGGGCGTCTTCGGATCGATGGCCGTCTTTTTCTCCGTCCAGCGTGTGGGCAGGATGTACGGGAACTTGTTGCCTTTCAAATTCACGCGCTCGTAGAGGCCGCCGAGCGTGGTGTAGGGCGTAAGTTGTTTGCCGTCGTCCTCCTTGTAGCCTTTGACCGCGCCGTAGGAGAGGCGCAGGGTGAAGGTGGCGTCCGGGTAAATTTTGTCGCCTTCCGTCTCAAACAGCGCGCGCGCGATCTTGGCGTAGGCCGCGCGCTCGACGCCGAGCACTTCGTTGTTGTAACGCTTGCTCAACTCGCGCGCCTCTTTATCTATGCTGCGCGCCAGTTGGATCAAGGGATCGGTGGATTCGTCAATCGCCTTTTTGCCGCCCGCCGCGAGTTGCTTGCGGAAGGCTGCGTCCTTCAACTTCGAGCCGTCTATGAGTTCGGCGGCGCGCGCTTCGGGCGTCTTGCCCGCGAGGATGCGTTTGACGAGTTCGTGGTCCGCGCCGTAAGCCTCGCGCATGAAGTCGAGCGAGTCGGCGAGCTTCATCTTTTCGTAGTCGTCGTACATGTTCGTCTGCGCGAACAGCACGTTTTCGAGCGAGGCGCGGCGCGCGTCCGTGTACTCGGGCAGGCGCTCGGCGTTCGGCTTCTCGCGCTCCTCTGCGAGACGCACGAGCGTGCGCGCGTAGTTGAAGAGGATGGTGTTGAAGCCTGCGGCGAGGTCGAGGAAGCGACGGTCGCGCTCGTAGGCCGCGAGGTCGCGACGGCCTTTGGCGATTGACTCCCATGCGTCGCCGTACTCCTTCTGCCAGCGCGCATTCGCCATCACGGACTTACGCAGATTGTCTTCCGACCTGCGCTTGTAGGCGATGAGCGAAGGGTCTTTCAAACCGCCGACCTGACCGCGATAAACCTTGAGCGAGTTCTGCGTGCTGTTGAGTTCGTTCTGCGCGCGGCGCGTCTGCTCCTCGCCCATCGCCATGTACTTCTTGAGCAGCGCTTCGCGGCGTTCGAGCATGCGTATGACGAGCGGGATGCTCGAATCGCGCAGCGCCTCTATGTGCGCCACAGTGTTCAGACGCTGCGTCGAACCCGGATGCCCCGTGACGAAAACGAGATCGCCTTCCTTCGTGCCTTCCTTCGAGAAGCGTAGATAGCTTTCGGGTCGCGCGGGCTTGTCGTTTTCGTAAGCGCGCACGAGCCCCATGTCTATGTTGAAGCGCGGGAACTCGAAGTTGTCGGGGTCGCCGCCGAAGAAGGCGGCCTGAAACTCGGGCGCGAAGACGAGCCGCACGTCCGTATATTTTTTATAGCGGTAGAGGTTGTAGCGTCCGCCCTGATAGAGCGTGACCACGTCGCTGCGCAGGCCCGTCTTTTCAGTTGACTCTTTTTCGATGGCGGTAATCGTCGCGCGGCGCGCGTTGAAGGCGTCGCCCGCCGACATCTCCGACTTGACCGCCGCGTTGACGCGATCCGTCACGTCCTCGATGCTCTGGAGGACGTTCAGTTCGTAACCGGGAATCTTGAGTTCCTCGGCGCGCGTGCGTGCGACGAAGCCGTTCTTGGCGTAATCCTTCTCCGCCGAACTGAGTTCGCCGACGGCGTCTTCGATGATGTGATAGTTGGTCAGGACGAGGCCGTCGGGCGAGACGAACGAGCCGGACCCGTTCGGGAAACGCACGGAGGCGAGTTGCAGCCGCTTCAAAAATTCGTCGGTGACTTCAAAACCATATTTGCGTTTAATCTCGGCTCTGGGCACCTGATTGAAGGGCCACATGCCCTCATCCGCACGCGCCGGAACGGCGGCGAGTGACGAGAAAGTGATGAGCGCGGCGAGAAAAGTGCGCGCGAGTTTTCTGAAATTCATATAGCTCCTCGAAAAAGGTTAAAGTTGATTGGGAGTGAACACATTTAGAGTATCATAAGCCGCGCCGGGATGCCTCCGAACGGAAGACATCGGGAAAGGGGTAAAGGGAAAAGGGGAAGGGGGAAATCTCAGAGCAACAGAACTTCATTTAGTTTTTCCCCTTCCCCTTTACCCCTTACCTTTCCCCTTTCTTTGACCTATGACGAACGACGAGATCGCGCGACGCTTCCAACGCCTCGCGCTCATCATGGAGATACGCGGCGACGACCGCTACCGCGTGCGCTCCTATCGCAACGCCGCAGAGATCATCGAGACGTGGCCGCAGCCCGTCGCCGACATCGCACGCGCGGAGGGCGCAAAGGGGTTGCAGGCTATCCCGTCGGTCGGCAAGGCCATCAGCGGCAAGATCGTGGAACTCTGCGAGCGCGGCACGTTCGAGGCCTACGAGAAACTGATCGCGGAGTCGCCCGAAACCGTCCTCGACCTTTTGGAAGTTTCCGGCGTCGGCATCAAGACCGCCGCCACGCTCCACCAGCAGTTCAAAATCTCCTCCTTAGACGATCTCAAGAAATTCGTCGCGGGCGGCGGGCTGGAGATGGTTGACGGCGTCGGCGAGAAGACGGCGGAACGCATCGCCGCGAGTTTGCAAATGAAGTGACGGAACGCAAGCAGGAATCTCAAGTGAAAAAGTCGAACGACGGCGGTTATATACTGAATCGAGATAATAAGGCGATTCTCTCCGGCCTATCACACGTTAGGAGGCACGAGGATGAAACTCCTTTCCAAATTTTTTGGTTTGAAATCAACCGTTACGCCGGAGACCCATGAAGGTCGGGGGACACGGGAAGCGGACGCCGCGATCCGCGAAGCTCTTGCTGGCCGAATAGCCGTGCCGGAAATGCTTCGCGCGATTCTGGCAGCGCAGATTTACGTGCCGCTCTCCGCTCCGCCGGTTTTCCGCGGCAACTACATGCAAAGCTGGCACCCATCAACCGTCACTAAACGGGATGGAGGCCAGCAGTTTCTTGTGGTGTTTACTGATGATGCGCTGGTTGGTGCCTATCATAAAGCCAACCCTGAATATTCTTACCTGTTCGCGATTGACGCCTTCTCGGTACTAACTCTCTTGCCACCAAAGCACGGTATCGTTTTTAACATTGGTGACGAAACCAGCTTCTTCGAATGGAGCGCGGAAGAAATATCCGCCTACAGGGAGGAGATGGAGTGGTGAGGATTCCTAGTCCATCATGCAGGCAGAGGCACTAAACAGCGTCGCGCCGTCCGAGCGACGGGTTGGGCCGCTGTTCATCTTTGTTCACCTTAAACTGGAAGGTCTCTATGAATAACTCACCCGAAGCTCTGGCCGACCTGTTTCGTCAACTGGCCTTCATCTGCGCGCTGATCGGGGGCTTCGCCTTTGCCTTCCTCGGCGTGCTCCTGACAGTCCCTTCGCGGAGTCGTGTGGTGGAATGGACAGCGGGGATGGCGATGGGAACAGTCGCCTGCCTGCTGGTTTGTGTCATCGGGTGGACGTTAATGTCTTCGCAACTCGTCACGCCGAGAGCTTCAGCGGCCATCGTGCAAGAGTTTAATTTCTCGGCAGTGCTCAACCGGCTGCACCCACGCTTATCGCTCCTGTTTATCATAGGCACGTTCCTCTTTCTGGTGAGCTTGGGGTTGAGCGGCTGGATACGCTCCCGCACTCTCGGCATCGTCTCGACCGTCATCGCGTTGCTCGCGGCGGTCGGATTAATGCTTGTCATGACGCCTTTCCTGAGGTGAGCGGGAGCAGGGAGAATCAAACGGCGGCCAAACAATTCATAAATCCCTCGACGCTCAGACACACACTTCGGGAGACACGCATGAACTATCCGCTCGACATCTCTTTCAAACTGCTCGCCATCGCGCAGCAACTCTCCGTCCGCGACGCGCAGGGCAATTTAATCTTTTACGTCAAACGCAAGGCGTTCAAGTTGAAGGAGGCGATCACGGTCTTCGCCGATGAAGCGCAACAGCACCCGCTCTATCACATCAACGCCGACCGCGTGATCGACTTCTCCGGTCGTTATCGCTTCACGGACAACGCAGGGAGATCGCTCGGCTCGATCAAGCGACACGGCATGCGCTCGCTCTGGAAGTCGCATTACGAAATAGACGACGACGCGCCCGGCGGCGCGGTGACGATCACGGAAGAGAACGTGTGGATCAAAGTGTTCGACAGCGTGCTCGGCCAGCTTCCGATCATCGGCGCGCTCTCGGGCTACCTTTTCCACCCCGCCTATCTGCTCTCGCGCGCCGACGGCACGGTGCTCCTGCGCATGGAGAAACAACCGGACTTCTTCGAGGGCAAGTTCCTCGTCGAACGCCGCGTACCGCTCGCGCCCGACGAAGAGACGCGCGCCCTGCTCGGCTTCGTGATGATGATCATGCTGGAACGCAGTCGCGGTTGAAGCTGGACTGGAAGAGAAGAGTATTCTTTGCGCCAGTTCGCTGCGGCGGCGGTCAACGTCTTTTAGCGTTGACATAATAAACTCGACACTCGGAAACCGGCGTCCCGTCGTCCGTTTCCAAATTCTCGCTCAGGCGCACCCGATACCAGCCCGTCCGGTTAAAGACCAACTCAGGCTCATCCCTGCCCGCTATATAAGGCTTGGTTTTCAGGCGCGCGGTATCAAGTGTCAGTTGTCGCCTGCTTTTGAATGCCTCCCAATCGAAGAGAGATTGCCGCGCGTCTGTTTTATCGGGTTGCCAGAAGCTGAGAAAGAAGTAGTCACCGCCGGGAGCGATGACGGCCAAATCGCCGCCATGAGGCACGGACATGTTGAGTCGCAAAGAATCGCCGCGAAAGAGTTTACGTGGGGCGCAACTGAGGCGGCTCTTCCGCGCACTCCTCCCGGCTGTGCGCACGGGTTTCGTCAGTTGCGCGTTGCTCTCTATTTCCGAAAGCATGCAGCACACAAGAATGAGGAAAAGTATCCGGCTTAATCTCATATCCGACTCCGATCTGTGAAAACAGGCAACATAAACTCACCGCCCCGCCCGTCGAGAATCTTCACCACCAGATATGTCAGTTTGGCAGCCATGTCAGTTTGGAGTTTTAGGAGCTTTCGGCAAGGTCTCCACGAGATGATCGAAGCCGAGCCAGAAGCTCCAACTGTGATGGTAGAAGGCGACGGGAAAGATGAGCGCGACGGCGGAGAGAATCGTCAGGACTAACTCGAAGCGCGTGTTGATGACGGGCAGCGCGGCGACGTAGAGGACGAGTATGACGAACTCGGTCGTGACCACGTTAGCCATGATCGCGCCGACGAAGAAACCGTCCTCGCGTTTAAAGAGCGCGTCGCACGCGGGGCACTGGTGTTTGATGTGAAATGGACTCCCGACGATTGACGATTCGCCGCAGACGGGACAGCGGAGGCGCAAGGCACGCGACAGAGTTTTAATGATCGAGCGGCGCTCTTTGTTCACAACCTCTCACGTTTCTCTTCACGCTTCCCGAAACCCATGCACCACGTAATATCATTTCACATTCGACGGCGACGGCGGCAGGCGGTTGTACTTCCGCATGATCTCGCGCAGGCGTTCGTGCGGGATGGCTTCGGCGCGCACGTTGTCGGCCCCCGTGATCGTCTCGGCGGCGAGCATGGCGTTGGTGACGGCCTCTTCGGTCGCCTGCACGGTGGCGGCGAAGAGCGGGTCGAGTTGATCGTTCGGCATCATCTTGAGCGCGACGGTTCCCTTATCGTCGGCGGCTCCGGCGTTGGCCGTGGAGAAGGCCACGAAGATGTCGCCGGAAGAATTGCTGGCGATTGAGCCTTCGCGCCCCAAGCCGAGCGCGGCGCGTTTGACGAGGCGGTCGAGTTGATGCGGGAGGAGCGGCGCGTCCGTCGCGACGACGATGATGATCGAACCGAGTTCGGCGCGCGGACGCTCCGAGAAGGCGACAGATTTTCCGCAGCGCGGCATGCCCCGCAAAAATTCCTGCGAGGGCGCGTCCGTTCCTTCCACGCAGATCGTCGGGTCGGTGAACTCCTGCCCGACGGGGACGCCCGCGATGCGCAGGCCGCGACGGCTGCCGTAGTTGCACTGCACGAGCACGCCCACCGTGTAGCCGCCGACCTCCGCCGCGACGACGCGCGACGAAGTGCCGATGCCGCCCTTGAACCCGTTGCAGAGCATCCCCGTCCCGCCGCCGACGTTTCCCTCCGGGACACGCCCGCCCGTCGCCGTGTCGAGCGCGTTGAAGACGTGTTCGGGCTTGACGTGAAAGCCGTTGATGTCGTTCAGCACGCCGTCATACGTCTCCGCCACAATCGGGTAGGTGAAGAGAAACTTGCGCCCGTGCCTGATCTCCCAATCAATCGTCGCGTCGCGCACGACGCCGACGCTGTGCGTGTTCGTGATCAGGATCGGCCCTTCGAGAAATCCTGACTCGCGTATCCACGTCGTGCCCGTCATCTCGCCGTTGCCGTTCAAGGGAAACCACGCGGCGAAGACCGGATCGAAAGATTTTTTCCCGCGCGGCAAGACCGCCGTGACGCCCGTGCGCACAGGCCCC
>DATHBB010000295.1:0-4604 GCA_035296385.1 Pyrinomonadaceae bacterium | reverse complement strand
CGCGCCCATCACGCCGACATCGGCGGGGGTTCGCCCGGTTCGATGGGGATGGCGGCGGACATTTACGGTGAGGGGTTGCGCATCCCGCCCGTACATTTGCAGCGCGGCGGGCGCATGAACGAAGACGTGCTGCGTTTGCTGCTGGCGAACGTGCGCGGGGCGGGCGAGCGGCGCGCTGACTTCGCGGCACAAACGGGATCGCTCAGGACGGGCGCGTCGCGCCTGCTGGAGATCGTCTCGCGTCGCGGCGCGCGCGAGGCCGCGAGTTATGCCGCGCACCTGATCAATTATTCGGCGCGGATGATGCGCGCCGCGATACGCGAAATTCCCGACGGAGTTTATGAAGCGTCGGACGCGCTCGACGGAGACGGCGTTTCGGACAAAGCTTGCGTCGTGCGCGTGAGCATACGTGTGCGGGGCGAGCGTGCGCGCGTCGATTTCGAGGGGAGCGCGCCGCAGGTCGCGGGACCTGTCAACGCGGTCGAGGCGATCACGGTGTCGGCGGTCGCGTATGTCTTTCGCTGCCTGCTCGGCGCGGAGGAGGTTCCGGCGAGCGCGGGTCTGATGGAGCCAATTGAAGTCTTTGCGCCGCGCGGCACGATTGTTAACGCCTGCGCGCCCGCACCCGTCGCGGGCGGCAACGTCGAGACATCGCAACGCATCGTCGATGTCCTCTTCAAAGCGTTGGCGCAAGCCTTGCCCGAAAAAATTCCGGCGGCGAGTCAGGGCACGATGAACAATTTAACCATCGGCGGCGTGGACGCGCGCACGGGTCGCGAGTTCGCTTACTACGAGACCATCGCGGGCGGCATGGGCGCACGCCCCTCGCGCGACGGTATGAGCGCCGTCCACACGCACATGACCAACAGCCTGAACACGCCCGTCGAAGCGCTCGAATACGCTTACCCTTTGCGCGTGCGCGAGTATGCGATTCGCAAAAATTCCGGCGGGCGCGGAAAGCGGCGCGGAGGCGACGGAGTCGTCCGCGAGATCGAAACGCTCGTCCCCGCGCGCATGTCGCTTCTCGCGGACAGGCGGCGTCGCGCGCCCTATGGACTCACGGGCGGGGAAGACGCGCGCGCGGGGCGCGACCAGATCGTGCGCGACGGGCGCGCACGCAACATCGAAGCGAAAGGCTCCTGGGAACTGAAGGCGGGCGACCGCGTCCGCATCGAGACGCCGGGCGGCGGGGGACACGGGAAGAAAGGATGAACGCGGAACGATGAACGATGAAGTAAAAGCAGTTGTCTTTCATTCATCGTTCCGCGTTCCGCGTTCATCATTTATCTTTCCTTCGTTAGTTGTTCAATTTAGAATGTCATCTCACGAATATGCGCTATGCAATGATTATCGAGAGGGGAGAGCGAAACTACTCGGCGTACCTGCCTGATATGCCGGGCTGCATCGCCACCGGCAAAACCGTCGAAGAGGTCAAGCGACGGATGCGTGAAGCCGTCGAACTGCATCTACGCGGTTTGCGCGAGGATGGCTTACCCGTACCCGAACCGACCAGCATGGCCGACTATGTTGAGGCGGCTTGAGTTAGTCTAACAAACAGCGAGGGTTGAAACTTTATGCGCGTCACCATTGGACAGATCAACACGACGAACGGCGACTATGAGGGTAACGTCGCGCGGATTTTGCGCGCCATCGAGCAGGCGCGCGCTGACGGGAGCGACCTCGTAGTGCTGCCGGAAGTCGCCGTGCAGGGCTACATGTCCTTCGACTGGTTCATGGACCGCGACGTGATCGCGCACGCGACCGATCCGCTCGACCAAATAGTCGCGGCGAGCAAAGGCGTCACGGTCATCGTCGGCACGGTGCGCCCGAACGATTCGGGGCAAGGCCGACGCCTCTACAACTCTGCGGCGGTCATCTCCGACGGCAAACTCCTCGGCTTCGCCGACAAGACCCTGCTCCCCGAATACGACGTGTTCGACGACCCGCGTTACTTCGAGCCCGCGAAGGAGCGCAGGCTGTTCGAGATCAAGGGCATGAGGGTCGGCGTCGCCGTCTGCGAGGACATGTGGAACGACAAGACCTACTGGCGCGACCGGCTCTACGCGAACGACCCGACCGACGAGTTGATCGCGATGGGCGCGCAACTGATCATCTCGATCAACGCGTCGCCCTTCAACAAGAGCAAGATGGGCCAGCGCTGCCAGATGGTTTCGCACCGCGCGAAGTCTGCGGGCGTGCCGATTGTTTTCGTCAACCTCGTCGGCGCGAACGACGGCGTCATCTTCGACGGCGCTTCGATAGTCACAGACCACAAGGGTCAGATCATCCTGCAAGCGCCGCCCTTCGAGGAGTTTTACGGCTCGGTCGATCTGGACTGCGACGAGTGCGACGCCTATTGCCTGCCCGGCGACGACATCCAGACCATACACGACGCGCTCGTGCTCGGCATACGCGACTACGCGCACAAGAACCGCTTCGAGCGCGCCGTGCTCGGCCTCTCCGGCGGCATCGACTCGTCGCTCGTCGCCGCGCTCGCCTGCCGCGCGATGGGCGCGGAGAACGTCTTGTCGGTGATGATGCCTTCGCCCTATTCGTCGCGCGGGAGCGTGGACGATTCCGTCGCGTTGGGGAAAAACATAGGGATGCCCACGATTGAACACCCGATCAGCGCGGCCTACGAAGTGCTGGTCCGCGAACTGAAGTTGGAGAACCCCGGCACGGGGCTGGAAGAGATCGCGCGGCAGAACACGCAGTCGCGCCTGCGCGGAAATATCCTGATGGCGATCTCGAACGCCGAAGGGCGCTTGCTGCTTTCGACCGGCAACAAGTCGGAACTCGCGCTCGGCTATTGCACGCTTTACGGCGATACGAACGGCGGCCTCGCCGTGGTCGGCGACGTGCTCAAAACCGAGGTCTGGGCGCTCTCGCGTCACATCAACCGCGAGCGCGAAATCATCCCCACCGCGATCATCGAAAAACGCCCCTCAGCCGAACTCGCGCCCGGCCAGTTCGACGATCAATCGCTGCCGCCTTACGACTTGCTCGACCCGATCCTCAAGCTCTACTTCGAACTCAAAGCCACGCCCGAAGAGATCATCGCCAAAGGACACGACAGCGCGCTCGTCTTCGACGTGCTGAACCGCGTCGAAGCGCCCGCCAACGAATTCAAGCGACGGCAACTCCCGCCGACTCTCATCATCTCGCGCCACGCCATCGGCATCGGGCGTCGCCGCCCCGTCACGCACCGTTACCGTCGGCAAGTCTTGAAGGCGGTCGAGCGCGCGGCGGAAGGGCAAGGATAAAGGCCGGAGTATGAAGACTGGCGGCGGCATCTTCTCGCGGGATTTTCTGCGGAGCGACGTGGCCGTAGTCCTTTATCTCGCGCTCGCCAAACTCGTGCTGCATTTTCTCACCAACGGGCAGTACGGATATTTTCGGGACGAACTTTATTTCCTCGCGTGCGGGGAGCGGCTTGATTGGGGCTACGTGGATCAGCCGCCGCTCATCGCCGTCGCGGCGCGCGTGACGCGTGCGCTCTTCGGCGATTCGCTGTTTGCCATACGCCTCTTTCCGGCGATAGCGGGCGCGCTCCTCGTGCTGCTCACCGGCCTCATCGCGCGCGAACTCGGCGGCGGGCGGTTCGCGCAAGGCTTAGCGTGCGTGGCCGTCATCATCGCGCCGGGCTATTTGCTCCTGCACACGTGGCTCACGATGAACGCCTTCGAGCCGTTGCTGTGGATGCTGTGCGCCTACCTACTGATCCTGATCTTAAAAGGCGGCGACGAAAAATTGTGGTTGCTCTTTGGCGCGACGGCGGGCGTCGGGTTGTTGAACAAACATTCGATGCTCTTTTTCGGCTTCGGCCTCGTCGCAGGTTTGGTGCTCGCGGGGCAGGGGCGTCGGCTCTTGAGCAAGTGGGCGTTGCTCGGCGGCCTCATCGCGTTCCTTATTTTTCTGCCGAACGTCTGGTGGCAGTGGGCGCGTGGCTGGCCGATGCTCGAATTGCTGCGCAACGTCGAAGTGACGAAGAACTATCAGGCTTCGCTCGTGGAGTTTTTTGCGGGACAACTCCTGCTCACGCACCCGCTCAACTTTCCGCTCTGGCTCGCCGGTCTCTACTTTTACCTGCGCGCCGAGACGGGTAAAAAGTTTCGCGCGCTCGGCTGGTCGTACCTCGTCGTTTACGCGTTGATGATTTTATTGAAAGGGAAAGTCTATTACCTCGCGCCCGTCTATCCGATGCTGTTGGCGGCGGGCGGGGTGTGGTTTGAGGGCGCGCTGGCGACGCGGCCACGTCTCGCGTGGGCGCGGGCGGCGCTCATCGTCGTCCTGCTCGCGGGCGGGGCGGCGTTAGCCCCGTTGGTGTTGCCGGTGTTGCCCGTCGAGACGTTCATACGCTACGCGCGCACGTTCGGGATGCAGGAGGGTGTCAAGACTGAGAATCAAAAACTGGGGCGCCTGCCGCAGCACTACGCGGACATGTTCGGTTGGGAGAACATGACGGCGACGGTCGCACGCGTCTTTCACAACCTCCCGCCGGAAGAGCAAATGAAGTGCGCCATCTACACGCAGAACTACGGCGAGGCGGGCGCGATTGATTTCTTCGGCAGAGCTTACGGGTTGCCGAAAGCCATCAGCGGCCA
>DATHBB010000294.1:0-7477 GCA_035296385.1 Pyrinomonadaceae bacterium | reverse complement strand
CACGAGGCGCCGGTGAAGAACGAGTTGGAGAGCGGGTTGACTGCGCGCGTCGGGTCGATGACCTGCGCGGCGGATTGGGTCAGGCTGGCGAGCAGGGGGACGATGCTGGACGGGACAAAGTTCGCGCTGAAGCCACCGGACACCCCCGCGAACGCGGCGGCGATCCCCGCCAGCGGGTGGCGGCCCGCGGCGTAGAAGATGACGCCCCCCAAGGGGATGACGAGGACGTAGCCGGCGTCGGCGGCCGTATGGCTGATAACGGCAACGAGGATGAGCATCGGCGTGAGCAGCAACTTCGGGGTGAAGCTCAGCAGACCTTTGAGGGACGCGTTGATAAAGCCCGTGTGCTCCGCGACGCCGACGCCGAGCAGGGCGACGAGGACCACCCCGAGCGGGTGGAAACTCGTGAAGGTCGTCACCATCGTCGAGAGGAAGGTCGCGATGGAGGTGCCCGTCAACTGGTTGTTGATCTGGATGGGCTTGCCGCTCCGCGGGTCCAGCTCCGTAAACTGAACCGGCGCGAGCAGCGCCGACAGGAGCCACACGACGATAAGCAGGATCAGGAAGAGCGCCGCCGGATCGGGGAGACGATTCCCGATCCGCTCGACCATGTTAAGCGCCCGATCTATCCAGCGAGAGGATTTCCCGTTAGTGTCGTTGGCTGTCGGCGTGGTTTCAGTTTTCACAAGAACCTCTCCTCGTCAGTCGTTTCACAGAAATCTGGTGCCGCCCCGCAAGCCAGCCATTTGATAAGAGACCCCCGGCATCAACGAACCGGCTGGCAAGCTGCGCACGGTCGTAACCGGCACCACGGGGCGGGATCGGTCGTGACACCGGGAAGACTGCCGGATGCGGACGTTAAGATACATCAAATTCCTCGGCAACTCACTTTCTATTTATCCGAGGGGTTGAAGCGAGGTTTCGTTGCAAAGACTGATTTGGAGCCGAGCGTGTCGTGGTGTGCTCTGCGCTCATACGGCGGCGACAGCTTAGGGGCGGACGGGGTTGAAGGGCGAATACTCTTCTAAGCGCCAGCGCAACGGGAGCGCCCCGCGGGTCTCCACTACCTCCTCAACGTCATACTCCACGACCCGCTCGGCGCGGTAGTGTTGCAAAAACATTCTAACTACACAAGATATTGAGGCACTTACATACTCGTCAGCACAACTAATTGCGGCCAAAATATTTTTTGCAACACTACCGATCTTATCAACTCATTCGTCACAGTTTTATCACCCAGCAGGTCGTCGCTTCCGACGAATCGCCCTTGCATCCACATCCAACATTTTGTACTGGCCTGGTCGTGACGTGATTCAGTAATTCATAAGTGAATCCGAAATCTCCAAGATTCAGGTGTGCCCGCAGTCAAGCCTCATTACGTATAAGTTGTCTGCCAAGGGAAACGCTCAACTTCGGGTGAGCGGCACATACTTTGCCCTTCTGCTTGTGCAAGTGATCGGTTGAGATTTCGCTCACCATCAATCACAGAAAGCTTCCAATTTCTTGAATTGATGTTGAAGCCTTCAAGGGACAGGTGTGCCCGCGGGACATTGTTGTCACAGTCGAACCGGGTGGCCTCAGACGACATTCAGTTAAGAACTTTTCAGGAGAGATTAGAAATGAAAATTAGAGCTGTCATGCTTATCATCGCGCTGCTCGCACCGGTCGTAAACGTCGCGTCGCAGACCAGTCGCGGAACAGTGAGCGGTGTGGTGAGTGACCCCACAGGGGCCGTCATCAGTGGGGCGAACGTCACCCTGACCAACCCGCAGACTAATATCTCGCGCGCCACGACCTCAAACGAGGAAGGCTTTTACCGCTTCGACGCGGTCGAACTGGGCACCTACACGGTGGTCATCAGCACCGGCGGCTTCGGAGAGTTGACGAAGGCAAACATCATCGTCAACGCCAACCAGAACTCACAGGTTGATGCACAACTGCAGCCGGGCGGTCAACAGGTAACGATTGACGTTGTGGCCGAAGCGGGCGCGGCGCTCCAGACGGAAGCGCCCGTGCGCGGCGGCAACATCTCACAGCAGCAGGTGAGAGAACTGCCCATCGCCAGCCGCAACCCGGCGCTGCTGGCACTGACCATACCCGGTGTCTCGTCAAACCGCTTCGGCCCCGGCATCGGCACCTTCTCCGTCAACGGCGCGCGAGGGCGTTCTAACAATTTCCTCCTCGACGGCATTGAGAACAACGACACGTCGGTAGCCGGCCAGGGTTATCAGGTGACGAACCCGGACGCCGTCGCCGAGGTTTCAGTGCAGACATCGAACTTTGATGCCGAGTTCGGACGCGCGGGCGGCGCCGTCATCAACACGATCACGAAGGCGGGGACGAACGACTTCCACGGCACGCTGTCGGCCTTCCTCGATTCCACCCGCGACGACGCGATCACGAGTAGCCTCGGGCGCGACCCACGCATCGCCGGTCAGGGCCGTCTCGACCCGGGCACGCAACAGGTTTATTCCGCGACCATCGGCGGCCCGGTCTTCCTGCCCCGCTTCGGCGAGGGAGGCCGCCCCTACTGGAGCGGTCGCAATCGCACCTTCTTCTTCGCCTCCTTTCAGGAGGAGCGCCAGCTCTCAACCGGCAATGTGACTATTACCACGCCCTCCGCCGCCGGGCGCGCGCGTTTGGGTTCGATCTTCTCGCCGGGCACGAGCAGCAACCTCGACACCTACCTCGGCGTGACGCAGAACTCAATCGCCGCGTCCGGCTTCCAGAACATAGCCATTGGCGCGCGCCCGGGCTGCCCGGCGCCCTGCAACATCGAGTTCGGGACGTTCGTCGGCACCTTCCCCAACGTCTTCAAAGACCGCCAGATCATCGGGCGCATCGATCACTCGATTGGTCCCAACGACCAGTTCTCCGCCCGCTACGTCTACGGCAATCGACTCCAGCCGACGGGGGCTCTGGCTAATTTCATCATCGGCTTCGAGGTGGCGAACATCAACGCCACGCAGAACCTCCTGCTCCAGGAGACTCACACCTTCTCCCCCTCGCTGACGAACGACCTGCGCGTCGGCTACGGTCGCATCGCGTTCGACTTCCCGATCAGCGGCGCGAACCCGCTGGCCTCGTCCCTCGGGTCGATCACCATCAACCAGGTCGCGCCCTCCGGCGGGGGCCCCGCTATCGGCGTTCCCTCGAATCTTCCGCAGGGGCGCATCTCCAACAACTACATCATTCAGGACACGATGACGTACCTGCGCGGCGATCACACCTTCCGCTTCGGTGGGGAGGTGCTCAACCAGCGCTCCCGTCAGCAGGTGCCTTTCCGCACGCGTCCCGACCTGACCTACCAGGCCAGCACCGGCTTCACCGGCTTCGCCAATTTCATAGACGACTTCGGCGGCTCGGGCGGCTCCGCCGCGCGCGACTTCGGCGTCGATGTCTTCTACCCGCGGCGCATCCGGCAGTCCTATTTCTTTCAGGACCGCTGGCGCGCCACCGACGCTCTGACCCTCACGCTCGGGATGCGTTACGAGGACTTCGGAAAGCCCGTCACCTCGCTCGTCACACAGACCTTCACCGGCATCTTTAACCTCGACCCCGTGACGCGCACCGGCCCGTTTAGCCAGCCGAACGAGGCCCCGAAAGACCGGAACAACTTCGCGCCCACATTCGGCGTCGCCTACTCGCCTTCCATCACCGACGGGCTGCTCGGCACGCTCTTCGGCGAGCGGCGCACCGTCCTGCGAGCCGGCTACCAGATCACTTACGACTCGTTCTTCGATAACATCTCATCGAACGCGGCGGCATCCTCGCCCAATATCGTCTCGACCTCCGTGCCATCGACGGTCACGGCTGCGAACCCGCGCGGACTGGCTAACCTTTCGGCGTCGCTCCCGACCGCCGCACGGCCACTCTCGCCGCTTGATGGGCAGACTCTCGTAGCGCCCAACCTCGTCAACCCTTACTACCAGCGCTGGTCGGTCGGCATACAGCGCGAGCTGCCGAGCAACTTCATCCTTGATGTCTCCTACGTCGGCTCGAAGGGCACCAAGCTCTACATCAATGAAGACCTTAACCCGCTGCTGCCCGAAAACCTGCGAAGCACCCCGCCCGCGGGGTACCCGAAGGCCTGCACGCCCGGCGCGAACCTGACCGCGGCGCAGGCCGCCGGCACGAACTTCGCCGTCGGCACACCGTGCCCTCTGTCGAACCGCCTCGACATCCTGCAAGGCGCGCGACTGACGCGTACCAACGGCGGCTCCTCGATCTACCACGCCGGGCAAATGGAGGTGCGCCGCCGCTTCTCCAACAACCTGGCGCTGACCGCCGGTTATACCTGGTCGAAGCTTATTGATAACGGCAGCGAGGTCTTCGCCGTAGGCAGCGTCAACCTGCCGCAGCAGGCGGCGCGACCGCCCATCCTCGGCTTCGACAACCGCCTGGAGCGCGCCGTCTCCTTCTTCGACCGCACGCACCGCGCCGTGTTCACCTATGTCTACCAACTGCCCTGGCTCAGGGAGCAACGCGGATTCATAGGGCACGCCCTCGGCGGGTGGGAACTCTCCGGCGTCACGACCTTCGAGACGGGCGTTCCCGTCACGGTCGCCAACGGAGCCGACGCTGACGGAATCGGCGGCAACTTCGACCGCCCGGACTTCAACCCCAACGGGGTGGAAGGCACGCGCGCCATCCCGTCTCTTGCGGTCGCGAACGTCGCGAACCCGTGCGGCGTCACGACCGCCGGCACCCTCTTCTACACGGACGCGCCAAGCGGCGCAGGCTCATGTGTTAACCCAGCCGAAGCCAGGTACATCGGTATACTGGCTAACTCGGGCCGGACGGGGAACCTCGGACGCAACACGTTGCGCACGCCGGGAACGCAACTGTTTGACCTGAATATCACCAAGCGCACGCGAATAACCGAGAACACGCGGTTGGAATTCCGCACGGAATTCTTCAACCTCTTCAACCGCCCCAACCCCTTGCAGGGGAGCGTCAGCGTCTTCACTCCCGGGAGCGGGAGTCTTCCCGTAACCGTCCTGACTTCGGTTGCCGGACGTTTCCTTCAACCTGACACTATCGGGACCGATGCCGGGGGGCGCACCATCCGTTACCAGTTGAAGTTTGTTTTCTAAACAAGTTAAATCTGGTGCATCACAGCGAAGCGGGCCACGGAACACTCCGTGGCCCGCTTCTCTTAAACGGTTGCGGTGCAAAGATAATTATGAGGCGCAAAAGATCGTTGGGTCTTCTTTCACGGTCCCGTTTGGGAATGTTTTGAAATCAAAGCGGCCATTAAGTTGCTAAAGCAGGCGCCCCTCTCAGGGAGTTCACTTCCTAACACGGTTCTGTTTATACTCGCCGACGTTCTCCCGCATGCTCTTCCTATCAGATTTCGTCTCATCGCGGAGGTTTCAAGATGCGTCATGCCCGGAGGCTCATAACAGTCCTGACCACTTTACTGCTTGTCTCCCTCGTGTGCGGCGCGGGCACGGTCGCGCAGGAGCGCCGTTTCTCGACCGGAGCGATGCCGCCGCCGCGCTTCGCCGACCCGGAACGGGCGCGCAAGCTGGCGGTCGCCTTCCCCGAGATCGAGCGGCAATTCGCGGCCTGGTTCGAGCGATACAAGAGGCCGGGCGCCGTGTTGGGCATCATCGTAGATGGGGAGTTGGTGTGGGTGAAGACGGCAGGCGTGCAGAACACAGAGACGCGCGCGCCCGTCACGCCCGACTCGGTCTTCCGCATCGCCTCGATGACCAAGAGCTTCACGGCGATGGCCGTCCTCAAGCTGCGCGACGAAGGCAAGCTCTCTCTGGACGACCCCGTCTCGCGTTACGTGCCGGAACTCGCCTCGCTTCCCTACCCGACGAAGGACTCGCCCGCGATCACCATACGCCACCTGCTCACGCACTCCGAAGGCTTCCCCGAAGATAACCCCTGGGGCGACCGCCAGTTGGCACAGACCGACGAGACGATGCGCGAGTGGATGCGTGCCGGCATCCCCTTCTCCAACCCGCCCGGCGTGGCCTTCGAGTATTCGAACTACGGATTCGCCATCCTCGGCCAAGTCATAGCCCGTGCTTCCGGGCGACCTTATGCACAGTACGTTCGTGACGAGATACTCCGACCGTTGGGGATGAGCGCCAGCACTTTCGAGGTGAGCGAAATCCCGCGCGAGCGCGTCGCGGCAGGTTACCGTTCGGAGGACAACGCGTGGAAGTCCGAGGCGCTACTCGCGCACGGCTCGTTCGGCGCGATGGGTGGCCTCTGGACTTCGGCGCGCGACCTCTCGCGCTACGTCGCTTTTCTGATGTCGGCCTTCCCGCCGCGCGATGAGCCGGAGCGGGGGCCGATCTCGCGCGCCTCCGCCCGCGAGATGCAGCAGGCGTGGCGGGCCGAGGGAACGAGCGTCTACCGCAACTCGGTTGACGCCCCGCTCCAGCTCAGCAGCTACTCTTACGGCTACGGCCTCTCCGTCACAGAGGACTGCCGCCACGATTACATCGTCAGCCACGGTGGAGGACTGCCCGGCTACGGCTCTTTGATGCGCTGGCTGCCGGAATACGGTGTCGGGTTGATCGGGATGGCGAACGTCACCTACGGCGGTTGGAACACGATGTTCAACGACGCACTCACCGCCCTGCACCGCACGGGCGCTTTGCAGAAGCGCGTCATCGAGCCCGCGCCCGCGCTCCTCGCGGCGCAGAGGGACGTGTCGCAACTCGTTAACAAGTGGGACGACCGGTTGGCGTCGCGCATCGCCGCCGACAACCTCTTCATGGACGAACCCGCCGCGCGCCGCGCCGCCGCCTTCAAAGAACTCGCGGAGAGGCACGGCGCCTGTCGCACGGACGCGAAAATTGATGCCGAGAACGCACTGCGTGGGTCGTGGAAGATGCCGTGCGAGCGCGGCTGGGTAAACGTCACGATCACGCTCGCGCCGACGAGCACGCCCCGCGTCCAAGCCCTCAACACGCAGTCGGTGATGCCGCCTTCGGAAGAGACGAATAAGATGTTGGAGTCGGTCGTGCGGCTCCTCGGTTCGTGGGATGCGAAGGCCGCCGGGGCGCTGGCCGCCCCCGGCCTCGACCTCGAACGGATGCGTCGGCAGTTCGCCTCCGCCACCCTCTGGGGCGAGTGCAAGGCGGGCGAAGCACTCTCCGGCGACGGCAAGGGCGAGAGCCTCATCAGGCTCAACTGCGCCAACGGGAGGCTAGGCGCGCGCCTCGCGCTCGACACCGCAACCCACCGACTCAAGAGCATTGACCTCCTCGCCTCGCGCCTCGACCGCTGCGTGCCGTGAGAATGTAGACGGTGGTTGATAGCCGGTAGACAGCCCGACGGCAGTGTTGCAAGAATAGTCTTTTAGGTATTATCCCTCTTTCAGGTTCTCTCAACTCATCTCATCAGGACTGTTCATGAAGCATAACTCCTCACCCTTCAAATGGCGGCACTACGCCCCGGATATCATCCTGCTCTGCGTCCGATGGTATTGCCGCTATCAGCTTTCCTATCG
>DATHBB010000293.1:0-74114 GCA_035296385.1 Pyrinomonadaceae bacterium | reverse complement strand
GCCATCCGAGACGACGACGCGCTTGCCCTCATCCACACGTCCGTAGCCGCGCGTGAGTATGCAGACGCGCCGCCCCGCGCTCGCCGCCTCGCGCGCCAGCCATTCGACGAGCGGCGTCTTGCCCGTGCCGCCCGCCGTGATGTTCCCGACGCTCAGGACCGGAACGCCGACGCGTTCGACCCTCAACACGCCCGCGCGATACAGCGCACGACGCGCGCCGCCCGCCGCGCCGTAGGCGACGCTGAGCGGTGCGAAGGCAAGGTCTCTCAGGGGCATAAAGGCAGAGGTTAGAGGTTAGAAGTTAGAAAAAAATCAGATAAGGATTGGTCGAAACTGAGTTGATAACGCAGGCTCAAATCTTGACTGACCTCTGACCTCCGACCTCTGACCTCTGTTGTTCAAACATTGGAGCGAGATATTCGATGGTTTTGTCCGTCGCGCCGCGATTTTGTTCGAGCGCGGCGCGCGCGCGTTCGCCCGTGCGGTGTCGGCGTTCGTCAGTATTTAACAACTCGCGGAAAATTTGCGCCAGCGCGGAGGGCGCGTCGCGCTCATTGAGCGCGGGCAACTGTATGAGCGCGTCGCGTTCGAGAAAGTCGCGGGTGATGGAAGAGAAGTTGAAGGTGTGCGCGCCGGTGATGATGCAGCGCGCGGCGGCGGCGGGTTCGAGTACGTTGTGGCCGCCCGTGGGCGCGATGCTGCCGCCGACGAAGACAAGCGCGGCGAGCGGGTAGACGCCGCGCAATTCGCCGATGCTGTCGAGCAGCACGACATCGCAGGCGGCATCTGTAGTCTTTGCCGCACTCGAACGACGCGCCCACGCGAGACCGCTCGCGCCGAGCAGAGCGGCCACTTCGTTGAAGCGTTCGGGATGGCGCGGCGCGATGAGCAGGCGCGGGCGTTTATTGTTATCGAGCGCGCCGAGAGTCTGTTTGAACGCGTCGAGCGTGATCGCTTCTTCCGGCGCGTGCGTGCTGGCGGCGACGATGAGCGGTTGCCTGTCGTCGTCGCCGAACGCGAAACGTTCGCGCAGTTCGGCGGTGACGGCTTGCTCGCCCGTCTCTGTGTTCGCGTCGAATTTGATGTTGCCGGAAACGCGCACGCGTTCGGGCGCGAGTCCGAGCGCGCGGATTCTTTCGGCGTCGGCCTCCGTCTGCATGACTGCGAGCGTGAGCGTCGCCGTGACGCTTTTGATGAAACGACCGAGCCTGCGGTAATTCTTAAACGACTTTTCGGAGATGCGCCCGTTGACGAGCGCGACGGGCACGCCGCCCCTTTCGCACTCTCGCAGGAAGCGCGGCCAGAGTTCGGTCTCCATGACGAGCACGAGCGAGGGCTTGATTCTACGGAGCGTGCGGCGCACGCTGAGCGCCCAGTCGAAGGGGAAGTAAAAAACAGCTGCCGCGTCGTCGCGGAAGACTTCGCGCGCCAGTTTTTGTCCGGTGAGCGTTGTGGTAGAGACGACGAGCGCGTGCGTGGGGAAGCGTTCGATGAGCGCGCGCGCGAGCGGTCGCGCCGCCTGCGTCTCGCCGACCGAGACGCAGTGCAACCAGACGATCTTCTTGCGCCCGCCCGCGTCCAACTCCGGCACGCCGCCCAGACGCTCGCGCAAACCGGCCACGTATTTCCCGTGACGCAACGCGTCAAAGAGAAACAACGGCAGCAGCGCGAAGATGGCGAAGGTGAGAAGGAGGCTGTAGAGAAGATACATCAGAGAACAGTGACGAGTGACAAGTGACGAGTGACAAGTTGGAAAAGACGTAAATCGTGAATCGTCAATTCTGAATAGAGAAAGATTGTTTTAGTCTATTCACGATTGACGATTTACTGCTTTATCTCGTCACTTGTCACGCGTCACTTGTCACTGTTTTATTTCGCCCGTTCGATGTAGCGGCCTTCCGTCGGATCGACGCGGATGCGGTCGCCTTCGTTGACGAAGGGCGGGACGGTGATGGTCACGCCGTTTTCGAGCGTGGCCGGTTTGTTGACGTTCGAGACGGTCGCGCCTTTGAGCGTCGGCTCGGTGCGCGTGACGGTGAGTTCCATAGAGGGCGGCAAAGTGATGCCGATGGGCGCGCCTTCGTAGAACTCCACCTGAAGCTTCAAGCCCGGCGTAAGCCACTCGGCCATGTCGCCAAGGTCTTCTGCGGTGAGCGCGGTCTGCTCGTAGTTCTCCGTGTTCATGAAATGGTGCTGCGAGCCGTCCGAGTACATGTACTCCATCTCGTGCTGTTCGAGCGAGGCTTTGTCCACCGTGTCGGAGGAGCGGAAGCGGTGCTCGAAGGACGAGCCGGTGCGCAGGTTGCGCATCTTGGTTTGCACCATCGCGCGCAGGTTGCCGGGCGTGTGATGCCGGAAGTCGATCACTTTGCACAAATTGCCCTCGAAGAGAATCACCATCCCGCGTCGGATTTGTGTTGCTGGAATCGCCATGAATTATCTCGCTCCGTGTCGAATAAATTTTGCACGCGGCTTTGCGCGCGCTCTGCTCTCAGTCTGGAATAACACCCCCTCGCAAACTGCGTAGTCTAGCCAGCACGTGCGGGCTTTGTCCAGCCGCGAATCGTGCCGCCGGACGCACGCGCTCACTCGCCCGCCGCGTCGCTGCCGCCCGCTTCTAGTTTGAAATAGACTTCGAGCGTCACCTGATATTCGAGCCGCCCCTGTTGCAGCCCGCCGCGTTGTTCCTTCACGATGAACCAGGAGAGATTGCGCAACGACTGACGCGCGCGGTTGACCGCCACCTCGATGGCATGACTGAAACTTTGATCTGACGTGCCGACCATCTCGACGCCCTTGAAAACACTTTCGCCCATGTGGAATCTCCTTACAAAATACCGGATCGAATTTTAAGACAATTTGTAAGGCATGAAATCACGGCGACCGGAACGTGTCAAGGAAGAGGCTTGTCCGTTGTCAGTAGTCAGTTGTCCGTTGTTTATGATTATGAAGGCGAGTTACTAAAGATTGGATTGAACAACGGACAACTGGCTACTGACAACGGACAAATAAAAGGACGGGCGGTGACTTGCAAACGCCACTTCGCAGTAACGCGTGCCTGCCGCCGCCCGTCCTTTTCGGAGGAGCCCACCTTCCTGCTTGTAAGAACGCTGACGGGCGTGGAAAGTTTCAAAAAAGTGTGGTGCGGCAGGCGCAAGAAGTCAGGCGGCGCGGGTGTGCGGCGCGCGGCGTTCGCGCGCGACGTGGTCGAGCCACGCCTGCGCTTCGTTGAAGAGCGGGTAGCGTTCCTCTTCGGCGAGAAAGGCCTTCGTGTGCGAGTGGCGACGACCGTTGATGATGCGCGCCGGGTGCTTGATGTGCAGCATCTCGTGGTAGAGGATGTACTCGACAAACCATTCGGGCACGTCGGGCGCGTCCAGCGTCTTGCTGATGACGATGGTGTTGAAGGCCGGATCGTGATGGCCGAGAATGCGCCGCGTGCGCCTTTGCGACCAGGTGAGCGTGGGCTTCTCCATTCGGTCGTCGAAATAGCGGCGGTTGAGACGCGCGAACAGGCGGTCGAGGTTGTGATAATTGCCGCGTGAGGTGGAGATCATCTTGCGCCCGCGCTGGCGGCGCGCGATGTCGGAGGCGCGCTGCACCTGCGGCGAAAACGCGTAGTCGCGATAGACGCGCTCGTGAACTTGCGGCGTCGGGCGGCGCAGGAGCGAGGCGACGAGCATGAAAGCGAGCGCGCGTTGGACGTTGGCGGGCGCGTCGCGAAAGATGTCTGAGAGGCGTACGTAGATGCGCCCCGAACGGCGTCGGATCGTGTGTCTGAGTCCGGCGTAAGGGTAGAAGCGCACGTCCACCTCCGGCGGCGGGTGATTGCGCTCAAGCTGCCGGAAGGCGTCCGCGAAAAGGGGGCTGAGATTTGTCTGCGCGGCTGACATAGGCGAACCGAATTTTGCGCTAACAATTAACGAACTTGAAGCGAGATGTGCGACGGCGCAAGCGGCTGGCCGAGTGTCCGAAAAAACTTCAAACGGAAACCGCTGCTCTAAGGTTGCGACTGAGGCCGGGCGCAGCCCTATATTACGAATCGTTCGGGCGGGCGTCAACGCACCTTTCCGCGCCCTCCGTTAAGCCTTTTCAAAACATCAATTGGGAGCAAAGAGTCGCCGGAGGCCAGCCGGAGGGCTTCGCAGGGCACGGGTTAAGTCTAATCCTTAGAGAGTTTAACTCTTAAAGCCGGTTCGCTCGTCGCTGCGCGCCGCTAACTCTTGTGAAATCTATAAATTGTGGCGGGCGGGCGTGACGGCGGGGTGTTCTCCGGCTTGCGTCGGCACGCGATTGCGCCCCGTTTCCTACTTCCGTTATACTGCACGCGCAAAGAGTGTCTCAGGCGTGTAAAATTAAAACTTGACAGGCTTTAGACGGGGCGGTAATGATTGATATGCCACTCGGCGAGGCGAGCCGCAAACGCCTCGTAGAGACCGCCAAAGTTCCCCGCACACCGCTCCCCGAAGCACCAGATGGCAAATCGTAGTTCGACATCGACGATGACCTCCGAGCGAGTGCCCGACGCGCGCGCGCGGTTCGTCCTGTCCGCCATCATCAAAGAGCACCTGGGGACGGGCGAGCCGGTCGGCTCGCGCACCGTCTCGGAACGACTCGCGGGCGGCGGTGCCGGTTGGAGCGCCGCCACCATTCGCAACGTGATGGCCGAACTCGAAGAGGCCGGACTCGTAGAGCAGCCGCACACCTCCGCCGGACGCGTCCCGACCGACATGGGCTACCGCTACTACGTCGATCACATGCTCGGCGATGCGCGCCTGTCGCGCGCCGACACGGTGGCGATTGACAGTCTGCTCGGCATGCGTCAGGGCGAGGGCGGCATGACGACCGCCCCGCACCGTCTGATGGAAAAGGTGTCGCACCTTTTATCGGAGCTTTCGGAAAACGTCGGCATCGTCATCTCGCCCTCGATGGCCGACAACCGTTTGCAGCACATAGAATTCGTTCAGTTGACGGACGGGCGTATTCTCGTCGTACTCGTCTTCGCGCCGAACATCATCCAGAACAAGATCATACGCATTGACGAACCGCTCACGCAGGAAGAACTCGAACACACGGCGCGCTATTTGAACGTGGAGTTCAGCGGCAAGAGTTTGCAGGAGATTCGCGCGGAGATTCTCCAACTGATGCGCGCGGAAAAGGCGCTCTATGATCGTCTGCTGCAAACGGCGGTGCTGTTATGCGAACTGAGTCTGGAAGATGAGGATGCCGCGACGGGCGACGTTTATGTTGACGGCGCATCGAACATTCTGGTCAAGCCGGACTTCACGGACATCGAACGCCTGCGCGAGCTGTTTCGCACGCTGGAAGAGAAGACGCGGCTCGTGAAAATCTTGAACGAGTGCCTGACGCGCGAGCGTGTCTTCGGCGACGTGCGCGTGCAGATCGGGCGCGAACTGACGACGCCCTCGATGCAGAACTGCGCGCTCATCACCGCGCCTTACCGCATCGGGACGGGCAGCGTCGCGGGTACGGTCGGCGTCGTCGGGCCGATGCGGATCGAGTATGAACGCATGATGGCGGTCGTCAGCCACGTCTCGAAATTGATCGAACGGATGATGCGCGAAGAAGGCGCGCACGTCTGAATCAACTGTATGAAGCGACCCGACGGTCGTTTCTGTTTACAAGCTGAGGGTCTTCAAGGTCCAGTGGAAATGATTAACGAAAACAGCCCGACTCCCAAACGCATCCCCGTCCGTTTCATAGACGAAGACGGCGGCAGCGATTATCGCGCCTCGTCCGAACCCGCAGACGACGACAGCGCGCTCACGCCCGAAGAACTCGGGCGCGCTTCGATCTACGAGGACGAAACCGAGATGCAGCGGCGCATTGATCGCGGCGGAGAACAGGACAGCGAACAGGGCAAGGCCGACGCCGACGAACGCGACACGGCGGGCGGCCCCGCGCGCTCCGACATGCCCGAAGAACGCGACGAGCAGGACACGAACCGCCACTTAGGCGCGGCGAATCGCGCGGGCGGCAAAGCGCCGCCCGCCAGGCAATCCTCCGGCGCGCGCGGCGGCGCGGGTTCCGGTCTGGCGATGCAGGCCGAGTTGCTCGCGGCGCAGGCCGAGTTGGAGATGGTCGAAGCCGAATTGCAGAAGGTGCGCGCGGAGCAGCAGGAGTTACACGATCTGGCGGCGCGTCGGCAGGCCGATTTCGACAACTACCGCAAGCGCGTCGAGCGCGAACGCAGCGAAACTTATAACCGCGTCGTCGCGGACGTGCTGGGGCAGTTGTTGCCAGTCATGGACAACTTGCGGCGCGCGCACGAAGCCGAGTCGTCGGTCGAGGCGACGGAGTCGCAGGAGTTCAAAAATTTTCTGCATGGGGTCGAGCTAATCAGCAAGCAGTTGAACGGCGTGCTGGCGAATCTGGGCGTCGAGCAAGTGCCGACCGTCGGGCATCCTTTCGATCCGCACGTTCACGAAGCTATCGCCACCGAACAGACTGACGAATTCGAGCCTGATACCGTGATGCAAGAGATCGTGCGCGGCTATCGCCTCGGCGAAAAACTCCTGCGCCCCGCGATGGTCAAGGTGGCAACGAGATGACAGTGACAAGTGACGAGTGACAAGTGACGAGTGACAAGTTAAAACAAGACTTGTCTTTATCTTGTCACCCGTCACTTGTCACTCGTCACTCTTAAAAAAGCTATGGGCAAAGTTATCGGCATAGATTTGGGGACGACGAATTGCTGCGTGGCCGTGTTGGAAGGCGGCGCGGTGCAGATCATCCCGAACAAAGAAGGCGGGCGCACGACGCCTTCGGTCGTCGGCTTCACGGATAAGGGCGAGCGGCTCGTCGGGCAGATCGCCAAGCGGCAGGCTGTGACCAACGCCGCCAACACCGTCTATGCCGTCAAACGCCTCATCGGTCGTAAGTTCGATTCGACCGAAGTGCAGCGCGCGCTCGAAACCACGCCGTTCGAGATCATCGACTCGCAAAACGGCGACGCGCGCATACGCGTGCAGGGGCGCGTCTATAGCCCGCAGGAGATTTCCGGCATCGTCCTGCAACGCCTGAAAGCCGCTGCCGAAGATTTTCTCGGCGAAGCGATCACGGAGGCCGTCGTCACCGTGCCCGCCTACTTCGACGACACGCAGCGGCAGGCGACGAAAGATGCCGGAAAGATCGCCGGACTCCGCATCGAGCGCATCATCAACGAGCCGACCGCAGCCGCCCTGGCTTACGGCCTGGGTCGCTCCACCTCCGAGCGCATCGTCGTCTACGATCTCGGCGGCGGCACGTTCGACGTTTCCATACTTGAGATGAACGACGGCGTCTTCGAGGTGCTGTCCACTTCGGGCAACACTTTCCTCGGCGGCGAAGATTTCGACGAGCGCATCATCAACTGGATGGTCGAACAGTTTCGCGAAGAGACGAGCATCAATTTGCGCGAAGACCGACTCGCCCTCCAACGCCTGAAAGAGGCCGCCGAACGCGCCAAGTGTGAACTCTCTTCGCTGACGGAGACGAACATCAATCTGCCGTTCATCGCCGCGGACGCCTCCGGCCCGAAGCATTTCAGCAAGACTCTGACGCGCGAAACTTTCGAGGCGCTCGTCTCAGACCTCGTCGAGCAGACCATCGAGCCGTGCCAGAAGGCGCTCTGGGATGCGAAACTGCAACCGGACAATATTGATAAAGTGCTGCTCGTCGGCGGGCAGACGCGCTCGCCCATCATCGCGCGCACGGTGCGCGAGATTTTCGGGCGCGAGGCTTCGTCCGAAATTAACCCCGACGAAGTGGTCGGCATGGGCGCGGCCATACAGGGCGGCGTGCTGACGGGCGAAGTCAAAGACATCGTGTTGCTCGACGTTTTGCCGCTCTCCCTCGGCCTTGAGACGCGCGGCGGACTCTTCACCAAATTGATCGAGCGCAATTCAACCATCCCCTTGAAGAGCAGTTTGACTTTCACGACCGTCGCCGATAATCAATCGACGGTGGAGATTCACGTGTTGCAGGGCGAGCGCGAGATCGCGCAGGGCAATCGTTCGCTCGGCAAGTTCGAGTTGGTAGGGATTCCGCCGGGGCCGCGCGGGGCGGCGCAGATCGAAGTGGTTTTTGAAGTTGACGCGAGCGGGCTGCTCAGCGTCTCGGCGCAGGAGAAGGCGACGGGACGCCAGCAGCAGATGCGCATCACGCCGACCTCCGGTTTGAACCCGGACGAGATTGACACTCTGATCGCGGAAGCCGCGACCTCTGCCAGTAAAGACCAGCGCGCCAAAGAGGTGATACACATGCGCAACCGGCTCGACAGCCTGACGCGAAGCGCGCAGCGCACTTTCAAGGAGTTGTCCGCCGCCCTCTCCCCCGAAGAGCGACAGGACGCCGTGCGCGTCTTCAACGAATCGGCGGAGGCCGTGGTGTCAACGGATGAGGAACAGGTGCAACGAGCGCTGGCAGACATCGAGCGCATCGCCACGATGCTGACGAACGCGCTGCTCAGCGGGGCAACTCCGGCGGCCAGCGCCGTCACGCCCAACAACAAAGAGGCGGGCTGAAGAATTTCCAAGAATAGCGACAAGTGACGAGTGACGAGTGACAAGTTATAATTGGTTTTGGTTTTAACTTGTCACCTGTCACTCGTCACTTGTCACTTATGGGTGTTATGAGCAAAAAGGATTATTACGAAGTACTGGGCGTCGGGCGCAATGCGACCGAGCAGGAGTTGAAGAGCGCGTACAAGCGTCTCGCCATCCGTTATCATCCGGATAAAAATCCGGGCGACACGGAGGCAGAGGAGACGTTCAAGGAGGTGGCCGAAGCTTACGGCGTGCTTTCAAACGCGGAGCAGCGCGCGCGTTATGATCGCTTCGGGCACGCGGGCGTTTCGAGCAGCGCGGCGGGCGCGGGGGCAAACTGGGGCGCACAAGGTTTCGGCGGCATCGAAGACATTCTCGGCGACCTGTTCGGGTTCGGCGACGTGTTCGGCGGGCGCGCGGGGGCGGGCGGCTCGCGCCGTTCGACCGGACAGCGCGGCGCGGATTTACGTTACGATTTAGAGATCACGCTCGAACAGGCGGCGGAAGGGATGACGGCGCAGCTGCGCATCCCGCGCCTTGAGACGTGCGAGACGTGCACGGGCACGGGCGCGCAGAGCGGCACGCAGCCGGAAACTTGTTCTACGTGCAGCGGCGCGGGGCAGGTTCGTTATCAACAGGGCTTCTTCTCCGTCGCGCGCACATGCGGCGCGTGTCGCGGCACGGGACGCATCATCAAGAACCCTTGCGAGACGTGCAGGGGCGCGGGGCGCGTGGAGCGCGAGCGGCAGATGGAAGTGAAAGTCCCTGCGGGCGTCGAGACGGGGTCGCGCCTGCGCGTCACGGGCGAGGGCGAAGGCGGCACGCAGGGCGGCGGGTCGGGCGATCTCTACGTAGTCTTCCGCGTCAAAGAGCACGAGCAGTTCGAGCGACAGGGCAGCAATCTCTACGCCGCCGTGCCCATCACGTTCGCGCAGGCCGCGCTCGGCTCGGAGATCATGGTCAACACTCTGAAAGGCGAACAGCCTTTGAAGATTCCGGCGGGCACGCAGACGGGCAAAGTCTTCACACTCAAGGGGCACGGCATGCCCGTGCTCGGCGGTCGCGGTTACGGCGACCTGTACGTCTCCGTCGAACTCCGCACGCCGACCAATCTCACGCGCGAACAGCGTCGCCTACTCGAAGAACTCTCCAAGATCGAAGACCGCGACCTCGAAGACAAAGGACTCATCGACCGCGTGCGCGACATCTTCGGTTAAACGCTCAAGCCGACTTGTTCGAAAGCCGCCCTTTCACCGGAAAGGCGGCTTTTCTTTGTGCGTGCGAAAACGCTTGCGGCGCGCAAGGGCGACGATTTCGAGCGTTTTGCAACGATACAAATAATCGTGCTGTCGCGTAATAATACGGACGGCAACGGGTCAGCCGACATTAAACGTCGTTCCCGCAGGCGGGCGGTTTCCGCGTTATTCCCTTAAATTCCAGTCTTTTGGAATCCAGCCGCACAGAGGCACAAAGTTTGCACTGTAGGCAGGCGGCAAACCGGTGCGCGTCTCTCCCAAGACGGATGTGGCAAAGGGGGTCTGGAAAATGAAAAGAAAAAACCTCGTGATGTTGGGCGCTGTGGCCTTGTTGTTAACGCTCGGAGCGAACGCCGCGCGTGCGGCGAATTTTGATGATAACGACACGGAAGGGCGTCTGGTTAATGTCCGCGTCGTGGAAGTGGGCGACGAGCGCATTTCCGTCATGACGCGCGAAGGCATCGAACACGTCATCGCCGTCTGCCAGATCAAGACGCAGGTGAAACGCGGCAAGCAGTACGTTCACAGCAAAGACTTGCGGGTGGACGACGTTGTGACAATCGAGCTTGACGAGGCGAAGCCGATCAAGTTTGCGAAGAACATCGTGGTCAGGGAGATGGTGGCTGATAACAAGCCCTAACAATCAAACGGCTTTGCCCAAAAAGTCGAAAACGTGTGGATATGTTGAGGAAGGTCAACTGAGTAAGCTCATCATCTTGGGGTTGACGCAGACTTTTTGGGCAAAGCCCAATCAAACCTATTACAGAGTTCGTCGGTGAGCCGGTGGCGCTCGCAAGAACGCCCCCTCGCACACTCGCCGGCAACAAAGAGCCGCTTGGCCTTCACAGGTCAGGCGGCTTTGAGTTTAACGATGAAGTAGGAACGCGGAAGGATGAACTGAAGACTTTCTGTTTTCAGTTCATCCTTCCGCGTTCCTGCTTCATCGTTTCTTCTATTGTCTGTACCGGATGTGACCGCGACGCGCGGCGTCCTCCGCAGCGTCTACGTTTCCGAGTCGAAGCGACACGTCGGCGTTGAGCGAGAGGTCGGCGCGTTCGCCTGCCTGGAGTTTGACCGTTCCGGCGGCGGCGATCATCGCCGCGTTGTCGGTCGAGAGATGGCGCGAAGGAAAGTAAACCGGAATTCCCATGCGCTCGCCCGCCGCCGTCGCCGCATCTCTGAGCGCGCTGTTACATGCGACGCCGCCCGCGACGATCAGCGTGTGTGGCCGGTGCTCCGCCGCCAACTTCTCCGTCGTACCGACGAGCGAGCGCACGACGACGCTTTGGAAACTCGCGGCCAAATCTTTCACCGCCTGCGAAGCACTGTCGCCCTCCGCGACGGGTTGCAGTCCGGTCTCGCGCACGTATTTCGAGACGGCGGTTTTGAGTCCGCTGAAACTGAAATCGGGCAGCCCGTCGCCCATGCGCGGCACGCTGAAAGGGACGGCGCGCGCGTCGCCCTCGCGCGCCAAGCGTTCGATGATAGGCCCGCCCGGGTAGCCGAGTCCCAACATCTTCGCCACCTTGTCGAAGGCTTCGCCCGCCGCGTCGTCGCGCGTGCGCGCGAGCACCTTGTACCTGCCCGGTTCGGGTAAGAGAAAAAGGTTCGTGTGCCCGCCCGACACGATGAGCGCGAAAGCCGGATACTCAATCGGCGGGTTCTCGAAGACCACAGAATAGATATGCCCCTCGATGTGGTTGACGCCGACGAGCGGCTTCTCTAACGCGTAGGCCATCGCCTTCGCGTAACTGATGCCGACGAGGAGCGAACCGACCAGCCCCGGCCCCTGCGTGACCGCGATGCCGTCAATCTCGCGCTTCTCGACGCGAGCGCGCGCGAACGCTTCTTCCACGACCGGCACGATCTTATCCAGATGCTCGCGCGAGGCGAGTTCGGGCACGACGCCGCCGAAGCGTTTGTGCGTTTCGATCTGCGAAGAGATAACGGACGAGATCATTTCGCGACCGTCGCGCACGAGCGCCGCCGCCGTTTCGTCGCAAGAGCTTTCGATTCCGAGTACAAGCATGATTGTGTGTCGTTTGCAGAACAGTCTATTGCTTCCGCGCGTAAGTTTCAAACGCGAGACAGGCTGAGGCTCAAGCTCATTCCGCGCCTTCCGCCTCGTAGAAACTCAAAGCCGAGTCGCCCTGTTTCAGTATGCGCCAGCGTCGGATGTTGCCGACGGCGTCCCGTAGATTGTTTTTGTGATGATGCTCGACGACGATGATGCCGCCCGCGGCGAGTAGCAGCGGTGTGCGCGCGCCGAAGAGATCGAGAATGGGCGTGTAATCGACGGCATAGGGCGGATCGAGGAAGGCTATGTCGTAGGGCAACGTGCCGCGCGCTTCGACGCGTCGCAGGAAATCGGCGGCTTCGCTCAACGCAACTTCCGTCAACTCTTCGGGCACGCCGCACAGGTCGAGATTCGCCTCGACCAGCCCGCACATCTTGCGCGAGCGGTCAACGAAGGTGACAAAGGACGCGCCGCGCGAGAGGGCTTCGATGCCGACCGCGCCCGAACCGGCACACAGATCGAGGAAGCGCGCGCCTTCGATACGCGGGGCGATGACGTTGAAGAGCGTCTCGCGCAGGCGGTCGGAGGTTGGGCGAATCTGCATGGAGGGCGGGCTTTTCAAAACCCGCCCGCGATATTGTCCCGCGATGATTCTCACGATATGAGATTATTTAAGATGAATTCAGAATGGCTGCTTAACGAAGCGGGCATCTAGAACGAGCGCTATTTCAATGGTAGATATAACAGCCGATTCAACCATTCCTCCGCCTCAGAAACTTGAGCTATCAGTTCCAAATCGTCCACACACTGACCGACGGAGACGTTTAATTGATGACCGTAAATAACTCCCGCAAAAGCCTCGCCGCTTTGCTGTCGTCTCCTTGCTTCACGTAATAAATCATCGTCCTGCGTGAACAGGATGCGCCCCAACTCAGTTGCCCGGCTCAAGAGTCTCGGATCGTCAAACTCGCCTGCCCCATCCTCCTGCGCTGTTAACACTTCCACACCGCGCAGGCGTAACCCATCGGTGACTGCACGGCGCACATGAACGTCCATGTATAACTTCACACTCACGGAAGACAGTTACCATTAAGCTCTTTGGCAGAACACTCATTACAACGTTCTCCGGCGAGTAAAACTGTCTTCTCCTCGTAGGCTGATTCAGGCCATGTTGAGCAATTGCTACACCAGTGCCAAGGGTCACTGCCATTACGCCTGCGATACGTCCTGCCGGAGAGCTTTTCCCCGGCGCGCTCCTTTTTCAGTGACAGCAGCTTTTGCCGGAGCGAGATGTCGGAGGCGTTTGCGGTTAGCTCGCTGGCCTCATTCCAACGCCTCTTGATATCAGCATCCAATTCTGCTTGGTTGTCATAATAGAAAGCTAAGGCCGCATGTATTTGGGCTAAAGATAGGTGAGGGTATTGAAAATGTATCTCTTCGGGACTTGAACCGTGGACAAGTTTATCAATGGCAACCTCAATGACTTTTACGCGCGTTCCCTCAATCCAAGCGACTCCATGTTCGTCAAGTTCGATATGAGTTGTAGTAATACTAGACATAACATTTCACCTCGATCTTGAATAAAGTTATCACGATTTAGCCGGAAATCGAAAGAATAAGGAATTTTAACCGACGGCGGCCAGACCGAAGCGCGCGTCGGCGCGGACGCGTTCGATGAGGCGGGAAGTTTCGCGCGTGCGTCGGCGCGCCGATGAGAGATAGTAGTCGGCTTCGTTGCGCGCTTCTTCCAGTATCGCCACGTCGCGCACGAGGTTGCCGACGCGGAAGGTGGGCACGCCCGACTGGCGCGTGCCCATCACTTCGCCGGGGCCGCGTATCTCCAAATCTTTTTCGGCGATGCGAAAGCCGTCGTTGGTCTCCTCCATGATGCCGAGGCGTTCACGGGCGACGGCAGTTTGTTTGTCGGAGGCTAAGAGCACGCAGAAACTCTTCTCCGCACCGCGCCCGACGCGACCGCGAAGCTGGTGCAACTGCGAGAGGCCGAAACGCTCCGCATGTTCGATGACCATGACGGACGCGTTCGGCACGTCAACGCCGACTTCGACGACCGTGGTGGCGACGAGAATTTGCACGTCGCCGCGCGTGAAGCGGTGCATCGTCTCCTCTTTCTCCGCAGACTTCATCTTGCCGTGCAGGAGGCCGATGCTGAACGTGGGAAACACGCGGTCGCGCAAGTGTTCGTACATGCGCGTCGCGTCTTTCAAGTCCATCTTCTCCGACTCTTCGACGAGCGGATAGACGATGTAAGCCTGACGCCCCGCGCGAATTTCGCGCTCGACTCCCTTGTAAACTCCGGCGCGCTGGTCTTCGCCGACGACGACCGTTTTGATCGGCGTGCGACCGGGCGGCAGTTCGTCTATGACGGAGACATCGAGGTCGCCGTAGACGGTCATGGCGAGCGAGCGCGGGATGGGCGTGGCCGTCATCACGAGCACGTCGGGGTTGAAGCCGCGTTCGCGCAAACTGGCGCGTTGGAGGACGCCGAAGCGGTGCTGCTCGTCTATGACGACGATGCCGAGTTTGCGGAAGGCGACGGCTTCCTGTATGAGCGCGTGCGTGCCGATGCAGGCGTGGACTTCTCCGGCGGCGATGTCGGCGTGGAGTCGCCTCTTCTCGGCAGCGCGGAGCGAGCCGATGAGGAGTTCGGCGCGGTGGGGCGTGCGCGCGAGCATGCGTTTGATGTTGCGCGCGTGCTGGTCTGCGAGGATTTCGGTCGGAGCCATGAGCGCGGCCTGATAGCCGTTCTCCATCGCGGCGAGCATGGCGAGCAACGCGACGATGGTTTTGCCGCTCCCCACGTCGCCTTGCAGCAGACGGTTCATCGGCACGTCGGATTGCATGTCGGCGAAGATGCGCTTGACTGAGCGTTCCTGCGCGCTCGTCAGAGTGAAGGGAAGTATCTCTTCAAGGTTGCGGCTCACGCGCTCGTCGATTTCGATCACCGCGCCCTTCGGCTCTTTGACGCGCTCGCTTTTGCGTATGGCGATGGCGAGCGCGACCCAGAAGAATTCCTCGAAGATGAGGCGGAGGTGCGCGGGCGAACGCGCGCGTTCGTAGTCGGCGATGGGCGCGTCTTCCGTCGGGAAGTGGATGCGGCGCAGAGACTCGGCGCGCGAGATCAATTTTTGACGCGCGATGAGTTCGTCGGGCAGCGTCTCCGTGATCTCCGCGTCGTCAATGCGCGCGAGCGCGGCGTGCATGATCTCGCGCAGGCGTTTGGCCGCAAACTCGCCGAGCTTGCGATAGACGGGCACGCGCCGCCCGACGTGAATCGCCGCGAGCAACGGATCGCTCACTTCCGTCTCATCATCTTCCGCAAACGTATCTGCGTCCGCGCCTGATTCTTCATCCGACGCGTCGCCCGCGCGCGCGCCGTCGCGTTCGGTTACTGCGCCGATATGTGCGTTGTTGCTGTCGTCGTTCTCTTCGGCGAGGCGTAGGAGGGCGTGCTCGGGCGGCGTCCAGGTGCCGGGGAGCATTTCGAGTTCGTCGGGCTTGTTCAAACGCAGCGCGAACGTGTTGCGCCGCGCGTCCCACTCCCACCTGCCGTAGGCGACGAAGCGCGCGCCGCGCGTGAAGCGTTGGCGGTTGTAGGCGACGATGCGCGTGGCCTGCCGACCCGACACGAACCACCAGACGACGACCGGCTTCGACGTACGCTCAGGGTCGCTCGCAGTGATCTCGAAGATGTAGAGCGGCGGCGCTTTCGGCCCGCGATTCTTGCCGACTTGAAAACCGCCTGCCACGCGCACGTAGAGTTCGAGCGACGCTTCGAGGCCGTCCCTCAGTTCGGCGATGCGCGTCAGGTTCGAGCGATCCTCGTAGCGCATCGGAAGGTAGTTTAAGAGGTCTTCGACGGTCGCCTCGCCCGCGTCGCGTTTGCCGTAAAGCGTAGCGAGCGCGAGGCCGAGACGCCGCGCCGTCGGCTGGCCGAAACGCGGGATGCCGCGCCCCGTGAGCGAAAGAATGGGGGTGTCGAGCGAAAGAGACATCGGAAACGATGAACGATGAACGCAGAACGATGAACGGCAGATAGTCAGTAGTCCGTTGTCCGTTGTCAGTAGTCAGTTGTTCAAGACCGTCTTTAGTAACTTATGTGATAGTCACATGCAACTGACAACTGACAACGGACAGCTTTTAATTCATCGTTCATCGTTCTGCGTTCATCGTTTCAGGCTTAGGCGTTGGCGGCGGTCTGGGTGGCGCAGTGTTGGTCGAAGGCGCGGGTCAGTTCTTCGGCGATGGTGGGCGCGTCTTTGCCTTCGATCTGGTAGCGCTCCATGATGTAGACGAGTTGGCCGTCTTTCAAGAGCGCGATGGAGGGCGACGACGGCTGGCGACCGGTGAAGTAGGCGCGGGCTTTCTCGGTGGCCTCGATGTCGGCTCCGGCGAAGACCGTGATGGCGCGTGCGGGGCGCGTCGGGTGTTGCATGGCGCGGGCGATGCCCGGGCGCGCTTTGCCTGCGGCGCAACCGCAGACGGAATTGACGACGACCATCACCGTGCCCTCGGTCCCTTTGACAACTTCGTCAACTTGTTCGGGCGTGCGTGCTTCTTCGATGCCGAGTCGCGTCAGTTCCTCGCGCATCGGGCGAATCATAAGCTCAGGATAAGGCATAACTAATTTCTCCTCTGTTAATAAACGTTCTCGCGCAAATTCTAACATAGCGACGCGGTTTACAGGGCGCACGCCGCCCGCACCGCCTCCGCCTTTATTCCTTGACAATACGGATGCGACGAACTTCTTCGCCGTCGCCCTCGATACGGACGCGATAAACGGGCGCGGGCAACGGATAGTTGCGCAGTCGTTCAGCCCATTCGATGACGACGACGGCGCGCTCGTCCGAGAGCAGTTCGTCGAGGTCAACGGCGTAGGCCGCGGATGCGCCGTCGGCGAGGCGGTACAGGTCCAGATGATAGAGCGTCAGGCGCGCGTCGTAGCGGTTGACGAGCGTGAAGGAAGGGCTGGTTAAGTCTTTGTCGTCCAGACCGAGCGCGCTGCCGAGACCTTTGGCGAAGATGGTCTTGCCCGCGCCGAGTGCGCCGTCGAGCAGTATGATCTCGCCTCCCGTGAGATGCTCGCCGAGCCGCACGCCGAGTTGGAACGTGTCTTCGAGTTTGTGTGATGTCCATTCGCCCGCCGGGTCGAAAGCGACGTTTGAATCGAGATGGGGAATGATCGTCATGGCCTCTCACCTGCGGGGTCGAGCGCGCGTATGGCCGCGCCGAGATACTTGCCGATGTCGGAGGCGACCATCGCGCGCATGCCCGACGCTTCGGCGGCGAGGTCGCTCGCAAGTCCGGCAACGAAGACTGCGGCGACCGTCGCCTCGAAGGCGTCGGCTCTGTCCTTGAGCGTGCCGCGCGACTGCGCGACGAAGCCTGTGATGATTCCCGTCAGCGTGTCGCCCGCGCCCGCCGTGCCCGTTCCGGCGTTGCCGGTCGGGTTGACGGCGACGCGCCCGTCCGGCGCGGCGATGAGCGTGCGCACGCCTTTCAGTACGAGGATGACGCCGTGCGCGACAGCAAAATTTCTGGCCGTCTTGACGCGGTCGGCGCGCGAATCCTGATCGGCAGCTTCAGCGCCCGCAAGGCGGCGCATCTCGCCGGGGTGCGGAGTGAGTATCAGGGGGAGTTCGTGCGTGCCGCGTAAGTCGGAAGGCCAGGGGGCGAGCGCGTTGAGTCCGTCGGCATCTATGACCAGCGGCGCGACGCGCTGTTCGACGACGGCGCGCACGAGACGGCGTATGTGTTCGCCGGACGTGAGGCCGGGGCCGATGGCGACCGTATCGGCGCGCGCGGCGAGTTCCAAAGCGCGTTCGATGGCCGTCTCACTCAAGATGCGCTCGCCCTCTTCGTCGTCTGCGCCCGCCTGAGTCTCTTGAGTCGTCTCGGCCAGTTCCGCCGTCATCACTTCCGGCATGACGCGCGCGGCGACGGCAGGGAGCGCGGACGCGGGCGTGGCGATGGTGACGAGGCCGGAGCCTGCGCGCATCGCCGCATCACCGCAGAGAACTGCCGCGCCGGACATCCGGCGCGAACCCGCGATGACGAGCGCATGGCCGTGCGTGTTTTTGTATGAGCCGGGACGATAGCGCGTCGCTTCGAGCCACGCGCGTGCGTCGGCGGCTTCGGTCAGGAACAGTTGCGAGTCGGCGTCGGCGACGAGGGCGGCGGGCGAGCCGATGTCCGCGACGAGCAAGTCGCCGTTGAAAAAGGATGCGGGCGGGAGGACGTTCGCCGGTTTCGGCGCGGTGAAGGTGACTGTTAAATCGGCCTGCACGGCGTCGCCGATTGGCTCGGCAGCGTCGGCGTTGAGGCCGGAAGGCAGGTCGAGCGAGACGACGAGCGGGCGCGCGCTGCTGCCTTCTGAGCGGGTCGCGCGTATGTGTGCGAGATAGGCGACGACCGACGTGTAGATGCTTTCGAGCGGGCGGCGCAGTCCCGTGCCGAACAGCGCGTCAACCAACACGTCGTAGCTTTGACGCGCGGCTTGAAACGCGCGCCACGCCTTTTCGTCCGTGCATTCGGTAAAAGAAATTTGGGGAGACGCGGGCGAAGCAACGGGCGCGGCTGCCGCGAGTTGTCGCGTGATCTCGAAGTTTGTGCGTGCGTCGCCGCGCGTGTCCTCGACTCGCCCGAACAGAATTACGTCAACCAGCGCGCCTTTCATACGGAGCGCGCGTGCGAGCGCCGCCCCGTCGCCGCCGTTGTTGCCGCGCCCGCAAAGTATGAGGACGCGTAAGCCGGAGGTGTCGAGCGAGAAACGGGAGGCGACGGCGCGCGCCGCGGCGTTCGCGGCGGCTTCCATGAGCAGGAGCGACGGCGTGGCGTAGCGTTCCGTGGTCAGACGGTCAATCTCACGCATCGCGGCGGCTGAAACGACTTTTAGCACAAGGCGGATGATAAGGAGAGAATTACTTGCGGGTCAATCCCATTGAGGCGCGGGCGGGCAGAAAAGTGTAAAAAGAGGCACAAAAAAAGAGCGCCGCTTTGCGCTCTCCTCCGTAAGTGCCTGCCGCTCAACTCTCGCCGTCCTGTTGTAATCAAAGAAAATGTTGAATCGGGAGAGTTCTCCAGAAAATTTTGTCGAAATTGTTAAAAACAGGAAGGCGCGGTAAAAACCGGCAAAAATGGGCGTGAAATGCGGAACGAGCCGGATTAGCTTTAACTAATCCGGCTCGTTCCGCTGCAACTGAAAGCGGTGTTCTAAGTGTCGCTCTGACTAGCTTTGTGCGTCTTTGCGACGTTTACGGATGCGTGCGGCGACGCCCGCGAGACCCGTGCCGAGCAGGATCATCGTGGCAGGCTCGGGAACAGGCGTCTGTTCACCTCTGAGGCCAGCCGTCAGATTGGCCGAATTGCCGGACTGAACAAAAATATTGTTCGCCAATTCGATGGTGAAGGTGCCGCTGCCGTTCGGGTTAGAGAACGTGAACGTCTGGTTCGGGTTGTCAAACACAACTTCGACCCCGCCAGCCCCGGTCGTCGAGACGACGCCCGAAACTGTCGCGGTGTACGTCGCGCCCTGGCCTCCGTTGATTCCGGACGGGGCGGTAAACGTCAGGTTAAGGGTGAAATTGCCGGTTACGGGCGTTTCACCGGTGGTTGGCGCAAGAAAGAAGGTGCCGATGCGGTTAGTACCGCTGAACGAGCCGACGCCGCCTGCGGTCGTCGCGGTGAAGGTGTTGCCCTGGAAAGACAGGAAATTCGCGGCAGTACCTGTGACCGTTCCGGTCGAAGTGCCCGAAACCGTTACCGGGTCGGCCTTGGCGATTGTTTGACCTGCGGCGAAAATTGCGAGTAGCGCGATGCTCAGGGCAAACGGTTTGAGCATCAAAGCGAAGTTTTTCATATGTGTGACTCCTACCTCTGTGGACCCTTTTACGGAAGTCTGAATTAAAACCCCAACGCCCTCCGGCCTAACGACGCTTTAAGCATCAATCCGGCTCGGGGGCAAAAACGCGCTAGAGCGTAAAGGAGAGTAGTTCCGAACCGCACATCCGGAATTTTTTTCTCTAAGAATCAGGGGCGGAGCAAAACCCTTGACCTATCTTCCCTGACGGTGAAGGCAGCGCACGTCCTTATACCGTCAAATCAATCGATTTTCAACCTTTAACTGCGAGTAAAGACTCAATGCGAAGGTAGTTCCAGAAAAAAATCGGTGTTCGGCCTAAAGTTTCCGGCGAGCCGCGCCCGTAGGGGTTCGGCTCGCCGCTTAGTTTATCAATCGAAAGACGGAGCGAAAATCGCTCGTCCGACCGGAGATTACAGGCTCTCGGACGACTCTAAATCTTTGGCCGCTCTGCGTTTGCGACGAATACTTGCCGCCGCGCCCGCGAGTCCCGTGCCCAGGAGAATCATCGTGGCCGGTTCGGGAATCGGTTCAGGATTGACGTTAACCACGATGCTCTGGTCTCCGGGCTGGATTCCCTGAAAACGTGCGAAGACCAGATTGGCGATTTGGTCCGCGGTCAGTCCGCTAAAATTGCCCGTCACGGTGAAGGTTGCGCATGTACCGGGGAGGATGCCCTCTCCGACTTTACCGCCGCCGAAGTTTTTGCCGGTTATCAGGGCGAAGTCGAGATTGGGCGTTGAGGTTTGGGCACCCGCCTGCGCCTTGACTTGGCTTTGGATGGCAAAGTCCGGGTCTGAACTGCTGGTCAGCGTAAAAGTGCCGCGGTCGGTGCCGGGCAAATTGAAGCCGAGAGCAGTAATAGAGCCGGTGCTTGAAGTATTACAGATAGTGAAGGTGAACGAGTTGCCGGTCAACGAGTAGTTGGAAATAGTAGCCGTCACCGTAGGCATAGGGGTGGCGTTAGCCATGCTCGTCGTCGTAACCGCATCAGCCCGCGCGATGACGCTTAACGCTAACATCATAAAGGCGGCGGCACTGGTTAATAACATTTTGCGAATCATATCTCTTTTCTCCTCTTTGACCATGACCTTGATTTTTTCAACCACGAAAGCCAATCTGAAAACCTGCAAAGTAAAGACTTCTAACGCGCAGTGGATACACCTCTCGCACCACGTTTCGAAGTTGTTTTGGCTTCTTGCTATTAAGGAAATCCACAATGCCCTTTGATTTCCGAAAAAAGAATGAAATCTTAATGAACTTGTCGTTGAAGCCTGGCGCGGCACGAAACAATCCAAGCTCTGCTTTGAGAAAAGAGTTATTCAAGCGGTTTTTCTTACAAAAACTTTGCCTATTTACGTGCGAAGGGCAGGAATCGCAGCAGGCGACCGACGACGCTACGCGCTTCGGGCAGTTTGAACAGTGTCGTGACGGCGAAATAGAGAAGTCCGTAGGGCGTGAGGACGAGGGCGGCGACGATGGCCGGATGACGCGCGCCGAGCAGGAGTTTGATGCCCCACGCGACGGCGGCGCTGAGCAGTGCGGCGAGCCAGAGTTTAGAGATGTAGGCGAGCGGCAAGCCGGTTCGCCCGATCCGCCCGTTCAAGGTGCGACGCAGCAGGTAAAACTCTACCCATCCGGCGATGCCGGAGGCGGTCGTGAGTCCGGCGATGCCCCAGCGCGGGTTGATGCCGAGCACGGGCGGCAGATAGATGGCGAAGAGTATGCCGAGGATGATGGACGAGACGATGCGTATGATGGCGTAGCGCAGGGGCGTGCGGGTGTCGTGCAGGGCGTAGTAGGTCGAAGAGTAGAGGCGTCCGAGCGTGGAGGCGAGCAGCCCTACGGACGAGCCGATGAGGATGCCCCAGACGTAGAGCGTGTCGTCGTCCGTAAACCTGCCGGTGCGGTAGAGCACGCCGACTATCACGTCGCCGAGCGCGAGAAAGGCCATCGCCGAGGGCACTATGAAGAAGGCGATTTGCCGGAGTCCGCCGTCCAGACGACGGCGCAACTGTCCGGCCACCTCCTCCGTGTTGCCGACCGCGCTCGACATGGCGGGCAGTTCCGCCGCCGACACGGACATGCCGAAGAGACTGACTGGCAGAGTGTAGATGCTCTGCGCGAAGGTGAGCGCCGAGACCGCGCCGATGGGCAGGTAACTCGCGATGATCGAATCCACGAACGCGCTGATCTGCACGACGCCGCGACTCATAAAGACGGGAAAGAAATTTCGCACGACCGTGCGCACGTGCGTCGAGGTCGTGTCGAGCGAGAGGCGCAGGCGTTTGACGAGTCGCAGCACGGTCGGCAGTTGCACGCCGAACTGCAAGGCGCTCCCGATGACCGAACCCCACGCGGCCATCACGGCGAGGCGCGCCCAGAAATCGTCGTTCAGATTTTCCGCGCCGACGTACAGACCGCCGAAGCCCCCAAAACTGATGAGCGCGGCGATGATCGATAGATTCCAGATGACGGGCGCGGTGTAGGAGAGGAAGAAGCGTCGGTGACTGTTGAGCACGCCGAGACACCAGGCGGAGAGCACGAGGAGTCCCGCGCCCGGAAAAAATATGCGTACGAGTCGCAGCGCCAACTCCTGACGCGCGCCTTCAAAACCGGGCGCGATAAAGTTGATGAGATACGGCGTTGCAAGCACGCCGCCGAGGACGAGCACTGATGTGACGAGCGCGAGCAGCGTGAAGACCGCGCCCGCCACGCGGTCGGCCTCTTCTTCGTCGCCGCGCGCGAGCAAGTTTGCGTAGACGGGGATGAAGGAGGCGGAGAGCGCGCCTTCGCCGAAAACGTTTTGCAGGAAGTTGGGAATTTTGAAGGCGGCGTCGAAGGCGTCCTTTGCGAACGAGTTGCCGAAGTAGTAAGCGAAGACGCGTTGGCGTATGAGTCCGACGATGCGGCTGAGAAGAATCCCTGCGCCGACTAGAAACGCGTACTTGCCAGCGCTCGTCTCGCGTTCGCGCTCGGCGACGACGCGCTCGGCGGGGAACTGTGCGGTGGACGCGCCGACCGTCGCATCAGACTCGCCCGCGATGGTGCTGGCGTCGTCGAAGCGCGACTTGACGACGGAGTCTGCTCCTACAGCGCTCACGTCTTTGCCGGGTTGCGAGTTGTGCGTCGTGCCGTCGTCCTCTGGCTCTTGAGTCATGCGGGTGTTTAGAGGTCGTAGTCCTTGATCTTGGTCAGGAGCGTTTTATAGCTGACGCCGAGCGTTTCGGCGGCGCGCGTTTTGTTGCCGTCGTGGGCGCGCAGGGCTTCCGCGATCTTGCGTCGTTCGACGATACGGACGGTGCGCTCGGTCGCTTCCGCAAGCGAACCCGAAAAATCCATTCCGGCAAACGCATCCGACGCCTCCGCCGCGTCGTCGTTCGTGCGCGCGACGGGCAAACTGAGATCGCGCGCGTCGAGTGTGGAAGCGTCGGCGAGGATGCAGGCGCGCTCGATGGCGTTCTCCAATTCGCGGACGTTGCCCGGCCAGGCGTGCGCGCGGAGGGCTGCGACGGCGTCTTCGGTGAGCGTTGCTTCGCGCCCGCGCAACTCTTTGCCGAACTGCGCGGCGAAGTGGCGCGCGAGCAGCGCAACATCGTCGCCGCGCGCGCGCAAAGGGGGAATCTCGACGGGAAAGACCGCGAGGCGGAAGTAGAGATCGCGCCGAAACTCTCCGGCTTCGGCGGCCTGTTGAAGTTCGCGGTTCGTCGCGGCGACAATGCGCACGTCAACGGGCACGGGCATGCGACCGCCAATTCGATCAACGGTCTTCTCTTCGATGGCGCGCAAAAGTTTGCCCTGCACGGCGAGCGGCAGTTCGCCGATTTCGTCGAGGAAGACCGTGCCGCCTGTGGCGAGTTCGAATTTACCGGGGCGGCGTTCGTTCGCGCCGGTGAACGCGCCGCGCTCGTGGCCGAAGAGTTCCGACTCGATCAAAGTTTCGGGGATGGCGGCGCAGTTGATGGCGACGAAAGGTTGATCGCGGCGATGGCTCAAATGATGCACGGCGCGCGCGAAGAGTTCTTTGCCCGTGCCGGATTCGCCCAGGAGGAGCACGGTCGCTTCGGTCGTGGCGACGCGCTGCGTTTCGGTGACGGCGCGTTTGATGGCGTCGGATTCGCCGATGATGCGCGGGAAGCCGTAGCGGCGCGACCACTCTTCGCGCAGCAGAATATTTTCGGTGCGCAGGCGCGCCTGTTCGAGCGCGCGCCCGATGAGCAGCAGGAGGTGATTGGAGTCAACGGGCTTCTGTAGAAAATCGTGCGCGCCGTCTTTCATCGCCTGCACGGCTTCGTCAATCGAGCCGTAGGCGGTCATCACGACGACGGGCACGTCCGGGTCGGCGGCGCGCGCGGCGTGGAGCACGTCGAGGCCGGAGCCGTGCGGCATGCGCAAATCCGTGAGCACGAGACGGTAGGGCGCGCGCGCGATTTCGGCGGCGGCCTCGCGCGCGTCCGCACACTCCGAGACGGTGTAGCCCGCGTGCTCCAGCGTCAGACGCAGCACGCGCCGCAAACTGTCTTTATCTTCGACGAGCAGGATGTCAGGCATAAACGCAGAGGTCAGAGGTTAGAGGTCAGAGGTTAGTGAAAGACAGTTTTAACTGATCTCTAACCTCTGACCTCCAACCTCTGACGTGTGCATCGTTCATCATTCCGGCGGGGTGTGTCAAGACGGATGATCTGCGGGGCGAAAAAAAGCGTGCGGCACTCTCAACGTGAGAGCGCCGCATGCTGGCGTGAAACGGGTGCGTGGTTTTTAGAGTTGGGCGAAGTCGGCGCGACGAAGTTGGCGGTTATGGCAGTATCGTCGGCGGGGGCTCGGCGATGCCGGCGACGCGCGGGCCGCCGAGGACGTTCAAGGCACGCTGGATGGCGACTGAACTGAATTGCATCGTGGAGGTGCCGCCGCCGTTGGTGCTGAAGGCGGGCGCGAGGAACGGGTATTCAACGTCGTTGTTGATGGCCGGATCGTCTTCGGCTGCCGGCCACGTGCGCTGGAAACTCGCGATCACCATCGAACCATTGACGGTGCCGTCGCCGCCGCCGTCTCGATTCACGGTGCCCTCGCCGAGCACGAGAATGATGCCCTCGAACGAAGGGTTGCCGCTCATGTTCAAGTTGCCGGTGACGACGAGCATCCCCGCGCCGCCCGACAATTCGCAATCGCCGTCAATGAAAGTAAATAGGGGATTGGCCGTCGTGCCGAAGCTGCCGCTCGCAGAGGTGCCGTCGGCGGGATTGAAGTAGCGATGTTGCGAGCGCGCCGTCGCTTCCAACTCGTTCAAATACTGGCGTGCTTTTCCCGCCGTCGTTAAAAATTCCGGTGTTTCCACGCCCTCGCTCGACATCGAGCCGGAGGCCGTCCCGTTGTCGAGGATGCCGACCTGCGGCGGGCCGCTCACAGTCTCCGGTTTCTTAGTTCCCGCAACCGTGTTGTCGTAGTCGCAGGCCGTGACGGCGATGGCCGGAAGCTGCATGGTAGGGTCGTCCTTGTCCTTGCCGATGTAATTCTTCGCGCCGCTGCTGCCGGTGTCGAAGGTGGGGGCGCTACAGTCGCTCGCGCCGCGCATGGTGAGCGTGGCGGGCGGTTCAAAGTCGAGGTTGGCGCGCGTGACGACCATTTCGAGTTTCTTCTGCGCGCCCCTCGGCCCGATGCCGGTTGATTCCACCTTGACGCGCTTCGGTTCGGGCGCGATGACGCTGGCCTGAATCGGCGTAATGCTCGACCCGCCGACAGCCGGAGCGAGCAGGCTCAAAAGTCTGCCGACGAGATTCGTGATCCTGATGACCGTGCCGTCAACACGCACGTAGTCGCGCTTGAAGCCGACTTGGAGCGTGCTCGCGCCCGTCACGGGGTTGATGAGGCCGCCGAGCACTGCCGTGAGCGGCGCGCCCGCCTGCCAGGGGGCCGTCTGGTTGACGTTCAGGTTGAACGTGACGCCCGGCGGGATGGTCGCGCCGACACCTGTGGAGGTGACGCGGAAGCTGCCGAGGTCTGACGTGGCGGAAGGATAGCTGGTGAAAGCGGCGGCGTTGGTGCGCGGCAGGTAGGCGACGGTGGCCGTGCCGATAACGTTGCCGAGTACGGGATCAAGCGTGCGGAAGGTGACGGAGAGGCCGTCGCTGCTGACGATGGGTGGGGGGGGAGCGCCGGGGGGTGGTGGGCCGGGGGGCGGGGTGGTTTTGAAGAGGCCGGTCGTCGTGTAGGCGACCGATGTGCTGTTGTCGAGGTCGCTGAGTTCGACGCGGTAGGCCGAGCCGTTGAGCGGGCTGTAGTTGTCTACGAGCGCGACGCGATCCGGATAGTCGCCGCCGGGCGGCGTGTAGTTGTAGTTGAGCCAGCGCGAGAGACGACGCTGCGGGGCGCTGTCCGGGTCGCTGGCGAGATCGGCATAGGCCGGATCAATCGAGCGGCGCAGGCTGATCTTATACGAGTCGGGAATCTGTGTGGTCGTGCCGCCGCCTGTCGACGCGGCGGCAGCCGTGAAGGGCGCGGCGGAGGGTGCGGCAGCACTGCCCGCGCCGAGCGGGGCGACGTTGCCGCGCAGGACCGTCAACACTTCTTCAAGTCCGGCCTCGGCTGCGTAGTAAGCCTGCATCTCCGGCGCCGCCTCGTAAACAGTGCCCGTGGACAAGGCCGTGGACATGATCAAAGCGCCGCCAGCCGCCAGCAGCAGCATCGCGACGAGCATCATCATGATGAGAGCCGCGCCGCGTTCGCCGTGGCGATGAGCGACCTTTTTCACGCTTCGCTTCGTTGTTTTCTTCATCCTCTTCACCCTCACTCTTGTGACTTACACACGCCTCGCTAAACCAGAGTCTGTTAAAACGATCCGAGCGTCGCGTTGCGCAGGTTGACATCGGACGTGAGACGCACCTGCGAAGCGGGTTGATAACCGGTCGTGCCCTCTCGACCGACCGGGTTGATCGTGACCCACAGGTTGATCCGAAGGCTCGTCGCCAGCGCGACGTTGCCCGTCACATCGTTGCCGTCCATGTCGAAATAAACGAGTTGCATCCCGTCGATGCGGTTGGCGAGCACGAGGGAGTCGTTCGGCGGGTTCAGATCGTTGCGCACGAGAAAACTGCTGCCGTTGATTTGGACGAACTGGTATTTGATCGCCTCGTCCGCGTCGTTCACATCCTTGTCGCCGCCCGTTATGTTCGCGTTGAGATTGGTGACGAAGGTGATGGATGTCGCGTCGCAGTCGCCGGGAAGGAGACCGTTGACGGGCACGGTGGCGGAACCCGCCGTCGAGGTGTAAGCGAGTCCGGGCGGCAGTTGATAGCCGCTGTTGGATAGTTCGCGCGTCATGATGTTGAGCGCGCGGCGCGCGTCGCCGATGGCCTCGGTGCGCTGGTCTTCGTGAGAGCGCACGTTGAATGCGCCGACGAGGAGCGAAGTGGCCGCGCCCGTGATGAGCATCATCACGCACATCGCCACCATCAACTCCATGAGCGAAAAGCCCGCCTCACCTTTTTTTGTCTCTCTGGTCTGTCGCATGAGCTTTGATCTCCACGAACGGTGCGGCCTGTTCGCCGTCGCCGTTTACTTTCCTCGTCGCAAGTTACTGTCGAAGTTACTGTCGAACTTACTGGCGGTAAGGGCCGGCGGTCGGGCTGCTGCGGTGGAGGATGATCGTGACCGGATTCTGGTTGATCCACGAAGCCGTTCCGTACCCGTTTACGGGCGTCACGGTGATCGTGATGTGCTTGCGCGTCGGCGTGGCCGATCCGGCGGGCAATCCCGCCACATTAGTCACAACTTGATAAGTGTCGTTGCTTCCGCCGCCAGTGCCGCCTGTGCCGCCGCCGGTGGTGGGCGTCGGTGTGGGCGTGCCCTTACCCGGTTTAGACGGCGTTAAGAAATCGCTGCCGGAGGACGATGCCGTGTACGCCTGCGACCCGTAACCCGCAGGAGCGGCGGCGGCGGCAGTGCCGCTGCCCGCTTCAATGTCATGTAGAACGACGGTTGCGGTCGTTTGACCGACGGCCAGTTGCGGATCGTTGTAGGGGGCTTCGCGCAACTCTTCGAGCCGCTGCTGCGCAATCGCGAGCGCCTGCGAACGTTCTTCGCCGCCTGAGTTATTGCGGATCGCGTAAAGGAACAGAGAAGTCGCGCCCAGCCCGACCACCATCATCACGACCATCGCAATGGTCGTCTCGATCAGTGTGAAGCCGCCGGAGTGCTTTGAATGACCTTTCATCTTGCTCATCTCCTGAGTTAGTTCGTGACCGTGACCGAAACCGAAACGTTGCCGCAGGTAATTGAATTGAACCTTATCTGATATGTGAATCCGGCGTTGTTTCTCAGCGACTTGATCGAGAAGACGGCGTTGCCGTTGCGCGGCACAGACCCTACGGACGGAGTGGCCGCGACATTAGTTGAACTGGAACTTTGCGTCGTGATCGGCGTCGCCGTTAAAGCGCCGGGGGCTGTGAGCGTTATTGTCCCGGTGGTAATTCCGTTTTTCCTGACCGATACGGCGCTCGGCGTAGCCACCAGCGTGCACCCTCCCGAAGGTGTGGGCGTCGGAGTTGCCGAAGGTGTCGGCGTCGCAGACGGCGTCGGAGTCGCCGAAGGGGTCGGAGTTGCCGACGGTGTGGGCGTGGCCGAAGGCGTCGGAGTCGCAGAGGGCGTGGGCGTGGCCGAAGGCGTCGGGGTTGCAGATGGCGTGGGCGTGGCGGACGGGGTGGGCGTCGCCGACGGCGGAGTCGCCGACGGGTCGGGTGTTCCGTTGGGTGAGGGCGTCGGGGTGGGCGACGGCGAGGAGAAACCGGAGGTGTTGGAGTCGATGATGGGAGTGTACACGTCGTCGTTCAGCGTTACGTCGCCGAAGCCGGAGACAGCCACGCGCGTCCTGAATTGAGGGTCGTCCGGGTATTCGGAGTTGGAGACTTCGATCAGGCGGTCGTCGCCGGTGCGCCCGCGCCAGTCGAACTGTATGACATCGCCGATTACTTCGGGCGCGAAAGTGACGCCCTGTTCGAGAGTGAAAGTGCGCGTGATGGGAAAGCCCGTGCCGTTGAAATCCATAAGCACCGAGTAGGTGTTGGCGTTGACGATGGTGACGGCGGCGAGGTTATTGCCAGCGACCCCGTCGGCGCGTCGGCGCACCGAATCAACGCGCGCCTTTTCCAGATAGGCGCTCAACAGTCGCGCCGAGGCGATGCGTCTTTGTCCGGCGCGCGCCGACGAAACGCCCATCAGCGCAATCGTCGAGATGATGGCGATGACGGCCATCACGATCACCATCTGAAGAAGCGTGAAGCCGCGCTCGCCGCGCCTCCGGCTTTGCATCGCTCGCACCTGTTCAGTCGTCAACTTGTACATCGCTGCCTCCACAAGAAAGCCCTCTTTCACTAATTCATACGCAAGGCTCAGAGGGCATTTCGCCCCACCCCTCATGGCAAAGGCGATGCCACGCGCACGAAGGCGGCTTTTACGCGCCTTTCGCCGCTCGCGTCGCCCTTCGCCGCTGAACGCGCGTCACCTTAAGTAACAAAACCGGAAGCGGCCTACACAACTCCGCAGACGCCCTCTCGCCGCGCCGAACAGAACGAACCTCCGTTACACACTTTGTCACCAACGGAAACAGCGAGGGCGCGCGACGAACGCACGGCGCGTTTGAGAGCGCGGCGCGCGTGTCGCCGCAAACAACCATCTATCCGTTGTTTGGAGTGTGAGAGCGTGCGGCGTGAGCGCGGCGGCCTGGTAATTGCAGTAACGGATGCGTGTCGCGCGTTAGGCGGCCTCGACGCTGTCTTGACAAAGGTGCGGGCAGCGGCGACGGCGCGCCGTCGTGCGACGGAACAAGGGGTAACAAGCAGGGTTGTTGCGAAGGAGTAAGTGCGGCGTGTGTGCGACTCCGTGTTTCGCAGCACATTTCAAGCGGGAGAAACAAAGGGATCGTCCGCTTGCGCGCGGTGCCGCACGCCATGCGCGAGTCGGACGAAAAAGCGCCCCGTGCGACTCTCAGGCCGCCGGGGCGCAAAAATTTTAGAAACGATGAACTGTCCGTTGTCCGTAGTCAGTTGTCAGTTGTTAAAGACCGTCTTTAGCAGCTCGTGTGATAACCACATGCAACTGACAACTGACCACGGACAACGGACAGTCTTCCGTTCATTTCAGCGGTGGTTCAAACTCCGAGGCTTCGCCCTGTTCAAATTCGGTGTCGGAGAGACGCATGGCGAGCGTATGCGGCGAGTAGGCGAAGGGCGCGGGGCCGCCGCGCGTGAATTGTAACTCGCTGACGAGGCGGTCTTGCGATTCGCGGAAACGCACGACGTTGCCGCGCTGGTTGAAGATGACGAAAAGAAGCGTCTCGCCCTTCTGCGTGCGCATCTGACCGGCGAGCGCGCTCACGCCGCCGTCGGAACGACCGAGCGTGCCGGTCTTGCCGATGACGCTGCCGCGCGAGTAGCCGAACGTGTAGCGCTTCTGCAAAGTGCCCGGATCGATACCTGCGACGGGCATGATGTCCGACGGCGACAAATTGTGCTTGGCGAGTTCTTTCAGGAGCGCGCGGTAAACCTTCATCATCGAACGCGGCGAGAGGCGATTGACGCCCAGCCCGCTCGTCGAAGCGAGGCGCACTTCCGTCGGCGCGAGTCCGACTTTGCTGATGAGAAAATGCTGTACGCCCGCCGCGCCGCCGAGATTGTCGCCGAGTCGTTCGGCCATGAAATTGTTCGAGTAGCAGAGCAGCACTTTGAGCACGTCAACGAGCTTACTGGAACGGTGCGTCAAGAGCACGCGCGCACTTTGCGGCACGGAGGCAACGTAGACCGCGCCCATCACGGCGACGCTCGGGATGTTTTGCGTGGCGGCGGCGTCGCCGTGCGCGAGCCGTTCGTTGACCCAGGCGCGCGTGGCTGCCGCGGGGCGGCGCGTCGAGTCGAGCGTGTCGTAAAAAATTTCGCCCGAACGCATCGCCGACCAACCGAAATTCATGGTGAACTTCGGCGGCACGATCAGATCGCCCGTGATCGTGCGTATGCCGAGGCGGTTCAACTCGCGCGCGACGGCGACGGCGTGCTCGTAGTGAAACGAAGGGTCGCGGCCTGAGATGACAAGGTCGCCCGTGATCGTGCCCGTCGCTTGATTGAAAGTCCCGTTCGTCCAGACGACCGTTGAGAAGCGATAGTTCGGCCCGAAGGTCTGCAAGGCGTGGAGCGCGGTGGCGAGTTTGACGACCGACGCCGGATTGTACTGTTGATCCGCCGCCTGCTCCATCACGATGCGCCCGTCGAGCGTTTCGACGAGAACGCCCTGCGTGTAAAAGGCGGGCGTGGGCGAGGCTTGCGCGGCCACGTCGTTGACGAAGTCGGGCGTTGTGTTAGATGTGTTGGCGTTCGGAGTCTCGGGCCATGTGGAGACGACGAACGGCGTGGCCGACGGCGTCGTCGCAGGCACCGGCGCGGGCTTGTAGTCGTCCTGAGAGAAAGTGCTCGCCGCGAAAGAGAGCAACAACCCCGTCGCCAAAAACAATTGTCTGACTTGTGATCCGATCATTCTTATCCTCTGTCAATTGTTTGGGGGCAATCGCATCATAACACGGGAGAGCCGACTCGTGATCGCGCGCGTCGTTGGCGGGGAGTGAGAAGCGCGAAATCTAAGATGCTCTCAAGCCTCTCAGGGGATGTATGAAAGTAAAAGACGAACGCGCGCGAAATTCCAACGCGCATAGTGCCCTAATCTCTGTGCCCGCTCTGTGTTCTCTGTGACTCTGTGGTGAGTGCTTCTTTAAGATCATTCACCACAGAGTCACAGAGAACACAGAGCGGGCACAGAGAGTTCAAAGCAATTTAGACGCCGGTGATGTGCAAACTCGTTGACAAGGCCGCGAGCGCGCTCCTAAAATTCCAGACGTTGATCGCGCCTCGCAATTGACAATCCGGCAAGTGTCCCTTCATCCCTAAGCATTGTGCGTCGAGACCAGCAACAGCCCGTCACCGTCGAGAACATCGTTGCGACGCACAGAGCGCGTGCGACCGACATCCGACAGCGCCTCGCCGAGTTCGAGGAGGTGTGGCGCACGGGGTCGGACGAACGCCTCTGGGAAGAGTTGGTCTTCTGCATCTTCACGGCGGGCGCGTCGGCGCGCATGGGCCTGCGCTCCGTCGAAGCGGTGCGCGCTCTGCTCGCCGCAGGCGCGCACGCGGAACTGGCGCACGCGCTCACGGGCGTGCATCGTTACCCGAACGCGCGCTCCGGCTACATCGTCGTCACGCGCGACTACCTGCACGCGGACTGCGGGATGCGCCTGCGCGAACGGCTTGAGAGTTTCGACGACGCGCACGAGCGCCGCGACTGGCTGGCGCGCGAGCGACGCGTCAAAGGTCTGGGCTACAAAGAGGCGAGCCATTACCTGCGCAACGTAGGCTTTCGCGGCTACGCCATTCTCGACAAGCACATCCTGCGCAGTCTCTTTGAACTGGGAGTTATAGAATCTCCCGCGCCGCCGACAACCCGCGCGCGTTATCTCGTCATCGAAGAATCATTACGCCGTTTTGCCGTGCGTCTCGCCATAGATTTCGACGAACTCGATCTGGTACTGTGGTCTATGAAGACCGGAGAAATACTCAAATGAATAACGCGGAAGCAGGAACGCGGAACGTTGAACTGAAGACAAAGTGTTTTTAGTTCAACGTTCCGCGTTCCTGCTTCCGCGTTTTCCGAAGGGGGTGGCCGAAAAATGAAAAAACTGAGCCGTGTAGTGTGGGGCAGTTTGGCTGCCCTTGCGATGTGTTTTATGGTCGGCGGCACGGGGACGGCGCGGGCGGCGGCGGTCGTGCCGGACGGCGAGAAGCGTCTGGAGAAGGCGGCGCGCGCGCTCAGGCAGGGCGAGTTTGAAGACGCCGAGAAGATTTATCGCGCCCTGTTGGAGAAAGACCCGACGGACGTTCAGGCGCGCCTCGGTCTGAGCTTCGCCTTGTTGAAGCAGCGCAACGTGCGCGACGCCTACGACCACGCGGCGCGCGTCGTCGCCGTTCAACCGACCTCGGCGCGTGCGCACGCGCTTCTCGGCTCCGCGCTTCTGGCCTCCGGCGATTTCCGTCAATCCGTCGAAGAGTTTCGCACCGCGCTCACTTTCAAAGACGACGAGGCGCTGGCGATTGCCGGTCTCTCCATGATCAACTTCTACGAGAACCGCGCCTCAATCGCGCTCGCGGGCTTGCGTCGCGCCGTCTATCTGGACCCGCGCGAACCCGACTACATCTTCTCCTTCGCACAGGCCGCCGCGCGCTCCGAACAGTATCGCGAAGCGGCTGACGCCTACGAGCAATTCCTGCGCATCGCCCCGCGCACGGACGCAGACCGCCGCGCGCGCATACGCGGCCTCATCAGTTTCCTGCGCTACCTCGGCTCGCAGCGCCAACTCTACATGACCGGCGGCGCGGCGCGCGCCGTCATTCCCTTTGAACTCGTCAACAGTCGCCCGATAGTGAACGTGCGCTTGAACGGCTCGAAGACGACGCTGCGCTTCGTCGTAGATACGGGCTCAGGGATGTGCGTGCTTTCGACGGCGGCGGCTGAGCGTCTGAACATCAAGCCGATTGCGCAGGGCGGCATGGCGCGCGCCGTCGGCGGCGGCGGGCGCTTCGAGATCGTTTACGGCTTCCTCTCGTCTTTACAGATGGACGACGTGCGCATCGAGAACGTGCCGGTTTACATACGCGAATTTCACAACCAGCAGGAACCCGTTGACGGCTACGTCGGCCTCTCCGTCCTCGCCAAGTACGTCGCCTCGTTCGACTACGGCACGCACCAGATGACGCTCGTGCGCCAGCCGGAGCGCCCGCTCGCGACGCGCAACTTCGCAGACACCGCCGTGCCGCTCAACTCGAACGCCGTCACCTCGACCGTCGAACAACTGCCCTCGCTCTCGGCGCTGACCGCGATACCGCCCTCCCCCACGCCCGTTCCCAGGTCAAAGGCAACTACTGCCGCCGCGTCGGGCGAAGCAAACCGCAGCTACGAGATTCCGATCCGTTCCACGTCAAGCGGCTTCTGGAGCAGCGCAGTCTTTCTCGACGGCATCGCCAAGCCGCTCAACTTCATCGTCGATACGGGCGCGAGCATCTCCGTCGTCTCCGAGCAACTGATGAAGACCGAAGACATGTCGCGCTTCGAGCAGAAGACGCGGCTCAGAGTGTTTGGCGCGGCGGGCGTCTCGGAAGACGTGACGACGCTTCTTTTGCCGCGCGTCACGCTCGGCGATTACACGCACCCGAATTTGTCAGCCGCCGTGCTCGACATGTCGGCCATCAACGAGACTACGGGGTTCGAGCAGACCGGCATCATCGGCGGCAACGTCTTGCGCCGCTTCCGCGTGACGTTCGATTTTCAGCGCGGCTTCGTGCGTCTCGATCCGCTGACGACGCCTGCGCCGCCCGCCTCCACAGCGCCGCCCGCGCGCGACGCCAACATCACGCCCGCTTCGGGGGCCACCCCGTGAAGCAAAGTTTGTATCTGGAAACGTCGGTCGTCGGCGCGTATCTCGACAATGGCGAGCCGTTCCGGCGCGACCTGACGATGCGCTGGTGGGAGCACGAGATGTCGGAGTATCGCGCCGTCGTCTCGCCGCTCGTCGAGCGCGAACTCGAACGCGTGCCCGAACCTCATCGCACCGCCTACCTCAAACTCGTCGCGCCGCTCGAACAGCTTGAGATGACGGACGAGGCCACCATCCTCGCCGAAGGCTACATCTCGCGCGGCATCTTTCATCGCAAATATATCGCCGACGCCCTGCACGTCGCAGTTGCCTCCGTGCACAAAATAGATTATCTAGTTACCTGGAACTTCGGGCATCTGGCGAACGTGCGGAGGCAGGCGCGCATACGCCTCTTCAACACCGCCGCCGGATTCTTCGTTCCGATGATCGTCACGCCGGAGTTCCTGGTCTCAGAGCTAACTGAAAAAAGTGACAAGTGACGAGTGACAAGTGACAAGATTTGAATCTTGCTTTAACTTGTTACCTGTCACTTGTCACTCGTCACTGTTATCTTATGTATCGCAAGCCGAGATTCTTAGAAGAACTGCACGCTATCCGCGAAGAGATGTCGCGCGAGGCCGACTACGACGTGGAACTCTTCGCCGAGATGACGCGCACGGGCGCGCGCCCGCAGCACGGCCCCGTGCGCAACATACGCGGCTTCAAAAGTCGCGCCCCGCGCGCGGGCGGCGACGAGACGAAAGTGAAACCCGTTCAGCAACGAAAGCGAACTGCGAGAGGCTAAATGATAAGTGACAGGTGACAAGTGACGAGCGACAAGTTAAAACTAAAAACTTGTCTTCCTTCTTTCTCGTCACCTGTCACTTGTCACCTGTCACTGTACTAATCATGGAAGAAACGTTTGAAGCCATCGGGTTGGACGTGCCGAGCGAGCGAGATTTCAATCATCTCGCGGAGCGCGCGGGCGATCAGGGCGAGCCGTCGCAGTTGCTCCGGCGCGGGGCGGTCCTGCACGGTCGCTGCTGGAAACTGGGCGAGGGGTTGGAAGTCTGGACCGTGCTCTACGAATCGGGCACGGGCGATATTTTTTACGCCGACTGCCGCCCCGGTTTTCGCGCGCGCTACATGCAGCGCATCAGCCCCTGGGCTTTGACCGAGTACGACGAAGAGGGCGAGGCCATCGTGCACGGCTATTGCGACGGGACGGAGACCGAAGTGCTCTTCGAGTTGCAGAACTTAACGGAGGTCGGCTTCGAGGGCTTCAACGCGCAGGAGTTGCACGTCGGTTTGTGCGGGCTGGCGTATCGTGCGCGCGTGTGTGCGCGTGAGGAGAAGCCGCGCTGGCAGGCTCTGGAAGAGTATGCGCCGACGCGCGCCGCGCACGAAAACGATTGGAGCCTCTGCGGGCGCGTGCTCTCGTTCAAGCCCCTGCGCAACCCCGTCTCCGGCGGCGAACTCTACTGGGCTTATCTCGACCTCGGACACTTCAAACTCGAAGTGCTCATCAACCAGCGCTCCCTGCGCGGCGGCGCGCTTCACGTCGGCGCGACGCTCGCCGCAGACGTGTGGCTGCAAGGCCACGTCCTCGACCGCCGCGCCATGCTCTCTCGCTACGAAGGTCTTGATCGCTCCGTCAGGCAAGCCGAACTCTGGACGCGGCTCCGGCGTCGCAACTAGGTCGCCGCCGCGCGTCGCCGCCGCGCTAAAGGTTAAGGGAAGTTCAGTAGAATGCCTGTCCTCAAGCGTCTCGTCCTCGCCGCCGTCATCTTCTCCATCCTCGCCGCCGTCGGACTCTATTTTTTTAATCAATACTGGATTCACCGCTTCGACGCTTTGATCGCGCGGCAGGCGAGCGTCTATCGCCTCGACCCCGATCTCGTGTGGAGCATCATCTATGAGGAGACGTATTTCAGCCCGTGGAAGATCGGCGAGGACGCCGAGATCGGTTTGATGCAGGTGACGCCGACCGTGGGGCGCGAGTGGGCGGCGGAGACGGGGATGCGCGAGTTTGCGCAGCAGATGTCGCGCGATCCGAAAAGTTTACTCGCCGATCCTGAACGCAACATACAGGTCGGCTGCTGGTATCTCGAAAAAATCTCGAAGGGCTACCGCGACCTGCCCGACGCGGAGGCGCGCATGGTGGCCGCGTACAACGCCGGGCCGAGCCGCGCCGCCGAGTGGAATCGCACCGCCGCCGGTCAAGCGCCGCTCAACGCCCAACAGTTCATCGAACGCATTGACATCCCCTCGACGCGCGCCTACGTCTCCTCTGTCCTCGCGCGCTACCGCGAACTGAAACAAACTGCGGGCGGCGGCGCGTCGCCAAAGAAGTGACCTACAAGCAACTGCTCAAGGGGAACGCGAACTTCCGGCACCTGTGGTCGGGGCAGATCGTCTCCGAGATCGGCGACTGGCTCAACAACATCGCCGTGCTCGCGCTCGTGCTCGAACTCGCAGGCCCCGCGCATCAGGGACGCGCCATCGCCGTCTACGCCATCGCGCGCCACCTCCCGCTGTTTTTGTTCGGCCCCGTCGCGGGCGTCGTCGTTGATCGCACAGACCGCCGCCGCGTCATGATCGCGGCGGACATCGTGCGCGCTTTCCTCGCCGCAGGATTTTTGCTCGCGCAACATTTTTCGTCGCTCCCCGCGATCTATGCGGTCGGCGCGTCGCTCTTCGCCGTCTCCGCATTTTTCAACGCGGCCAAGCGCGCCGCGATCCCCGTCTTCGTGACGGAACCGGACGAACTCCTGAGTGCCAACTCGCTCTCGGCTTCGACCACCGCCGCGACCATCGCCGTCGGCTCCGCGCTCGGCGGCATCGTCGCCACCTTCATCAGCCGCGACATCGTCTTCATACTCAACGCCGTCACCTTCATCGCCTCCGCCCTGCTCATCAGCCGCATACGTCTCCCGCTCAAACGACGCGCGCACGAGTCGTTGACGCGCAATCAGGGTGCGACTTTAACTGTGAGTGAAACCGCGCCGGAGAACGCGGCGAAGGTGCTTGACACGGTTGCTGTTGAAACGTCGCGCGCTAACGTTGGTGCGTCGAGCAGTCGCGTCGCTTCGTCGCATGGTCGCATCGTGACGGGTTTGCGCCGCGCGTTCGTCGAGTTTCGAGAGGGCTTGCGCTACGTCAGGCGCGACGGCGTGCTCGCGGCGGTCTTTATCGTCGCGGCGGGCTGGGGTTTGGGCAACGGCGTCGCGCGCGCTCTCTATAGCATCTTCGGCGCGCGGCTCGGCGAGTTGACTGCCGGGGCGTGGGCGGCGCGCCCGCGCGACTTCGGCATCTCCGTGTTGTTCGTGGCGATGGGCGCGGGCGGCGTGCTCGGCGCGCCCGTCGCGCGTCGGTTCAACGCGGCGGGCGATAGTCTGGGCGCGCGCATGGGGCGCTCGCTCTTCCTCGACGGTTGCGGCCTCGCGCTCTTTACGCTCATGCCGAATTTGTGGACGGCGAGCCTCGTCCTCATCGCGCGCGAGATGAACTTCGCCATCTGGTGGACGGCGCAGCAGACGCTCATCATGCGCCGCACCGACAACGCCTACGCCGGACGCGTCTTCGCTTCCTACGAAACTCTGACGACGCTGATGATGGTCGCTTCGATGTATGCGGCGGGCGCGGGCGCGGACGCTTTCGGCCTCCGCCCCGTCGCCGCGCTCGGCGGTTTCACGATTGCCTTTTCCGGCCTCCTATGGTTTCTACTCAGGCGTAGACAGAAACATGAGCCGTCGGCGGGCGTGCCCGACGCGCAACACCTTTCGACATGAACTCTCTCGATTCCACACACGACGACAACAAGATGCTCCCCGTCAAACTTTACTGCGCACGCTGGATCATCCCCATCACGACAGGCGTGTTTGAAGACGGCGCGGTCGCCGTCGCGGGAAAGTTTATCGTCGGCGTCGGCGCGCGCACGGAACTCGCGTCGCGCTTTCCCGAAGCGGCGCGCGAAGATTTCGGCGAGGCGGCGATCATCCCGGGTCTCGTGAATTGCCATTCGCATCTCGAACTCACGGCGATGCGCGGCTATCTCGAAGACGTGGAGACGGACTTCTTCGCGTGGCTGCGCAAACTGACCATCGCGCGCATGACGCGCATGACGCAGGATGATTTGCGTGTCTCTGCGACGTGGGGCGCGCTCGAAGCGGCGCGCGCGGGCGTCACTGCTTTGGGCGACGCCTCCAGTTGGGGCGACGCTGGAGTGGCCGCGCTCCGCGATGTCGGCCTGCGCGGCATCATTTATCAGGAGGCGATTAACCCTGACGAGCGCGCCGCCGACGAGATGTTGTCGAAGCTGAAAAGCGACGTGGCGCGGCTGCGCGAAATGGAAAACGAACTCGTGCGCGTCGGCGTCTCGCCGCACTCGCCCTATACGATGAGCGAAAAACTACTGGTGAAAATGACCGGCTACGCGCGCGACGAAAAGTTGCCGTTGATGATTCATGCGGCTGAGTCGGAACACGAAGACGAATTGTTGAAGCACGGGCGCGGCACGTTCGCAGAGCAATACGTGCAACGCGGCATCGAATGGCCTTCGCCGCGCATGTCGCCGATTCAATACCTCTCGACGCGCGGCGTGCTTGCCACGCGACCACTGCTCGCGCATTGCGTGCGCGTCAGCGCGGCGGACATCGAAACGATCAAGGAGGCGCACGCCTCCGTCGCACACTGCCCGAAGTCGAATCTCAAACTCGGGCACGGCCATGCGCCGTTCGCCGCGATGTCCGGCCTCACGCGCGGCTTCGGCAGCGATTCGGTCGCCAGCAACAACACCTGCGACATGCTCGAAGAGGCGCGCTTCGCCACGCTGCTCGCGCGCCTCGACAAAAGCGAGACGAACGGCGACAGCAGCAGCAACAACTACACCGCGACCGACGCTTTGGCCGACGCCACGCACGGCGGCGCGCAGGCGCTCGGCTACGGAGAACTCACGGGCGCACTCGCCGAAGGCCGCGAGGCTGATCTGGCGATCTTCAAGCTCGACGGCGCGCACCAAATTCCCGTCTATGATCCGGCGCGAACGCTCATCTTCTCCACATCGGCGCGCGACGCCCTGCTCACGATGGTCGCGGGCAGGGAAGTTTACCGCGACGGTAAAGTATTATCCGTTGACGAAGAACGCCTCCGCGCGCGCATGGCGGAAATAAAGGAGAAAGTGACGAGTGACAAGTGACGAGTGACGGATTAAAACAAAAGCCTTGTCTTTCCATCTTGCCAGTTGTCACTCGTCGCTTGTCGCTCATCGCCGGGTTTTTCTTTGTTCTTCTTTTAACTTGTCACTCGTCACTCGTCACTGAATTGTTATGAATGTACTCGTACTCAACTGCGGCAGTTCGTCCGTCAAGTTTCAACTGATCGCGACAGACCTTGAGCGGATCGCGGCGAACACGGATAGGCGTCTGGCGCGCGGCGTCGTCGAGCGTATCGGCGGCGAGGCGATCATCACTTTGCAGGCCGAGGGCGGCGCGCCGCCGGAGCGTTCGACCGCGCCGCTCAGGGATACGCGCGCGGCTGTCGAACTGATCATTCGCTGGGCGACTTCTGAAGCGTCAGGCATCGCGGAGGTGCGGAGCGTGGCCGACGTGCACGCGGTCGGCCATCGAGTCGTACACGGGGGCGAGCAGTTCACGCATTCCGTGTTGATTACGGAGGAGGTCTTGCGCGGCATAGAGGATTGCATCGATCTCGCGCCGCTGCACAATCCGGCGAACCTCAAAGGCATCGCGGCGGCGCGAGACGTGTTCGGCGCGGGACTGCCGCAAACCGCCGTCTTCGACACGGCGTTTCACCAGACCATCCCCGATTACGCTTACCTCTACGCTCTGCCTTACCAACTCTACCGTCGCTATCGCGTGCGCCGCTACGGTTTTCACGGCACGTCGCATCGCTACGTCGCCTATCGCTATCGCCAACTGCGCGACATCAAGCGCGATCAAACGAACGTCATCACACTGCATCTCGGCAACGGGTGCTCGGTGGCCGCCATACGCGCGGGTGACTCCGTCGATACTTCGATGGGCATGACGCCGCTCGAAGGTCTCGTGATGGGCACGCGTTCGGGCGACATCGATCCGGCGATCATCGATTACATAGAGGCGAAGGAGGGCTTGTCGGCGAAAGAAGTCGAGACGCTGCTGAACAAGCAGTCGGGGTTGCTCGGCATCTCCGGTTTGACGAACGACATGCGCGAACTGCTCGATGAGGCGCACGAATCCGACGACCGGCGGGCGCGTCTCGCCATCGAAATCTTCTGCTATCGCGCGCGTAAATACATCGGCTCATATCTGGCCGCGCTCGACGGCGCGGACGCCATCATCTTCACGGGCGGCATCGGCGAAAACTCTGCGGAGATACGCACGCGCATCTGCGACGGACTCGGCTGGGTCGGATTGGAACTCGACGCCGCACGTAACGCGGCGCATCACGGCGGCGTCGAAGGACTCATCAGCACAGACTCGTCGCGCCTCGCCGTCTATGTGATCCCGACGGACGAGGAATTGCTCATCGCGCGCGACACCGTGCGCTGCATTCAGGGCACGCCGCAGAGATATTGAGCAAGGAAACGATGAAGTAGGAACGCGGAACGATGAACGAAAGACTTCTGTGTCTTCAGTTCATCGTTCCGCGTTCCTACTTCATCGTTTATCTTTATCTATGTCACGCGCTGCTGGTCGCGTGTGCGTAGGCGCTTCATCTCTTTGAGTTGTTCGTCGAGCGTCATCAGGTGTAGGTGGAGGAAGATTTTGCCGTCTTTGTTGACGCGCGCGCTCTGCTCGAAGTCTTTGCGCGCTTCCGCGTCGTTGCCTTGCAGCATGTAGGCGTAGCCGCGCGAGGCGTAGGCGAGCGAGGCGAGGCTGCTTTCGGGTTTGAGGGCGAGGCCGTCCGTGAAATCCGTGATCGCGCCCCCGAGGTCGCCGTCTATAAGGCGCGCGCGCCCGCGCTTGAAGTAAAGATCGGGGTTGCCCTGGTAGCATTCGAGCGCTTTGTTGAAGTCGTAGATCGCGCCGGGCATGTCGAGCTTGTTGGTGCGTATGAAGCCGCGATTCGAGTAGGCTTCGGCGACGCTGCGGTCGTTGTGCACGGAGAGCGGGTCGATGTCGTATGCCTGATCGAAGTCGGCAATCGCGCCGTTGAGGTCGCCCTTCGCGCGTCGCGCGCCGCCGCGTTTGACATAGACTTCCGCCGCGCGCGGGTCAGCGTCGAGAGCCTTGCTGTAGTCGTCAATCGCGCCGTCGAGGTCGCCTTTGAGATAGCGCGTGGCGGCGCGTTTAACGTAGTCCTTCGCCGTGCGCGGCGTCTGCGCGGGCACAGACACGCCGAGGGCGAAGAGCAGGAGCAACGAGAGGCAGAGACGCTTCATGACAAACTCCATCAAGCGCGAAACGGATTGCCCGCGGGGGCTGTGGAGCCAACCTTAGGGGAGGCTCGTTTGTTTTGTCAATTAAAGAGCGAAAGGCGGGGAGGCTTCAGAAATTCGAGCGTGCCTTTGCAGGGGGCGAGATGAATTCCCGCCCCCTTGCAAATTCTCCTCACGCCTGACTGCATGAAGCGGCGATGGCGTCGTCGAAAATCTCCAACGCGACATCGACGTTCTCGCGCGTGAGCGTGAGCGGCGGCGACCAGCGGATCGTGTTCGCGCCCGCGCCGAGGATGATCAAACCGCGCTCGAAGCACGCGACTTCGATGCGGTCGCGCAACTCCGGCGCGGGCTTCAACGTCGCGCGGTCTTCAACGAATTCGACGCCGATCATCAGCCCGTAGCCGCGCACGTCGCCGATGCACTCGTGCTTATCTTTCAGACGCTCAAGTCCCGCCTTCAAGTAAGCGCCGACTTCGTCGCTGTTGGAGACGAGTCCGCCTTCGAGCAGTTCGATGGTCTTCAAAGCGGCGGCGAGAGCGACGGGGTTGCCGCCGAATGTCGAAGCGTGCGCGCCCGGTTTCCAGTCCATCAAATCCGCACGAGCCACGCACGCGCCCATCGGCAGACCCGATGCGATGCCTTTGGCGAGACACATGATGTCGGGCTTGAGGTCGTGATGATCGCTCGCGAACATCTTGCCCGTGCGTCCCATGCCGGATTGCACCTCGTCAACGATGAGCATGATGCCGTGCTCGTCGCAGATGCGCCGGAGGCCGTGCAGGAACTCGCGCGGCGCGGGGACATATCCGCCCTCGCCCTGCACGACTTCGACGATGATGGCCGCCACCTCTTCGGGCGGCGTGGTCGTCTTGAACAGACGTTCTTCAATCCATTCAAGGCACGCGCGGCTGACCGTCGCTTCGTCCGTCTGCTCGCCCGTGAAGGGATGGCGGAAGGCGTTCGGGTAGGGAACGTGCGTCACGTCGAGCACGCTGCGTTTGAAGCCGATGCGCTGCGCGATCTTGGATGAAGTCAACGACAGGCTCCCGAGCGTGCGCCCGTGAAAGCTGTTGAAGAAGGCGATGAACTTCTGACGTCCGGTGGCGTGCATGGCGAGTTTGAGCGCGGTTTCGACCGCCTCCGTGCCGCTGTTGGCAAAGTGCGTCCGCGTCGGCGACGGCACGGGCACGATCTCGTCGAGCTTGCGCGCGAGGTCGGGCATCTGGCTGTAGTAGTAATCAGTGCCGCACATGTGTATGAGTTTGGCGGTCTGATCTTGAATTGCCTTGACGATTTCGGGATGGCAATGGCCGGTCGAGCAGACGGCGACTCCGGCGTTGCAATCTAAAAAGACGTTGCCGTCAACGTCCGTGACCCAGACACCTTCGCCGCGTTCGGCGACGAGTTTGAAAGAAGGGCGCGGGTAGGAAGGCGTGACGTACTGCGCGTCGGCGTCGATGATCTGCTGACCCTTCGGGCCGGGCAAAGCGGTTTTGATCTCCGGCCTCTGTGGCGGGGCGATGGTTGACATGGAATTTTCTCTTTTTATAAATGAGCCAGCCGGCGAAAATGCTGGGTCTCCCAAACTCTTAAGGGCGGCAGACAAGTCGTCGTAGTTAGCGACTTCCACCCCGTTTACAATCAGCGTACACAGATGCTCATCAGGAAAGTCATTCAGCCGAATAACCCACTCTTCATCCTCAAACTTCGCATGATAGGGATATTCAGGGTCTGCCGTCTTGCCCCAAACAAGACGCTTAGTTGAATAGACAGGTGCTTTGGTCGGCATATCTTGTTCTTTGTGGCTATAGCCCCAAGTTTCTATTCACCTCCGGATCGGCGCGGCAGGAGATTTCAATAATCGTCTCATATAACGCATCCCCTTTGAAGCCTGATGACTTCAGCTTCTCGACAAGAAACTCAAATGTCGGCCCGTCAGGGTTGCCATACTTCTTCAAATCCCTCGCACGCAACGCTTCAACCTCCGCCGGATTAAGCATCATTGCGCGAGATTTTAGGCGCGCTTCATGTCTAAAATGCCACGCTGCCCGTGCCCGCATTTCCGGGGTGTGCCCTTGTGTATGCCATTGCCGATTCAATCCCGGGATGAGAGACAATTGTTCAAGGTACCATTTCCGTATTTCGGTATTAGTCCCTGGCGAACTATCCATAGAAGGAAAGATTAGACCCGATACTTCACATACTCAAGCACGAAAGCTGTGGAATTCATTTTCGTAAAGCAAGAACAATTGCCGGACAGAAAATCATGAGACGAAAAGATATTCTGACCTTTGAAGTCTATCATTAAGCGCCACGTCGCTTCCAGCGGACGCCGTCGCGTGTGTCTTCGAGGATGATGCCGCGCGCGGCGAGTTCGTCGCGGATTTCGTCGCCGCGCCCGAAGTCGCGGCGGTGGCGCGCGTCCTGGCGTTCGTCTATGAGTGCTTGAATCTCTGCGTCGAGCATCTCGCGCTCGGTGTGGCCGAAGACGTTGAGTATGGAATCGAAGCGCGCGATGAGAGCGAGGATGTCGCGCTGGTCGTCGGCGCGAAGCTGGTGATTGTCGAGCGCGGTGTTCACTTCGCGCGAGAGGTTGTGTACGGCGGCGAGCGCGACCGAGGTGTTGAGATCGTCGTCGAGGCCGTTCGTGAACTCTTCGAGGGCGCGCGCGGCGACGGCGCGCAGGGCGGGATTGCTGCCCGCTTCGGTGCGCGCTTCTTCGAGGCGCGCGCGGAAGTCCCGCAGACTTCCGACAGTTTTCTCGTGGCCGCGCAGGCCGTCGAGCGTGAAGTTGAGTTGCTTGCGGTAGGGCGCGCTGAACAGGGCGTAGCGTATGGCCGCAGGGCTGAAGCCCTGCCGCGCGAGATCGCGGAAGGTGTAATAGTTGCCCTTCGATTTCGACATCGACTCGCCGTTGATCTTCAAGTGCTCGCCGTGCAGCCAGTAGTTGACGAAGGGCTTGCCGGTCGCGCCCTCGCTTTGCGCGATCTCGTTTTCGTGATGCGGGAAGATGAGATCGACGCCGCCGCAGTGGATGTCGAACGTCTCGCCCAGGTATTTCATGGACATCGCGGAGCACTCGATGTGCCAGCCGGGACGACCGCGACTGAGCGCGGTATCCCACGCGGGTTCGTCCGCAGACTTCTGCGCTTTCCAGAGGACGAAGTCGCGCGCGTCCTCCTTCTCATACTTGTCCGTGTCCACGCGTTCGCTCGCGCCCGCGATGTTGCCCGCGAAGTTGATCTTCGAGAGCTTGCCGTATTCGGGAAACGAAGTGATGCGAAAATAGTAAGAGTCTTCCGACTCGTAGGCGCAGCCGCGCGCCATGAGGTCTTTGACGATCTGTTCCATCTCCGCGATGTGCTGCGTGGCGCGCGGGGCTACTTCGGGTCGCTGGCAGCCGAGCGCGTCGAAGTCCTGCCAGAAGGCTTCGAGGTAGGGCGCGGTGTATTCGTCGAGCGAGACGCCCTTTTGTCCGGCCATCTGAATGATGCGGTCGTCAACGTCCGTGATGTTCGTGACGTGCGTGACGCGATAGCCTTTGAAGATGAGGTAGCGGCGCAGTATGTCAACGAAGACCGAGGTGCGGAAGTTGCCGATGTGCGCGAAGTCCCAGACCGTGGGGCCGCAGTTATACATGCGCACCTCGCCCTCGCGCAGCGGGCGAAATTCTTCGAGTTGACCTGTGAGCGTGTTTTGAAACTTCAACATCTGTAATCGAGCGCGAGGTTATTCGGAGACGACAAGTGCACGGCGTCGGCGACGAACGCGACGCGCTTGAGTTTAGGTTTACCTGTCCCTCGTGTTTATTGGAGCACGAAGTTATAGGAGATGATGCCGGAGACTTTGACCGGCTGGCCTGACACGAGCGTCGGCGAGAAACGCGCGTCGCGCGCCGCCTCGACCGCCACGTCATGTAACAGTTGATGACCGGAGACTGCTTCCGCCGAAATCACACGCCCGCTCTCGTTGAGTACGACATGCACGTACACCGTGCCGGACACGCGCGCGGCTTTAGCCGCCGACGGATAGACGGGCTGCGGCTTGCTGATCGCCTTGCCGTTGAGCAGTCCGCCGGTGATGGGCGCGCGTGCGGGCGGCGGCAACGCGGGCGGGGGAGGCGGTGCGTCCATTGACGGCGGCGCGGGCGGCAGCGGCGCGATGGGGCGCATGTGACACGACTTGACTCTATATACTTTTGCCTCCGGCGTGCCGTAGGCGATCCAGAGCATGGTCGCGCTGACGCCGACGCCGAATGTGAGGAGGGCAACTGCGAGACGGAGCAGAGTGCTTTGCATAACTTCACTTCCTTTGCTGAACGATGGCTCGCCGGACGATTACGCCGGGGGTCGAAAAATTGTCGTCCCTGAACGAGAGTCTAAGGAAGGAATGGCGGCTAGTCAAATTTTAGGTTCGCGCGGCGGGATGCGCGCGGCTTTAAGGCGCTCACCACAGAGGCGCAGAGGAGGCGCAGAGGAAAACTAGGAAGTAGGAACGCGGAACGATGAATGAAAGCAAAATGTCTTTAGTTCATCGTTCCGCGTTCCTACTTCATCATTTCTTCTCTGCGCTCCCTCTGCGCCTCTGCGGTGAAGGATTTTCTCTCGATTAAAAATCAACGCTCATGTTTGAAATGGTCGAAGCCCGCAGGCCGCAAGATTTCCGTGCGCCCGTCGAGAGAGATTTTGATGCCTTCGCGAGCCTCCCTCACTTCGCCGATGCGCGTGAGTCGCACGCCGCCGAGTCGTTTCGGCAGTCGTGCGGCCACACGCGGGCGCACGGTAAATAACAACTCGAAATCCTCGCCGCCGTCGAGCGCGAGTTTGAGCGCGTCATCTTTCAAGGCGCGCGTGAAGGAGTTGGAGTTGATCGCGCTCGCTCGTTTGAGCGTCGGGGCGACGGGGATGCGCGCTGCTTCCACGAGCGCGCCGACTCCGCTTTGCTCGCAGAGGTGCGCGAGGTCGGACGATAAGCCGTCGCTCAGATCAATCATCGCCGAGGCCAAACGGCGCTCGCCAAGTAACGCGCCACATTCGACGCGCGGCGCGGGGCGCGCCTGTCGCCGCGTGAGCGCTTCGAGGCCGGAGAGGAAGCGCGCGCGTGCGGCGTGCGTGCGCAAAGTGCGCGCGTGTTCGAGTAACTTCAAGCCGGCAGCCGCGCCGCCGAGTGTGCCGGTGACGAATATCTGATCGCCCGCGCGTGCGCCCGAACGCAGGACCGCGCGCCCGCGCCGCACGTCGCCGATGACGATTGAATCTATGACGATGCGTTCGGGCGTGCGCGACACGTCGCCGCCGATGAGCGTGACGCCGAACCCGCGCGCCGCATTTAGAAAACCTTTGGAGAGACCGGCGGCGAAGGGCGAATGATAGATGTCCTGGGGAAGTCCGAGCGAGAGGAGCGCGAAGCGCGGGCGCGCGCCCATCGCGGCGATGTCGGAGAGCGAGACGGCGAGAGCCTTGTAGCCGATGTCTTGGGGGCGGGAGGTGCGTCGAAAGTCTATGTCTTCGACGAGCAGGTCGGCGGTGATGACGGAGTCGCGTTTGCCCCGTCCGTTGATGACGGCGGCGTCGTCGCCGATGCCGTGAACGAGTCCGTCAATCTTATTTGCCCGCGACGCTTCCGCGCGTCGTTTGATGCCCGAGATAAAATCAAACTCGCCGTCGTGAGATTCTGTGACTGATGAACTGGGCGCGACGTTTGATGTACGAGTCGGGACGGACGGACGAGCTTTTCGCTTTACTTCATCCTTCATCCCTCATCCCTCAATTTTTCATCGCTTCACAAATTGCGGCGCATCGAGTCGAGTCCCGCGCGGATCGTCTCAAGGGAGGTCGAGAAGGAGAAGCGCAGGCGGCCTTCGCCGTGTTCGCCGAAGACGACGCCGGGCACGGTGGCGACTTGCGCGCGGTCGAGCAAAATCTCTGCGGCGGCGCGACTGTCTGCGTCGATGCGGGTCACGTCTGCGAAGGCGTAGAACGCTCCGGCGGGCGAGGCGCAGGGAAGTCCGATTTCGTTCAGTCCCGCGATCATCAGGTCGCGTCGTTCTCGATACCGGGCGCGCGTCGCGCTGAAGAAGTCAGGCGGGGAGTTGACGGCGGCGAGCGCAGCCCACTGGGTCGGCGTCGAAACTCCGTTCGTAGAGTAGAGCGTGGTCTTGCGTAAGCCCGTCATCCAGGGTTCGGCGCAGGCGACATAGCCGATGCGCCAGCCCGTCATCGAATAAGACTTCGAGAGCGTGTAGCAGGTGAGGGTGCGCTCCCACATGCCTTCGAGCGAGGCGATGGAGACGTGTTCGCCTTCGTAAACCAAGTCCTCGTAAGCCTCGTCGGCGATGACGACGAGGCCGCGTTCGCGCGCGAACGCGGCGACGGCCTTCGCCTCTTCGAGCGTGAAGACGACGCCCGTGGGGTTCTGCGGCGTGTTGTAATAGATGGCGCGCGTGTTGGCGTTCGTGTGGCGCGCGAGCGTCTGCGCAAAACCTTCGCGGCGCGCTTCGTCGGTCGAGACCAAAACGGCGCGCGCCTCGCAGCCCGCGATCAAATCTTTAACGGGCGTCCAATAGGGCGAGAACATGAGCACTTCCTCACCGGGGTTGACGACCGATTGAAACGCGCCGAAGAGACCCTGCATGCCGCCGTTCTGCACGATCACGTCTTTCGCGTCGGCGGGGATGCGGTTGCGCGTGCGGAGTTTTTCCGCGAGCGCGTCGCGCAGTTCCTGTATGCCGGAAGAGGGCGCGTAGCGCGTGCGATTTTCGGCGAGGGCGTGCGTCATCGCCTCTTTGACGTGTTCGGGCGTGTTGAGAAAGGGTTCGCCGCCTTCGAATTGATAGACGGTTGCGCCCGCCGCGCGCAGTTCCATGATGCGGTTGCGAATCTTGACGATGTCGGAAAACCCGACCGCATCGAGACGCGCGGCGAGGCGTTGGACGGACGGAGCGGTGGACACGATGGCGGCGAACCTCCAAAATTTTAGGACGTGGAAAAGAAGCGGGATTATAGCTTGCGCCCGCGCCGCGCGTCCAACCGCGCTAACTCGCGCGCCCTGGTTCGCACCCGAAAGCGTTGAGCATATCGTGTCGCGTCTAGTCCATATCGTGCATGAAAGCGGTCGGCGCGTGCGTCGGGGCGGGTCTCAATATTGTATTTTCGTTGCGGCGAGAAAAATCTGCGTTTGAATCTCCCCGAAACCGGCGTTTGAAGTTAAACTGCGATTGACTCTCCCTGTCGCACAACTTAACGGAACGTGACTTGCTGAACTATCCGGCGGGTTCACCCCGAACTACTGGCGAATTGAAGGAGAAGCTGACCAATGAATTTACAGAATAAGATTTTACCCGTCGCGCTCGTGGCCGCACTTTTAGGCGGCACTGTCGGCGCGTTAGTGATGCGCCCGAAAACGAACGACCTCAACACGCAGGCGGCGACGAGAACGAACTTGCTGCCGACCTCTACAGACAACAACTCGCAGGCCGCGACGTTGCGTTATAACGAGACGCTTCCGGCGACCAATAACGAGACGCCCGCGACGCTCAACGTTGCCAACGACACGACGAGCAGCGAAGAATGCTATCGCGCAGGCTTCACCGAAGGCTTCGCGGCGGCGCGTGAACAGAAGAACGTTCGCGCCAGCAACCTTTCAAACGCGGCAACGACGACCGAACGAGTCGTCTATCGCGATGCACCCGCCCGACGCACTCGCGTCGCACGCAACACGCGCGCCTCGCGTCAGGCTTATTACGACTACGAACCGCGCAAGCGTTCGTTCTGGTCGAAGCACCGCGATAAGTTGACGGTGGCGATGGGCGCGGGCGGCGGCGCTTTGATCGGCGGCCTCGTCGGCGGCAAGAAGGGTGCGGCCATCGGCGCGCTCGGCGGCGGTGCCGGCTCGGCGCTCTACACCTACAAAATCCGCAATCGCAATAATCGTCGCTAAGTCGCTAAATCTTAGAGACCGGACGGTGACGTGATGGAGTTCGTCCTGAAGCAGACGGCGCGACGCGCGACTTCAGCTATCCTGATCGCTCTGGCAGTAACATTATGGGCAGTCCCCTCAAAGGGGGCTGCCCATTCTTTTGCCGGACGACACACGGGGCAAGCCGCGAACGGATCGCGCCCGAATAATTCAACTTCCAAATTTTCCGCGCAGAGAGTACGCAACGCGGGCGCGCCCGTTTTGCCAGCCGCCGCGCGCTTCCGCGAAGTCGAAGGCCGAGGCTTGCTCGTCAAAATCTGGCTCAACAATTCCGGCCCCTACAATTTCGCCATAGACACGGGCGCGGGCGCGACTATCATCTCGCGTCGCGTGGCCGCCGAATCGCGGATCGCGCTCGCGGGCGCGCAGTCCGTCACGCTCAGCGGCTTGAGCGGCGCGCGCGGCTCACAGGGGAGAGAAGCCGCGCCCGCCAGCCTCGCCATCGGAGCGCGTGAAAATTTCCTGCCCGCCAAAGGTCTCGTCATCGTGACCGACGCCCTGCCGCCCGACCTCGACGGCGTGCTCGACCCGACCGAAAGCTACTGGCCGCTCGGCTACACGATTGACCTCCCGAACGAGCGCATCAGCGCGTTCGACCCGCGCGCGACGCCCCTGCGCGGCCTCGCCGCGCCCGCAGGCGGCGCAATCGTCCAATGGTTTTTCGACGCCGGTAGTCGCCGCCCATTCGTCCTGCTCGACGGCGGACGCCGCGCGCTGCTCGACACAGGTTCCGGCTTCGGACTCGCCGTGAGTGAACAATCCGCGCGCGCCTTCGGCATCGCTTCGACGCGAGGCGGGCGCGAACGCGAGGGCGTGAGCGATCTGGGGCGCGGGCGCATCAACGCGCGCCGCGTCGAACCCGTCACCATACAGATCGGCACGCTCGTCCTGCGACGCGTCCCTACGGATTTACTCACGGGCGCGGCCAGCGGTGCGCCCGTGCTTTTGGGGCGCGACGCCTTGCGCCCTTTCGAGATCACTTTCGACCCCGTCAGCCGCCTGATTCGCCTGCGACCGGGCGACGACTCCGCGCGCCGTTGACGTGAAATCGTCAAGCGCAGGCGCGAGACGCCCATTCAGGAAAGCCTTGAAGCCGCCGCCCGCAAGCCGTACAAACAATTCGTCTTAAATTTTCTGGAAAAATATTGACACGCCCCACGCGCGCGCGTAACATGGCGGCAGCTTCGTGTCGCTATCGTCCGGCGTACACGCTCGAAACAGTTCAACTCAAAGTTTCCGTGCGGGAGTTGAGAGAGGCTTCCGGCAAAGGCTTTCCGTTAAACCATGAACCGCGCCGCCGTCTACATTCCCGAAAAGCTGTTCTTCAAGATCGGCGAAGTGTGCGACATCACCGGCGTGCAGGCGCACGTTTTGCGCTACTGGGAATCGGAATTCCCGATGCTCGCGCCGCAGAAGAACCGCGCCGGGCAGCGCACCTATCGCAAGCGCGACGTGGAGATGGTCTTGCGCATCAAGGAACTGCTCTACGAAGACCAGTACACCATTGCGGGCGCGAAGAAAAAGTTGGTCAGCGAAATTCGCGGCTCAAGCAAACTCAAAGTCGTCACGCCCGACATGAACAACTCCTCGGTCGCGGCGGCGGAGGAGGAACTTCAGAAAGACGCCAACATTCGCGAAGCCTCGCAGCAGCAACCGCCACAGCAACCGCCGCCGACCGCGCTCGCCGCGCCCTCTTACGCGAGCGACGAGGAAGTCGCGCCTGCAGAACCCACCGTGCCGCTCACGGACGAACGCCGCGCCGCCCTGCGCCGCCTACGCGAACAGATGCGCGAGCTGCTCTCGCTGCTCGACGCCTCCGAACACAAGAGCGACACGACGCGCCGCCGCTAGTCAAACGCGCCTTTGCGTGGCTCTCAGGCTCCGCGCGATTTGACAAAAATAATTTTCCAGAGATACTTAAAGAACACAGACGGGATGTGGCGCAGCCTGGTAGCGCGCACCCTTGGGGTGGGTGAGGCCGCTGGTTCGAATCCAGTCATCCCGATCAACCCTGCCAGGCGGAAAACGGTCGCTCATTATGGGTGGCCGTTTTCTGCTTGCGGTAGAATTGCGGAAACTTGTCCGCCCGCTCACAAACTCTGAAAAACAAATTGTATTCCCAAAGCTCCAACGCAATATTTAATTAACAAATCCATAGTGGAAGGGGTGACACGCCAATGGCTAATGCTGAGCACGTCAGATTATTAATCCATGGAGCAAGGTCTTGGAACGCATGGCGGAAAGAACATCCGCATGAGAAGCCGGACCTCGCCGGAGCATCCCTGATGGGCTGTGAGCTTGCGGACGCCGATCTCCAACGGGCAGACTTGTCTCAAGTTAATCTCACTAACGGGACTTTCATGGGCGCGAAACTACATCGCGCTAACCTGAGCGGCGCTACTCTCAGTAATACAAATTTTACCGGCGCAAATCTAAGCGGCGCGAAACTCGACGGCGCAAACTTTACGCAGGCGATATTCGGCTGGACGATATTTGCAGACAACGACCTCAGCACTGCTGTCGGTTTAGAGGCCGCCGTTCATGAGGGCCCATCCACTGTCGGCTTAGATACGATCTACAGATCGGGGGGTAACATCCCTATAACTTTTCTGCGTAAGTGCGGCGTGCCCGAAGACTTCCTCACCTATTTGCCGTCGCTGACAGGAAAAATGATCGAGTTCTATTCATGTTTCATCAGCTATAGTCACGCCGATAAATCCTTCGCCCGTCGTTTGTATGACGCGCTTCAAGGTCGGGGCGTGCGCTGCTGGCTGGATGAGCACCAGATTTTACCCGGCCAGAAGATTCTTACGGAAGTAGACCGGGGCATCCGGCTCTCGGATAAAGTCCTCCTGTGTTGCTCTAAAACTGCCCTCACGAGTTGGTGGGTGAATAGTGAACTTGAGGTCGCGCTGCAAAAGGAGGAGCAGTTGTGGAAGGCCAAAGGGGAAGAGACTTTGGCTCTCATCCCCTTGAACCTTGACGGCTATCTCTTCACGCCCGAGTGTGGGGGTGCAAAGGCCACGCAACTCAAGTCACGTCTGGCAGCCAACTTCATCGGCTGGGAGACTGACAATAAGAAGTTCGAGGAGGAGTTCGAGCGGCTGTTGAAGGCGCTGCGCACCGCAGAGAGTCGTCGCGACCGCGAAACTTAGAGAGTTTTCATGTCAGCCGCTCAGCTTTTCGTAATCACGATCTCCGAAGTGAGTGTCTTATGCACGGGGCACTTGTGCGCGATCTCCTGCAAGCGCGCGTGTTGTTCTTCCGTGAGCGACGCGCCTTCGATGCGCACGGAGCGTTCGATGCGATGGACGAAACCGCCGCTTGTCGTCTCACACTCGGCGCAGTCTGTGGCGTGGACGCGCTGTTGACGGAGTCGCACCTCGACGCGTTCGAGCGGCCAATTTTTGCGCCGCGCGTAGAGCGTGAGCGTCATGGAGATGCAACTGCCGAGCGCGGCGAGCAGCAGGGTGTAAGGGTCTGCGCCCGCGCCGTCGCCGCCAATGCTCGCGGGTTCGTCCGTGATGAAAGTTTGCCCTTCGCCGAAGCGCACCTCGTTCTGTAGATTCTTGAGGGAAGTGACGGTGACATCGCCCATAAACCAGCCTCCTGCAAAAGTGGTCTGACTAAAATTTCAAGTGGTTTCAAGTGATTTCAAGGTTTGCGCCCCGTGTCGGTTTTAGAGTCGGCGGCATCATAGCAAATCCGCGACGGGACGGACGTTTGAAGTAGCGGCTTGCACGCGCGGCGCGCGTGCGGCTACACTCCTGAGCGTTCCACCACAATGGAGAAAATCGAGCGGCGGCCTGCGCGTCGCCACGCGAGCGAGAGGATCGAGGATGAAGATTCACGAGTATCAAGGCAAAGAGTTGTTGCGTAAGTTCGGCGTGCCCGTCCCGCGCGGGATCGTCGCGCACACGCCCGAAGAGGCTTTCAACGCGGCGAAAGAGTTGGGCACGGACATCGTCGTCGTCAAAGCGCAGATACACGCGGGCGGGCGCGGCAAGGGCGGCGGCGTCAAACTCGCCAAGTCGCCCGAAGAGGCGCGCGACATCGCCGCGCAGATGCTCGGCATGAAACTCGTCACGCACCAGACGGGTCCCGAAGGGCGCGAGGTGCGCGTGCTTCTGATCGAAGAGGGCTTGCCGATTGACAAGGAGTTTTATCTGGGCATCGTGCTGGATCGCGCGTCGGGGCGGCCTGTGTTTATGGCGTCGGAGGCGGGCGGCATGGACATCGAAGAGGTGGCCGCGCACACGCCCGAAAAGATTCTCAAAGAGACGATTGATCCGGCCATCGGCTTCCGCCCCTATCAGGCGCGCAAACTCGCCTTCGGCCTCGGCCTCCCCGCAGACCTCATCAATCCGGCGGCCAAGTTCATGCAGACGCTCTACGCTGCGAACGAGCAGATGGACGCCTCTCTCATGGAGATCAACCCGTTCCTTTTGACGAAAGACAAACGGCTCATCGCGCTCGACGCCAAAGTCAACTTCGACGACAACGCCATGTTTCGTCACAAGGACTTCGCCTCGCTGCGCGACTTGAACGAAGAAGAGCCGCTTGAGATCGAAGCCTCGAACTTCGACCTCAATTACATCAAGCTCGACGGCAACATCGCCTGCATGGTCAACGGCGCGGGGCTGGCGATGGCGACGATGGACATCATCAAACTCGCGGGCGGCGAACCCGCAAACTTTTTGGACGTGGGCGGCGGCGCATCGCAGGAGCGCGTCGAGGCGGCGTTCAAGATTCTGCTCGCCGACGAAAACGTCGAGGCGGTCTTGATCAACATCTTCGGCGGCATCGTGCGTTGCGACATGGTGGCGCGCGGCGTGGTCGGCGCGGCGAAGAACCTGGGCTTGAGTCTGCCCGTCGTCGTCCGCCTCGAAGGCACGAATGTAGAGGAAGGCCAGCGCGTCATACGCGAATCCGGCCTCAACTTCACCGTCGCGCAGGGCATGCAGGACGCCGCCGAGAAGGTCGTCGCGGCAGCGAAGCAAGCAGCATGAAGAAGAATGGGTAAAGGGTAAAGGGGAAGGGTAAAGGGTTAAAAGAAAGACGCGACGAAACAGTTTTTGGTTTTACCTTTACCCTTTACCCCTTACCCTTTACCCTAGATTTTATGCGTAGAGTGATTAACATCCTCGTCCTCATCAGTCGCTTCGGGTTGGCGGCGATGTGGTTGTTTGCGGCGGGGGCGAAGCTCTACACGTTGCACGATTTCGCGTTCAACATGACGAACCTCGTGCCGGAACGCTTTGCGATGCCTTTGACGATTACGTTGATCGTCGTGGAACTGTTGACCGCCGTGATGCTCGTCATCCCGAAGACGGCGCGTGCGGGCGCGGTGCTGACGGCATTGATGCTCATCGGATTCGCGCTGTACGGCCTCCATTATGTTTACATTATGAAAGGCGAGCCGCTCGAATGCGGTTGTTTCGGCGGCATTATCGGCAGCCAACTCGGAGTTAAGACCGCGCTCAGAAATCTCGCGCTGCTCGTGCCCGCCGCGCTCGTCATCTTCGGGACGCCGCGCGTACAGCGTCGGTACAACTGATCGGGGCGTTTGGCGATCAAAGTATATGACCGAACGCGCGTCGAGGCGTGCGAGTTTTCCTGAAAGTCGAGATTTGAAGATGATAATGCTGAATATTATAACGCTGTGTCTGTTGGCGTCGCTATCCTGTGGGGCGCAGACAAAGAAGATTACGAAGAGTACGCAGACAACGCAGAGTACACCGATTATGCATACTACAGATGACAAGATCGAGGGCTCGGACGTGATCGCGAGCACGGGCGTGAACCGGAGCGTGGTGATTCGTTACGGGCAGGACGTTACAGTGCCCGGCCACAATTTCAAGATCAAGTTCGTCTCCGTGCCGGAAGACTCGCGTTGCCCGAAAGGCGTGAACTGCATCTGGGCGGGCACTGTGCGTGTCCTCCTGCACGTGACGAAGGCCAAAAGCAAGCCGGTCAAGGTCGAACTCGATCTCAACCCCAGAGACTCCCCTGACGGTCAAACTGCCAATTACGGCAACTACAAACTCAAACTCGTCAGCGTCGATCCTTACCCCGTTGACGGCCAACAACGCGCCGCCAAAGACTACACGGTGACGTTGGACATCTCCAAAAAATAGTCGAAGCGTTTACCTTGCTTATTGAAACGCAGCGCGTCGCTGGTTCAGCAAAGGCTCGTGCGGGCGGACGGATGGGAAAAATAGATGGCGACACTTTCTTTCTGGGGCGGAGTCGGCACTGTGACCGGCTCGAAGTATTTGATCGAAGGTGAGCGGGGGCGCGTGCTCGTTGACTGCGGGCTGTTTCAGGGTTTCAGAGAACTGCGCGAGCGCAACTGGCAAGACCCGCCCTTCGACCCCACGAGCCTCGACGCCGTGCTCATCACTCACGCGCACATAGACCACACGGGCTACCTGCCGCGCCTCGTCGCGCTCGGCTTCCGTGGGGCGGTTTATTGTTCACGCGGCACAGGCGACCTCCTGAAAATCATGCTCCCCGATTCCGCGCGCTTGCAGGAAGAGGACGCCGCCTATCGCAACCGCCACAACCTCTCGCGCCACGCGCCCGCGCTCCCGCTCTACACCGAAGAGGACGCGCGCGAGACGCTCAAGAGATTGAAGCCGCTCCCGAACACGGGCGAGTCCGCGGAAGTCGCGCCGGGCATACGCGCGGGCTTTCGCATCGCCGGTCACATTCTCGGCGCGAGCCTCGTGCTCGTCGAAATAGAGGGCGCGGGCGCAGACGGCGCGGGTCGCAGCGTCCTTTTCTCGGGCGACCTCGGCCACTACGACCAGGTGATCATACGCGATCCGGCCTCTCCGCCCGCGTGCGACTACATGCTCGTCGAATCAACTTACGGCGACCGCCTGCACGACCCCGCCGACCCCAAAACCGAACTCGCGCGCATCATCAACGAGACACACGCGCGCGGCGGCGTCGTGCTCATCCCGGCCTTCGCCATCGGTCGCACGCAGGAGTTGATCTATCTCATACGCGAACTCGAAGACGAAAAACGCATCCCCGTCCTCCCCGTCCGCGTGGATTCGCCGATGGCCGCCGCCGCGACGCAGGTTTACAGTAACCGCACCGAAGAGCAGGACGAAGACTACGCGAGCATCCTCCGGCAGCAACGTCACCCCCTGCGCACGCATTCGATGGTCACGGCCTCTTCGCGCGACGAGTCGAAACGCCTGAACGACGAGCGCGGCACGCGCATCATCATCTCAGCGTCGGGCATGATGACGGGCGGGCGCGTCATGCACCACGCGCAGCGATTTTTGCCGGACGAAAAATCAACCATCATCTTCGTCGGCTATCAGGCCGCCGGGACGCTCGGCAGGAGAATTCAGGACGGCGCGCGCGAAGTCAGCATCTTCAAGAACATGATCCCCGTGCGTTGCCGCAAGGAACGCATCGGCGGCTTCTCCGCGCACGCCGACTACGCCGAAGTCCTCAAATGGCTCGAAGGCATGCCCGCAGCCCCGCGCCGCTCCTTCACCACGCACGGCGAACCCAAAGCGGCGGCGGCGATGGCCGAACACATACGGCAAAAATTCGGCTGGCGCGTTGACGCGCCGGAGTACGGCGAGCACGTAGAACTCGACTAGAATTCTGCCTGCGCCGGACGCGGATTTAGCGCGTGTTACGCACGTTTGCCACCGTCGCGCGAGGTATGTTTTAATCTGCGCCGGTACAAAATAAACTCGGCTCCGAAACCCCCCTCCGGAATCATTTCGGCAAATCGCCGTCCCTTAACAAACTTGTCGGTCGGAACGTCTGCCCGGCGTCTCCTCAATATCAAACATTCAGGAGAAATATTTATGCGTAACAACCTCGCCCGCCGCCTTGCCCTGTCCGTCGTTAAGTCGTCTGCGCTTCGCAAACTTTGGGTTGCCGGTCTGCTCGCGCTGACGGTCGCTGCCTTGCCCGTCGGCCTGCCGCTGTTCGGGACTCGCACCGCGCAGGCCGCGACATTCCGCACGCGCGTCGCGCAAGTGCCGCAGAACCCGACCAACTTGCAGACCGTCCGCATCTGGATGAACAGCGACACGGCGTTCGGCGAGACGGCGGGTGTCGAGTACCGGATCGGCAACACGTTCACGAAGGTGCTCGGCACGTTCGACGACACGGGATTTCCCGGCGCGAACTGGCGCGCGGATATTCCGGGGCATCTCACCGGAACGACCGTTCAGTACCAACTTTTCACGCGCAATGAGGTGGGCAGCGACTACGGCTTCACCGGCTTCAACTGGTCGTACACGGTCAACAGCGCCCCCGTCGCTTCGGCCACGCCCAACCCCGTGACGACGAAAAAGAACACACCCGTCACGATCACCCTGATGGGCACCGACGCCGACGACCAAAACCTTGATATCATCGTCACCCAACAGCCCGCCCACGGCACGCTCGACGAGCCTGTGGACACCGGCTGCACGCCCCCCGGCAGCTCCATGACGACCTGCACGCGTGAGGTTATCTACACGCCTGCCCCCAACTACATCGGCCCCGACTCCTTCAAGTTCAAAGTCAACGACGGGATAGTTGACTCCGCTGAGGCCACCGTCAGCATTACCGTCAACCCGGGGATTTCCGTCTCCGATGTAGCGCAGGCCGAAGGTAACGCGGGCACAACTCAGTTCGCCTTCCGCGTCTCGCTCGACGCGCCCGCGCCCGCAGGCGGCGTCACCTTCAACATCGCCACGCAGGACGGCACGGCGACCGACGCCGACAACGACTACGAGCCGAACAGCGCGACCGGCGCGACGATTCCCGAAAATCAGACCGAGTATCTGTTCAACGTCATGGTCAACGGCGACACGAACGTTGAGCCGAACGAAACGTTCTTCGTCAACATCACAAACGTCTCCGGCGCAACCGTCGCCGACGGGCAGGGCACGGGCACTATTCTCAACGACGACGGCGCGCCCACCGTCGGGCAGATCATCATCTCCGAGTTCCGCCTGCGCGGCGCGGGCGCGGACTCTGCCAACGACGAGTTCATAGAGATTTACAACAACACGGACGAGGAGATGATCGTCCGCGATTCCTCTCCGCTCCCCGACATCAACCCTGACGGGTGGGCGATTGTTTCGTCCGACGCGCCGACGACTCCGAAGCACGTCATCCCCGTCGGCACGCGCATCCCCGCGCGCGGCCACTACCTCGTAGTCAACTCCCTCGGCTACAGCCTCGGCCTCTATCCTGCGGGCAACGACGGGAGCGCGGCGACGACCGCCATCGAAGACGGCGGCTACAACGTCGACATTCCCGATAACGGCGGCGTCGCGCTCTTCCGCACGGCCAACCCGCTGCTGTTCCTGACGACCACCGAGCGGCTCGACGCCGTCGGCTTCACCGCCTCGCCCATCTTCGCCGAGACGACGCCGCTTCAACCCTCCACAGGCGTCAACGTCCCGCTCCAGCACAGCTTCGTGCGCCGCATGACGAGCGGGCGTCCGCAGGACACGGACAACAATCTGGCCGACTTCGATTTCGTCGCCACCGAAGAGTTGCTCGGCGACACGAGAGCACCGCTGCTCGGCGCGCCGGGGCCGGAGAACTTAACGAGCCCCACGCAACGCAACGCCGTCATCAAAGGGCAACTCGTCGATCCGCTCTGCGCGGGCTTCGGCGCGGCGACGACCGCCTGCGCGCGCGTGCGCACGGCTGAGGGAGCCAACCCACAGAACGCCGCCTTCGGCACGCTCTTGATTCGTCGCCGTTTCAGGAACACGTCGGGCGTTGATGTCACGCGGCTGCGCTTCCGTCTGGTGGATGTGACGGCGGGCACACCGCAGACGGCGGGTTTGGCTGACCTGCGCGCTCTCTCGTCTGTGGACGTGACGGTGCAGAGCAGGCTGTCAGGGGATATTTTCCTGCACGGGCTGACGCTGGAAGAAGTGAGCAGCCCCGCGCCGACGCAGCCGAATGGCGGAGGACTCAACTCCACGCTCTCGGCAAATATCACTCTGGCGCAGCCGCTCAAGCCGAACGTGCCTTATGATGTCGAGTTCCGTCTGGGCGTGATGCAGAACGGCTCATTCCGCTTCCTCGTCAACGTCGAGGCTCTGCCGCCCGCCCCGCCCGCCGGAGCTGCCGGCACGCCGCGCGGCGCACAGAGGAAACAGTCTTCGCCGGACGCGACGAAGAAATAGCACCCTGCGCGTCGTTCGACGCCGCGCACGATAGGGCAAGGCGCGCGACACGCTGTACAGCGTGTCGCGCGCCTTGCTATACTGCCCCTTCTTTTTTACAGGCAAGCCATTCAAATATTTGCGGGCGTTCGGTGATGTTCGGGCGGGCACGGCCTGCCCGGTAGATGGCCGCCCGTCCGTTCGGTCAACAAAATGAGGGAGCGAAAACTTTGAGCGTTCTGGTCGATAAAAACACGCGCCTCGTCGTGCAGGGCATCACGGGCAAAGAGGGCAGTTTCCACACGAAGCAGATGGTCGAGTACGGCACGAACGTCGTCGGCGGCGTCACACCCGGCAAGGGCGGGACGACGCACGAAGGCATCCCCGTCTTCAACACCGTCGCGGAGGCCGTCCGCGAGGCGGGCGCGAACGTCTCGATCATCTACGTGCCGCCGCCGTTTGCCGCCGATGCCATCATCGAAGCCGCCGACGCCGGAATGCCGCTCGTCGTCTGCATCACCGAAGGCATCCCCGCGCTCGACATGATCGGCGTGAAGCGTTTCCTCGAAGGCAAGGGCACGCGGCTCATCGGGCCGAACTGCCCGGGCATCATCTCGCCCGGCAAGTGCAAGATCGGCATCATGCCCGGCCACATACACCGCGAGGGCAACGTCGGCGTCGTCTCGCGTTCGGGGACGCTGACGTATGAAGCGGTCGGGCAGTTGACGGCGCTCGGCCTGGGTCAGTCAACCGCCATCGGCATCGGCGGCGACCCCGTCATCGGCACGACGCACACGGACGCGCTCGCGCTCTTCGAGGCCGACCCCGACACGCACGGCATCGTCATGATCGGCGAGATCGGCGGCACGGCGGAAGAGGAAGCCGCCGCCTACGCCAGAGAGCACGTCACAAAACCCATCGTTGCCTTCATCGCCGGACAGACCGCGCCGCCCGGACGACGCATGGGGCACGCGGGCGCGATCATCGCGGGCGGCAAAGGCACCGCCGCCGAGAAGATGTCCGCGCTCGAAGCCGCCGGCATCCGCGTCGTCCACTCGCCCGCCGACATCGGCACGGCCATGCGCGACGCTTTAGGCGCGACGGCAACCGCGTAAGCTCTATTTCTAAAACATCGCATCATGCGCGCCGCATTGACGGCGGGCTAAAATGAAACATCAGGAGCGTTTAAGCAATAATTTATGAGACGGCTTCTGCTAATCTCTCTAATCGTGTTGACGGTTAGCGCCTTCGCCCAAAGTAGTAGCGCGCTTCAATCCGGCGAACCGGCGATGGTTTTGACGGGAGTGGTTTACGATATTAACGGTGCGGTAATAGTTGATAGAGTGAGCGTGGTTGCTTATGGCGCTGGCGGAAAAAGTTACGAAGCAACAACCGATGAAGAGGGCATTTATAAATTCAACCTTCCGTTGGGACTCTACAATATTAAAGCCAGCGCGCCCCATTTTTGCTCTTCTCAAGTGGCGAGGTTCAGAGTCGTCGATTCCACGCACGGCAAAATGTCTTTAGATTTTGTTTTGGAACTACCGGAAACAGGAGACGGGTGCAGATATTCGATTAGCGTCGAGGATAAATCGAAAAGCAGAGCAAGGAAGAAGCACAAAATAATCATCGAATAAATAGGCGAGGAAAATAATGGCAGAACAGGCAGGTAATCTCACTTTCGGAATCATCAAACCCGACGCGGTGCGCAACGGGCGTGCGGGCAGCATCATTCAGCGGATCACGGACGGCGGTTTCAAACTGCGCGGGATGAAGTTGATCCACATGACGCGCAAAGAGGCGGAAGGCTTCTACGCGGTGCATCGCGAGCGCCCGTTCTTCGGCGAGTTGACGGAGTTCATGTCGAGCGCGCCGTGCGTCGTGATGGCGTTGGAGAAAGCGGGGGCGGTCAAGGCCTGGCGCGATCTGATGGGCGCGACCGACCCGGCCAAAGCCGACGAGGGCACGCTCCGCAAAGAGTTTGCCACTTCCATCGGCGAGAACGCCGTCCACGGCTCCGACTCCGAAGAGAACGCGCGCATCGAGATCGGTTATTTCTTCAGTCAACTGGAATTGATTTAGTAAATCGTGAATCGTAAATCGTGAATAGATAAAAACCGTCTTCTTCTATTCACGATTCACGATTCACGATTCACGAGGTTTCCCATGTCCATCATCAGCGATGTCATCGAGAACACGAAGGCGATCATCAAGGGGATGAGCGTGACCTTCTCCTATATCCCGAAGGAGAAGTGGACGGTGCAGTACCCGGACGAGCCTGTCACGATGCAGCCGCGCTATCGCGGTCAGCACCTCTTGCACGTGGACGAACTCGGGCGCGAAAAGTGCGTCGCCTGTTTCCTCTGCGCGGCGGCCTGCCCGTCCGATTGCATCTACATCATCGCGGCGGACGACCCCCGCGCGCCCGAAGAGCGCACAGGCGTGGACGAGCGATTCGCGGAGGTCTACAACATAGACTACGGGCGCTGCATCTTCTGCGGCTACTGCGTCGAAGCGTGCCCGAAAGACGCCATCACGCACGGCTACAACTTCGAACTATCCGTCTATAACCGCGCCGACTTGTTGAAGACCAAAGACGACCTGCTCATCACGAAACAGAAACAGTCGCTCAACTATCGCGTCGCCTTCGCCGACGAAGATGTCGATTCGGAGTACAAAGAGGTCTAAAATTTGGCTGTTGTCCGTGGCCGGTAGTGGGTTGTTTGAGTTGAGGGGCGACTTGAATTTTTAAGCCGTCGCGTGTTATCTGGCACGCGACGGCTTTTGATTGATCAGTTGTCAGTCGTCCGTTGTCAGTTGTTCTTTGTCTGTCGTAAGTTGCTCAACTTCGTCTGTAGCAACTCTCTTGGAAAGCCACATGCAACGGACAACTGACTACTGACAACTGACAGTTATTTCGTATGAACCATTCTCTGATCGAGACGCACGAAGTTTCAAAGCATTACCAGATGGGCACGACGACTGTGGTGGCGCTTGATCGCGTGTCGGTGTCGGTCGAGGAAGGCGAGTTTGTGGCGTTGCTCGGCACGTCGGGTTCGGGAAAGTCAACGCTGCTGAATTTGATCGGCGGGCTGGACCATCCGACGGCGGGCGAGGTGGTCTTCGACGGGCGCTCGCTCGCGCCCTTCACGAAGCGCGAGATGGCGCGCTACCGCAGGCGTTCGGTCGGGATGATCTTTCAGAATTTCAACCTCATCACGACGATGACCGCCGCCGAAAACGTCGAACTCGCGCTCGCCTTCGGCGGTCTCGTCGGGCGCGAGAGGGAGACACGCGCGGGCGAACTGCTGGAGCGCGTCGGACTCGGCGAGCGGCGAGACCATCGCCCGTCGGAGCTTTCGGGCGGCGAGCAGCAGCGCGTCGCCATCGCGCGCGCGCTCGCCAACCGCCCGCGCGTGCTCCTCGCAGACGAACCGACCGGCAACCTCGACTCGACCCGCGCACGCGAACTCCTCTCGCTCCTCAGCGAGATGGTTTCGCACGACAAGCTGACCGTTATCATGGTCACACACGACCGCGACCTCGCCGCACAATTCGCAGACCGCACCATTCAGATGAAAGACGGAAGAGTGGAAACGATGAAGTAGGAACGCGGAACGATGAAGTAAAAGACAACTGCTTTTAGTTCATCGTTCCGCGTTCCTAGTTCATCATTTAGTTCCACCGGAGATGAAAATCATGGCTAACGCTTCGCAGGTGATGACGATTGAGTCTTTGCGTTCCGTGCCGCTGTTCGCTTCGTTGGACGACAAGGCGGCGCGCGTGTTGCGCGATTTGATGCGTGTGCGCGAAGTTCCGGCGGGCACGCTGCTGTTCAAGTTGGACGACCCGGGCGACGCGCTCTACCTGATCGAGGGCGGGCGCGTGCGCATCTACATACACGACGGCGAGGGCGAGAAGTTGACGCTAGCGGAACTCGGCGACGGCGACTTCTTCGGCGAGATGGCGATCATCGACGGCAAGCCACGCTCGGCCAACGCCGCCGTCGTCGAGCAGGCGACACTCGCCGTGCTCGCGCGCGCAGACTTCCTCAGCTTCGTCCGCGAAAACCCCGACGTGGCGCTGGAGATGGTGAGCGCCATCTCCGAACGCCTGCGGCGCACGGACGAAATGCTGCGCCAACGCGTCTCGCGCAACGTCAACGAAGAGGACGCGGCGCGCATGACGCTGGCCGACCGTCTGGCCGACAACGTCTCGTCCTTCGGCGGTAGTTGGCAGTTCATCGGCGCCACCCTCGTCTTCGTCGTCATCTGGGTCTGGTTCAATACGATGTTCATGCGCGATCAGGGCATCGACCCGTTCCCCTATTCGTTCCTCGACGTGATCAACGGCATCGTCGCCGCGCTCCTCACGCCGATCATCCTCATCTCGCAGAACCGACAGGCCGAGAAGGATCGTCTGCGCGCCGATCTCGATTACGCGATCAACCTCAAGAACGAACTCGCGCTCGGCGAAGTGCTGCGCCGCATCGACGTGCTTGAGAGCGAACGCCTCCCGCTCCTCTTCGCCGAACAGAGAGCGCTCTTTACGGGCACGAAACCGCCCCACGGCGCGGGCGGCGACGCGAACTCTCCCGCGTCTTAAATCAACGTGCGGCATGAACGTCGCGCGGATTCGCGGGTCGGATTTTGGAGTTTGCGTTGAAGCGTCGTATCTTGGTCGGGCAATTGATTAAATTTTCGGATTTCACTTTTCGCATTTTGAGTCGATTAAAGGTCTTCTCAAACTCGAACCGACACGACCCATGATCAAGGCGATACTCTTCGACTTCAACGGCGTCATCATCGACGACGAACCAATACAACTCAAAGCCGCGCAAACCGCGCTTCAAGCGGAAGGCATCACGCTCACCGAGAAGGATTATTACGACTCGCTTGGCATGGACGACGTGACGTTTTTCCGCGCCGCCTTCGCGCGCGGCGGAAGCGAGCCGACGGACGAAACGTTCAACCGCGTGCTGGAAGCATTCAAGAAATCTCATCGCGAGATGATCGAAGATGAGTTGCCGCTCTTCGCGGGCGTCGTGACGTTCATCAAAGCGCTCGCGCGTCATTACACGCTCGGCGTCGCCAGCATGGCGCACCGCCCGGAGATCGAATACGTACTCGAACGCGCGGGGCTGGCGAAGTCTTTCACGGTCGTCGTCAGCGCGGAAGACGTGAGCGCGTGCAAGCCCGATCCGGCCTGCGTCAACCGCGCGCTCGAAAAGTTGAACGAGGCGCGCCGCGCTGCCGGACAGACGGCGCTCGCGCCCGCCGAATGTCTCGTCATCGAAGACTCGCCGCCGGGCATAGAGGCCGCGCGCGCCGCCGGCATGCGCTCGCTTGGCGTCACCAACACGGTCAGCGAAGCGCTTTTGCGCGCCGCCGGAGCCGACGTTGTCACGCACAGCCTCGCCGACTGGACGGACGACGCGGTGAGACACGTTTTCAGTGAACGATGAAGTAGAAGCCGGTCAGTTGTCCGTTGTCAGTAGTCAGTTGTTAAGTGGTTATCAACGAAGTTGCTAAAGACGGTCTTGAACAACTGACTACGGACAACGGACAAAGAACAGTTTTTTATTCATCGTTCCGCGTTCCTACTTCATCCTTTCTTCTATGACTCCTCAAGGTAAATTGTTGATGCTGGAGGCGAGGCGGCGTTTCGCGCGGCTGGTGGCGCAGCCGGAGGCGTCTATTGATCTGGCGCACGCGGCGTTGCTCGTCGCGGCGGAGGAGAAGCCGGGGTTGGATGTCGATCATTATCGCGCGCGTCTGTACGAGTTGGGCGTGGCGGCGCGCGAACGCATCAACGCGCGCGAGCGCGATTCAATCGCCGTCGTCGCGCTCAATAAATTCATCTTTGAGGAGTTGGGCTTCGCAGGCAACCAGAGCGAGTACTACGATCCGCGCAACAGCCTTTTGTCCGACGTGATTGAACGGCGCACGGGGATTCCGATCACGCTGTCGGTGGTTTACATGGAGATCGGGCGGCGCGCTGGCGTGCACGTCGAGGGCATCGGGCTGCCCGGTCATTTCATCGTGCGCGCGGGCGGGGAGCGCGGCGAGTCTACACTCGTTGATCCGTTCAACGCGAAAATCATCGACGCGGAAGATTGTCAGGAGCGTTTGGACACGATCTACGGCGGCCAGGCGCCGCTCACGGACGCGCACCTGCGCCCCGCCACGACGCGCGAAATCCTCGCGCGCCTCCTGCGCAACCTGAAAGGCATCTACGCGCAGGCGGGACTCTACCGTCGTGCGCTCTCCGTCATCGAACGCATCATGCTCGTCGCGCCGGAGGTCGCCGAAGAGAGGCGCGACCGTGGCGCGCTGCTCGCGCAACTCGGTCGTTACTCCGAGGCCATCGTTGACGTGCAAGCCTATCTCAAGAGCGCGCCCACGCCGCCCGATGCGGAGCGCGTCGCCGAGCAGTTGAAGCGTATGCAGACGCAACTGGCAAGACTTAATTGAGAAGTCTGGAGTCTAAAGTCTGGAGTCTAAAGTCAAAACTCAAAAATACTTGAGCCGTTTAGTTAACTCCGCCGTATTGACTTCCGACTTTAGACTCCCGACTCCGGACTTCAGACTTTAGACCCTTATGAAGTTTTTCGACATACTCAGCCTCGCGTTGCGCAATTTGCGCGAGGCGCGCCTGCGCGCGGGGTTGACGACGCTCGGCGTCATCGTCGGCGTCTCGATGATCGTGACGATGATGTCGTTCGGACTCGGCTTGCAGCGCAACGCCGTGCAGCGCTTCCGCGATCTCGATCTGTTCAACGAGGTCACGGTCAGCGGGCGCAGTTTGTTCGGACTCGTCTCGGCGGCGATGGAGGGCGGCGCGAAGGGCGGCGCGAGGCCGGACACGGGCGAAGAGGGCGAGCGCAGGCGGCGGCGCGAGCGCGAGTCTGAACGCGTGCTCGACGACGCGGCGCTGGCGGAGATCGCGCAGATTCCGGGCGTGGCGGCGGTCGAGCCGAACGTCGAACTGTCAACCTACGTGCGCGCCAACAAACGCGCCCTGATGCGTTCGGTCGGCGGCGCGCTCGTGCCGAACGCGGCGACGCGTTTCAAGACCTATCTGGCCGGCGGGATGATCGCTTCGCCCGATGCGGACGAGGCGGTCGTTGACGAAACTTTTCTGCGCAGCTTCGGCTATGAGCGCGCGGAGGATGCCATCGGGCAGACGTTGGAACTGCTCGCGCCCGCAGGCCGCGAGTCGGATGCGGGCGACGATAAACCGGAAGAAGGCGGCGCGCGCGAGAAGCAAGACGACGGCTCGAAAGACGACGCAGCGAAAGACGATGGCCCGAAAGACGATGGCCCGAAAGACGATGCCCCGGAGGACGACGCGGGCGCGGAAGAAGACGCGCCGCTCAGTTTCTTCGGCCTGCCGCTCGAAGACGGGGCGGGCGGCGACGACCCTCCCGAAACTGCGCTGGCGGCGCGTACGTTTCGCATCGTCGGCGTGTTGAAGACGGAACTCGAAGGCAGCGTGCAGGGTCCGCGTCGCTTTCGCGGGATGATGCCTGTCTCAAGCATCTACATTCCGCTCAATGCCGCGCGCGATTGGTCGAAGCGTTATCGCGGCTCGCTCAGCGAGGTGGCGTTTCGTCTGGCGCGCGAGAGCGGCATGCTCAAGGAGAGCGAGACGGAAGGCTACCAGATGGCCGTCGTGCGCGTGAGCGATCCGGACGTGTTGCCGGGCGTGCAGAAGCGTCTGAACGAACTCGGCTTCAGCAGTTTCTCCATCGTTGACCAGTTGAAGGAACTGCGCACGGTCTTTCTCATACTCAACTCCGCGCTCGGACTGCTCGGCGGCATCTCTCTGCTCGTCGCCTCGTTCGGCATCGCCAACACGATGATCATGTCCATACTCGAACGCACGCGCGAGATCGGAATCATGAAGGCCATCGGCGCGGAAGACCGCGAGATCAAGTTGATCTTCTTCGTGGAGGCGGGGCTGATCGGGCTTGCGGGCGGCGTGCTCGGCTCGCTCGCCGCGTGGGCGATTGATGCGGTGGCGAACCGCGTGGCCTACAAGTTCATACTCCAACCGCGCGGCGTCGCTTACGTGGACTTCTTTGCGCTGCCGCCCTACCTCTGGCTCGGCGCGATCCTGTTCGCCGTCGTCGTCGCCATCCTCGCCGCACTCTACCCCGCCGCACGCGCCGCGCGCATCGATCCCGTCAAAGCCTTGCGCCACGACTGACGGAGAGGGAAAAAGGGGAAGGGGTAAAGGGTAAAGGTAAAAACAGGGAACGGGGAACAGCGACTAAATGCTGCGCCCCGCTTTTGTCTTCAACCTTTACCCTTTACCCCTTCCCCGTTTCCCTCTTCATGCTATCGCGCCGCGACACCAACTGCACATGCGGTATTCCTCTTTGATGAAGAGGCCGATGAAGCAGAGCGGGAAGCAGAAGATGAGGAGCGCGAAGAAGACTACCCAACCGGCGACGCCGATGCGTTTGGCGATGACGGGCGGGGCGTTTGACTGGCAGTGCGGGCAGCGAAAGTTTGCGGGCGCACCGGCGGGCTGCCTGAGCGGTTGCACGGGCGCGGGCTGCTGCGATGGCGGCGGCGTAGCCCAGGAGGGGATGCCGCCGAAGTCTGTTTGCGGGGGCGCGTATTCGGTGGGCGGGCGTTGTTGCGAAGACTGGCTGATCGTCGGTAGAGGCGTGCCGCAGTAGCGGCAGATGCGCGCGATGTCGGCGTTCGATTGGCCGCAGTTGTGGCAGTAGATGTTGGACATAAAGTTGCGAGGTTTACCGTTCGGTTGTTGAGCGAAGTTCGCGTCGTACTGTTGTCGCGCTCAGGAACACATCGGCGGATTCGGTAAAGAAAACTCCCGGAAGATGCGCTCCGCCGTCTCGATTCCGGCTTCGATGAGCGCAAACTCAAGGCTGTAGCTCGTGTTCGGGTAGCAGCGCGGGAGGCTGCGTCCGATGCCGATGCCGCCGATGCGGCTCGAACCCGTCGGGCGCAAATAGATGTTGCCCTGACCTTTCGTTTTCCCCGTCTTCGGTTCAAACACGATGTATTGAATGTATAAATCCTGCGTGCGTGTGCGGTTTCCGGTGGGGTCGAAGATCATCGAGTTGGTTTGCAGTTCGAGCCAGACGACGTGCGTGCCGCTCACGCTCTCTTTCGCGCGCTTGTGCGCCTCGCCGCGACTCATCTCGCCGCCGAGTTCGATATTCAGAGCCTTGCTGTCGCGCAGTCGTTGCGCCACCGCGCCTTGCAAAAGGTCGTCGGCATTTCCGGCGGTGCGCAGCATCGTCGTCCGGTTGCTCGTGACGAGCAGCGGAATCTTCTCCCGCTCCGGCGTCTCTTGGCGCACTGGCGCTGTGGCAGGCTCTACGGGCGTCGGCACGGGCGGATCGCTCTTAGGCTTCTGCACGCGCCGCCCCGCCTGCGCGCGCGCGCCACCGGCAGCGGCCAGCACGAGCAGCACGCAACAGAAGAAGGCGACCATGCCGCGCGTCGCCGCACCCGCCAAGCTCTCCAGACTCTTGTTGCGATTTTCAAATTTGACTTTGTGCATCACGCAATTCACTTTCGCGGCTTCGACTAGAGTTCGCCGCCTCAACTTTCAACTCTCTAACAAGTTCGACTCGTTGCCAAGTCAACTTTTCGCGCCGAGCGGTTTGCCGCAACGGTTGCAGAACTTGGCCGACGGGTCGCGTTGCGCCGCGCCGCAGTTTTCGCAACTCGCGCCGCGCCGCAAGTCCGAGCCGCACGCGGCGCAGAAGGCCGCGCCCGTCGTGTTGGTCGCGCCGCAGTTGCCGCAGCTTCCGGGCATCGGCGGCACGTACCCGCCGGCCTTGCGCGCGATGTGCGCCTCGATGATCTTCCAGGAGTCTTCCGTCAGGCGGTGCTGCCAGTACGCGCCGAGCGCGGGCAGCGCGAGCAACAGTCCCGCAGAGAGTATGACCGCCACCGCCGCCACCGCCGCCTTGTCCAGCCACTTTTGCATCCCGATCTCGACGCGTGTGCCGCCGTGCTCCGGCGTGATCTTGATCGTGAGCGCGGCGGACAGCCCTGTCAGATCGCGCAGCGTGCCGGACTTTCGCGCTTGCAGCACGGCGGTCTGCGCCACCTGCATCGATTGAACTTCGTAGTCGCCTTCATCGAACAACCTGCGTAGCTCCGCGACCAACTGTTGCACGTCAACCTCGACGCCCGGGTAATATCTGTTGTCCATAAATCTCCTGTTTAAGAAATGAAGCAGGGTAAAGGGGAAGGGGTAAAGGTTAAAGGTCAAACCGAAAACTCGCGCTGATCTTTTTTCTTTACCTTCAACCCTTCCCCTTTACCCTTTAACCTGTCTTCTAAGTATCCTTAGCTTTGTCGCGCCTTTTCGCGTAAACTCATTCTACGCTCAAACGCGCCCGACAGTTCAACGCCCCGGCGCATTCTTTCGAGGAGACAGAATCGAAAATGAAAGCACACTTGCGCGCCGCCCTCGCGCTCGTCCTGACCTTTAACTTCACCTGCGCGGCCTTCGTCCCGCGCGCCGCCGCGCAAAACAGAGAGACGCCCGCGCCCGCGCTCGACGGCTTCACCGCCTCGGAGTCCGCAGCGCAGCGAGAACTCGAAGAGCGTTTCCGCAAACTGCCCGCGCCCGCCTCCGCGCGCGAGCATTTGCGTACGCTCACGCGCGAGCCGCACGTCTCCGGCACGCCCGAGGATTACCGCACGGCGCTCTACGTCCGCGACCAACTGCGCAAGTTCGGCATTCAAGCCGAACTCAAAGAATATCAAGTGCTGCTGCCGTTCCCGAAGCGCCCCACCGTGCTCGAAATCGTCGCGCCGCGCCGCCAGCGTCTGGCCTTGCAGGAAGCCGTCATCCCGCAAGACCCTTCATCCTCGCACGCGCAGATCATCCCGCTCTTTAACGGCTACTCCGCCTCCGGCGATGTGACCGCGCCGCTCGTCTACGTCAACTACGGTTTGCCGGACGACTACGCGGCCTTGAAAAAGATCAAGGTTGACGTGAAAGGCAAGATCGCAATCGCGCGTTACGGTCGTTCGTTTCGCGGCGTGAAGGCGAAGGTGGCGGAAGAGAACGGCGCGGTCGGTCTTATCATCTACTCCGATCCGGCTGACGACGGCTACACGCGGGGCGACGTTTACCCGAACGGCCCTTGGCGACCGGAAACTTCCGCTCAGCGCGGCTCGGTCATGTACCTCTTTCAATACCCGGGCGACCCGCTCACGCCGGGCAAGCCCGCCATCGCGGGCACGCCCCGCCTCAAAATGGACGACCCCACGCTCAACATCCCGCGCATCCCCGTGCAACCAATTTCCTATGGCGACGCGCGGCGTCTGCTCGAACCCTTGCACGGCCCCGTGCGCCCCGAAGGTTTTCAGGGCGGCCTGCCCTTCGCCTATCACGTCGGCGGGACGGAGGACGTGCGCGTGCGTCTCAAGACCGAGATGGATATACGGACGCGCACGATCTGGAACGTCATCGGGCGCATCGAGGGCGCGGAAGAACCGGACCGCTGGGTCGTGCTCGGCAACCACCGCGACGCCTGGACGTTCGGCGCGGTTGACCCGAACAGCGGCACGACCGCCATGCTCGAACTCGCGCGCGGCTTCGGCGAACTCATGAAAACAAATTGGCGACCGCGCCGCACGATCATCTTCGGCAGTTGGGACGGCGAGGAGCAGGGCTTGATCGGTTCGACCGAATGGGTCGAAGAGTATGCCGCCGAGTTGAGAGAAAAAGCGGTCGCTTATCTCAACATGGACTCCGCCGTGTCGGGCGCAAACTTCGGCGCGTCCTCGGTGCCGACGCTCTGGAAACTCATACGCGGCGCGGCGCGCGACGTGCGCGATCCTAAAACAGGGAAGTCCGTCTATCAGGCGTGGCAGGACCGCTCGCGCGAGTCGCGCCCCGAAGCGGAGTTGACGGATGCGGGCGCTGCGACGGACGCGCCCATCGCGGAGGCGCGCATCGGCGCGCTCGGTTCGGGTTCCGACTACACGCCCTTCCTGCAACACGTCGGCGTCACCTCGCTCGACATGGGCTTCGGCGGCGACTACGGCGTCTATCATTCGGCCTATGATTCGTTCAATTGGATGTCGAAATTCGGCGACCCCGATTTCACCTATCACGTCGCCGCCGCGCAAATCTGGGGCACGCTCGCCCTCCGCCTCGCCAACCCGCACGCGCTCCCCTTCGACTACGCAGACTACGCGGCGGAACTGCGCGACTTCGTCAACGAAACGCAGAAGACCGCCGCGCGCCGCAAACTCGCGGACGACTTCGACGCGAAAGCCCTGCTCGACGCCGTCAAAGATTTAGGCGACGAAGCGGCGCGCGTCGAGTCTCGCCGCAATGCTCTGCTCGAAGAGATCGAGTCGCGCGTGCGCGTCGGCGACCGGAGACCGCGCGCACTGATGCCGCTCAAGCGCATCAACGACAGCCTCCTCGCCGCCGAACGCGCGCTCACGGACGAACGCGGCCTGCGCAACCGCGCATGGTTCAGGCATCAAATCTACGCGCCCGGCCTCTACACGGGCTACGCCGCACAGCCGCTTCCCGATCTCCGTCAGGCGATTGACGACCGCAACACCGTGAACGCGCGCGAAGCCGCCCTACGCATCACGGAAGCGATTCGCCGCGCGACCAAAGTGTTGAGAGACGGCAGGGAAAATTGAGTGGGCAAGTGAAGTAAAACTTTATAGTGAGTTGCGATTGAGTGTAAGGAAAAAGCACTCACCGCAGAGACGCAGAGAGGAACGCAGAGGGGCGCGGAGAGTTAAGAAACGCGGAAGCAGGAACGCGGAACGATGAAGTGAAGACAGTTGCTTTTACTTCATCGTTCCGCGTTCCTGCTTCCGCGTTTTCTCTGCGTCCCTCTGCGGCTCGGCTCCGCGCCTCTGCGGTGAAGGTTTTCAGTTCTTCTTCTTCTCGCCTTTCTTCTCCGGCGTCGCCTCTTCGGCGGGCAGTTTCTTCGCCGCTTCGACGATCTGTTCGAGGTTGTCAATCACTTGTTCGAGGGCTTCGCGTTCGCCGTCGCCAACCGCGCTCTCGCGGAGCGGCGCGAGTTGGGGGATGAAGCGCGCGGAGGCTTCGGAGAGTTTGCGCACGGCTTTCGGCAGCATGGAACTGCCGGGCGAGCGCGCGGCCACGTCGTCTATGTTGTTGATCGCCTCGTCGAGTATGCGCGCGATGTCGTAGAAGATGGCGGTGCGCGAGCCTTTCGGCAGTTCGCCCCACTTCTCTATATCCTTCTCCGGCGGAGCCTGCGCGGCTGCCGCGTTTGCGACGGCGGGCAGGCGTCGCTCAACGAATTTGATGAAGAGCGAGATGCGACGGTCGAGTTCCTGCGTGTCGCGCACCATCTCGACTTCCTGCTCCGACAAATGCTCGCGCCGCTGCGCGTGCGCTGCGTTGGCGGCGGCGACCGCGTGCGGCGTCTGTAACGACGAGATGATGACGAGCGCGAAAAGTACGCTCGCGTTAAAACTCGCGAGACGGGCGGAAAAGTTTTTCATCGTGTGTTCACTCGCTGAATGGTTACGAGCCCAAGACCGTGTGGCCGTAGAAGGCTTCGAGCGCTTCGGTGCGCAGGTCGCGCAAATTTTTGATGAGCGCGAGCAGGTTGCCGGAGAACTCGCTCGGCGTCGCGCGGCGCATGGCCTCGATGCGCGCGGCGTGTTTGTGCAACGTCTGTTCGAGGCGTTTGAAGAGATCGCGCGAGCGACTGCCGCCGTCGTTCGTGCGGTGGAGGTATTGGAGCGCGTCCTCGAACAACGCCTGGTAGATGCCGAGTTCGGCGGTGGCGGTGTTGAACTGTTTCTGCTCGGTCTGCTGCTCGGCGCGCACGAGTCGCGCTTCGGCCAGTTCGAGACTGAGGCGCGTGCGCGCCTTGTCGTCGCGCGCGGCGGACAACTGCGTGCGCACGTCTTCGGGCAAGTAGACCATCGGCGGCGGCGCGGGCTGCGGCGGCAAGACCAACTCCTGCGCCCTCGCTTCGGACGACATAGAGAACGCGCACGCCGCAAACATCAACAGCAACACGAGACGCTTTCGATAAACGGTTGAACGCTTCATAAATGCTACATCTTCCGACGACAAACTTGAGCTCTCTTGATCTCTAATTCTTCTTCCGCTTCGAGCCTTGCCCCTGCTTGATCTGGCGGCGCAAGTTCGGCAATCGCAAGTTGACCTTCTCCATCTCAAGACCGTTCTCTGCAACGTCGGCCTTCGCCAGAAACGTTTCGTAAGTTTCGAGCGCGAGTTCAAACTCGCCCGTCAGATCGTAGGCGCGCGCGAGCAGGAAATAGGTGACGGGCAGTTCGGGGCGCGCGCGGTTGAGCCATTTGTATTCGACGAGCGCGTCCGGGTATTGCTTCAAACCGTCGAGCGCGGTCGCCAGGTTGGCGTGCGCCGCGTAGTTGTCGGGCGCGTACTCGATGATGCGCTTGAGGAGCGCGGCGGCTTCGGCGAAGCG
>DATHBB010000292.1:0-12118 GCA_035296385.1 Pyrinomonadaceae bacterium | reverse complement strand
TCGTTGACCGTCAGGGCGCGGCCTCCGAGTTCGTAGCCGTTGAACTGTGTGATGGCCGCCGCGCCGCCCTCCGAGGTCGCCATTTCGACAAACCCGAAGCCGCGCGAACGCCCCGTCTCACGATCCTCGATCACGGATGCCGACTCCACTTCGCCCGCTTGCGAGAACAGATCGCGCAGTTCGTCGCTCGTGGTGCGGAAGGAGAGGTTCCCCACGTAAAGTTTCGTACCCATATCTTTTTTCCTTAAAAGTCGAAGGAAGCGCGGGCGTCTATCAGATCAAGCTGGCGAGAGTTTTCTTGTGCTCTGCAAACCGCTCGGCGGCGACACGCCCGCTGCTCTGACACTTTCGAGAGCGGCTTCTGACAAATTGATAAACTAACCTCACTCTCTCCTCAGCCGAACGCCGTCGCCTAACATAAGTTGCGGGCAGGCGCAATCACCGTAGATGCGCGAGAGCAGGAACTTCGGACGGGCAAAAGTATGCCCCCAATTAACGCCGAGCGCAAGAGTTAAGTTTGCCCCGCGCGCGTGCGACGCCCCGCCGCGCGCCGGGTAAAACTCTCGGGCGAAAGGTCAAAAATAGTCGGGGCGCGGTGCGAACCCTCGCGCGCCTCTTCTCGTAAATCGAGTTTGGGGCGAAGAAAGAACGCGCGCACGATTTTGCCCTTGAAATGCTTGATGCTTTGTCGCAGAATACGCGGCAGACGAACAGACGAGTTCTTCTAGCGCACTCCAACTGCCGCATTGGATAAGCGGCTCGTGTTTTTCACGCCATCCCTGCATCTTATCGGGGCTATAAGGATTCCTTTTATATGATCGGGCAGACCATTTCTCATTACCGCGTTCTCGAACAGATCGGCGAGGGCGGGATGGGAGTGGTCTACGAGGCGGAGGACACGCGTTTGGGGCGGCGCGTCGCCATCAAAATCCCTTCAGCCGCGCCCGACAGTCATAACCACCACGCGCGCTTCCTGCGCGAGGCGCGCTCCATCTCCGCGCTCAGCCACGCGCACATCGCAACCCTGTTCGACTACGGCGAACTGCCCGACGGGCGGCCTTACATCGTCATGGAACTCGTCAACGGGCGCGAACTCGGCGACCTGATGCGCGACGGCGAGTTGTCCATCGCGCGCGCCATAGAGATCATCGCCGACGTGGCCGAGGCGCTCTGCGAGGCGCACCGTCGCGGCATCGTCCATCGCGATGTCAAACCGTCGAACGTCATCATCAACGAGCGCGGCGTCGTCAAAGTGCTCGACTTCGGCTTGGCGAAACTGACGGGCGAAGGACAGGAACTCGACCAGAACGCCCCGACGCTCGCCGGGGTGAAAACGCGCAGCGACGTGATGCTCGGCACGCCGCTCTACCTCTCGCCCGAACAGGCGCGCGCCTTGCCCGTCGATGGGCGCAGCGATCTGTTCAGCCTCGGCGCGTTGCTCTATGAATCAATCGCCGGTCGTCCCGCGTTTTCCGGCGCAACGGTCGTCGAGATCGCGGCGGAGGTCATTCACGTCGATCCGCCGCCTCCCTCGAAGTTCAACCGGCTTGTGCCGCCCGAACTCGACCGCATCACCCTCAAGGCGCTCTCCAAGCGACCCGAAGATCGTTACCAGAGCGCCGAGGAGTTGATCGCGGACCTGCGCGCGCTCAGTTTCCACTTCTCCGAACTAGACGACACGCGCACGCCGAGCATGAACTCCTACTCCTCCGGCGCATACCGCACGAACGCCTTGCGCGCGACTTCGCTCACGACGCTCTCGGACAACTTGCGCCGCCCGCGCCTCTCCATCGCTGCCGTCCTCATTGCCGTCGCCGTGCTCGCGGGCGGCGCGTGGGGCGTCAGCCGCCTGATGCGCCCCACGCCGCACGAGCCGCCGCCCAAAGCGAGACAGGAATACGAACTCGGCACGAATCTGCTGCGCGAGGGCGCTTACTATCAGGCGAGCCGGAGGCTGCTGCGCGCCACCGAACTCGACGACAAATACGTGCTGGCGCACGCGCGTCTGGCCGAGGCCTGGACGGAACTCGACAACACCACGAGCGCGAAAGACTCCATGCTGCGCGTCGATTCGCACGCCGCCGAGCGCAACGGACTCTCGAAAGTTGATGCGCTCTATCTTGACGCGATCCGCGCGACCGTCACGCGCGATTTTGCGCGCGCACTCGCCAATTACCAGCAGATCGCGCGGCAGTTGCCCGACAGCGCCGAAAGCCACGTCGATCTCGGTCGGGCTTACGAGAAGACGGACCAGATCAAGGAGGCGATTGCCAGCTACGTCGAGGCGACCAACCGCGACCCGAAGAACGCGACGGCCTTCCTGCGCATCGGCAACCTCTACGCGCGCCAGCAGAACACCGCCAGCGCCACCGCCGCCTACGACAAGGCCGAGCAGATTTACAAGGAGTCCGGCAGCGGCGAAGGCCAGACCGAAGTGGTCTACCGTCGCGGCTACCTCCTGCGCACGCTCAACAGATTCGAAGAGGCGCGACCGCTGTTGGAACGCGCGCTCGAAATGTCGAAGAGCGTGGGCAACGATTCACAGCGCATCAACACGCTGTTGCAGTTGAGTTCCATCGCCACGAACGAAAACGACGCGGCGCTGGCGCAGCGTTATGCGCGCGAGGCGGTCGAACTGGCGCAGGCCAAAGGGATGGAGAGTCTGGTCGCGCTCGGTCTGGTCGATCTCGGCAACACGTTCAGGGGGGAAGGCAAGTACGCGGAGGCGGAGAAATATTTGAAGCAGGGGCTTGATTTCGCGCAGCGCAACAACGCCACGCGCCACGCCGCCAAAGCGCTCATCAATCTGGGCAGTCTCCGCATCCATCAGGGGCAAACGGAAGAGGGCGTGAATTACGTCGAACAGGCGCGCGACTTTTATCAGGCGGGCGGCTATCGCAAAGAGGAAGCACAAGCCTTCGCCATACTCGGGCGCGCCAAACGTCAGAAGGGCAACTACGCGGAAGCCATCGCCGATTTCGCGCAGACGTTGCAACGCGGCCAACAGTCGGCTGACCAATCGCTCATCGCGCTGGCACATTCCGAGATGGGCAACGTCCTGCTCCAGCAGGACGAGTATCTGGAGGCGCTCAAGCATTTCGAGCAGAGTTACGAGATCGACAACAGCCTCGGCAACAAACTGCGAACCGCCTACGACCTCTACAATCGCGGCGACGCGCTCTGGCCGCTCGGTCGCTACCAGGAAGCGAGCCAGCTACTCGAACAGGCTCTAGCCATCGCCGGAAAGCCCGACAAGAAGAACCGCGAACTGCTCGCCTACGTCTATCTCGCGCAGGCGAACATGGCTCTCAGCCAGCGCCGCTTCCCCGAGGCCAAAGCGAAGAGCAGCCAGTCGCTCGCCACCGCCGACGAGGACAACAGGACGATCCCCGTAGACGCCAAGCGCGTGCTTTGCCTCGCGCTCGGCTACTCCGGCTCGCTGGCGGAGGCGAAGACGACGTGCGGCGAGGCCGTCGCGGCGGCGAAAAGCATCGGCGATCCCTGGTTCATCTCCGGCACGCAACTGGCGCTGGCGGAAGTTTTACTTGAAAGCGGTGACGTTGAGGGGGCGTTAGCGAATGCGCGAGAGGCGCAGGCTCAATTTGCCCGCGCCGGTCAGGAATGTTCGGAGTGGCGCGCGTGGCTCGTGGCAGCACGCGCCTCGCAGCGCATAGGACAGGCGGACGCGGGGCGGGAGGGCGCAACCCGCGCGACGAATTTGCTGGCCGACCTCCAGCAAAAGTGGGGCACGGAAGTCTTCAACATTTATCAGGCGAGGCCGGATGTCATGGCGAGTCGTAAACAACTCGCTGACTTGGCAGGCAGCGCGCGGTAAATTCGTTTCTCAACTTAATTCGACGTGAAAGGAAAACAACCATGAGCGCTAATGACATAGACCCCGACGCGGACGCACAGCAAGGAGCCGCTCCGGTAGAAGGCGATCCGCCGATCATCGTGCAAGGCCAAGAGGATGAGGAACAGGACACCTCGGCTTCGGAAGGCGACCCGCCCATCATCGTGCAGGGCACCTGAGGCGGATAACTCTCATCCGTTTCGATAGACCGGACGGGGCGGGTGCGTTCCGGCGTTAGCAACGCCGGAACGCACCCGCCCCGTCTGCTTATCCCGACCGAGACGCGCACGCCAACTTGCGCGTCTTCAAGTTCAATCGCCCGCGCCGAGTTTAATCGCCCGCGCCGCCCGTCTCTTTTTTGTAAAGGGCAACGTAGCGCGCAAACTCTTCTGCGGGTTCCTGCGCGCTTTCGCCTTCGTGCGTCTCGGCGGCGGCGTTCGTGCGTGCGCGGCGTTCGCTGAAGGCGGCTTCGGCAACTCCGGCGAGCCACCAGAACGTGCCGCGCGCGCCGAGGTGTTCGCGCACGCGCTGGAAGATGCGCGGGTAGTGTTTGGCCGTGCGGCTCAGCAAACTCTTGAGCGCGCCGAACGACATGCGGTCTTGAAAAAGTTCGCGGCGCACGCGCACGTCCAAGTCGTGCAGCGCGGCCATCACGGCGTTCAGAGTCTCGTTGACGTTCGAGGGTTCGCCCTGCGGCGCGGGGCGCAAAAATTCCGCAAGTCCCGACATCTGCGCCACGCGCGGCGCGGGCGCGTTGATCTCCGAGAGCGCGCGCCGGTCGAGCAGGTCGGCGGCGAGCGCGAGTTCGGTCAGGTGCGTCAGGCGGCGCAGGCGACGCACGCACGAGCCGAAGCCTGAGAAGGTCAGCGCGCCGCCGCTGCCCGCCGTGTCCAACAGGAGCATCACGCGATCCTCCGCCGTCGAAGGGCGCGTCTTCCAGCCCCGCCGGTGCACGCCCGTCGCGTAGCCGAACAGCGGTCGCTCGACGCGCCACTGCGCGCCCGCGCGTTTGTAGCGCGGCAACTCCTCGAAGTAACGCTCGAAGAGCGCGAGCAGAGACTTGTCTGCGGGCGAATCCACCGTGTCGTAAAAAAAGAGGCGCGTCGCATACTCGTCGCGCGCGGGGCTGCCCGCGAAGCCCTCCCAGATGAGTTGACGGTGATCGCGCGCGTCCTCGGTGCTCACCAAAATCTCGCCGACGTTGAAATCAACCCGATCCGCGCCCTCGCCGCGCGCGAACCCGCGCGCCACCGTCCCGACCGACGGCGCAACGTGCGTCGGCGTGCGCCCTTCGTTCAACTGCCGCGCGACGGGCGAATGCGCCCCTTGCGCGTCAACGAATAGACGCGCCGCGAACAGTCGCCTCCGACCGCCGCTGTTACCAACACCGCCGACGCCCCGCGCGTCTTCCACCTCGACCGACACGCGATCCGCTTCCACGTAGGCGCGCACGAAACGCACGTGCTCCACGAGCGCAGAGCCTTCCCCGCGTCGCGCGCGGATTTTCGCGGCTGCCGAATCCAGCAACCTGTCCGCGTCAACCGCCACGTCGAGCACGTTCTCCATCCAGAGCGGCGGCGTCTTCACGCGTGAGGCCGCGTCGTGAAACTTGACGAAGCCCGAACGATAACGGTTGACGACCGCCGCCTCGATCTCCTCTTTCGTGAACAGCCCCGCGCGCTCGAACTCGCCGAGTTCTTCGCCGGAAATATTCCACACGCGCCCGCCGACGCCCCTTCTGCCGCCGCCTTCATGCCCGATCACATCTGCGTCGAAGACCAGCACGCGGCGCTTGAAGCGCGCGGCCAACACCGCCGCGTGCAAGAGTCCGGCGACGCCGCCCGCGTAGATGATCTCAAACTCGCCTTCGACCGCAAGACCCGCCGGCGGCGCTCCGTGCACGACCGCCTCGCGCGCCGCGTGGCGCTCGCCGCTCTCCAGAGCCTCGCGCCAGCGCATCTCCGTCTGCCAGATGCGACGCAGGTACGCCTCGCGTTCGCCGAGCGAGCCGAAGTTTGCCACCGTCAGCGGGTAGCGGTCGCGGAAATATTTGAGGTCGGGCGCGTTCGCGTCGGAACGCGCCGCAGCCGCGTCTGTGTTGGTCGGAGCGGAAGCCATACGAAAAACGGAAAATCCTTGTGCGTGGGATTTGCGAGGAGAGACCTTAGCGCGAGCCGGTTACAAATCAATCACCAAACCAAGATGAAAAATTGATCCGTCAAGTCATTTCTCCATTGATCCATTGAATCAAATGAAGAAATGACTCAATTCCCATTTATCCGCGCCCGCGCCGCGTAAACAGGCTGATGACGGCGACGAAGAGCGCCGAGCCGATGATCGACCAGACGACCGGAAAACTGCGTCCGCCCACGGGCAGGATGAGCAACTCCGGCAACCCCAATTGCCGCGACAGCCACGCGCCAAGAAGCGCGCCGATGAAACCGAGCGCGATGGAGACGAGACAGCCGCCGCGCGTATAACCGCTGATGGCCTGCCCGAGCGCGCCGCAGACGCCCGCAACCAGCAGCAAAATCAATAAATCAACCAATGTCATAGACCGAACCTCTTGTTCTGTAGTTGTACGCAGAACGCGCCGCGCAGTTTCTTCTTTCCAATTCCGGCGTTTGTCAATATAATCCTAAGTGGCCGGGAGAATTGACAGGGCCACACACCCGCTCAGAAGTTGTTGCTCGCGCTCGTGCCCTCGACCTCATTAAATTTTGCACCTAAAGTTCAGGAGATTTTACCAGAGATGCGCAAATTGTTTCTCGCCACACTCGTCATCGCCGCCGCCTTTAGCGTCGCCGCGGCGCAACAGCCCTCGAATTCGGGCGACATTCCCAACATGGGCAAAGCCCCGACGCAGCCGAACGGCATCGGGCGACTCGACGCGCGCGTCTTCGACGAGGCCGGAAACCCCGTCAGCGGCGCGTCACTCAAACTCGAATCCGAACGCACGGACGGTTACTTCTGCGAGTCCTGGAACACGTCGGACGCGCGCGGCGTCTCCGTGCTGCCGCCGCTGCACATGGGCAACCTCAAGTTGACCGTCAAAGCGAAAGGCTACGCCACGCAGAAGATCAACGTGCCCGCCGATTCTCTCAACGAACCTTTCCGCGTCACGCTCGTCAAGAAAAAGTAGGACGCGTCGGGCGCGCGGGAAAGTTTATCGAACGCGCGTGAGGAGCGCGCGGCGAAGTCTCGAACTTCGCCGCGCGCTCCTTTCCTGTTTTCGTGCAGCGTCTCTCTCTCAGCGCGTCGCCGTGCAGGAATATTTCGCCGCGAGTTTCCTAATCGTCGTCGTGTTTCGCATGGTTGACGCTGCGCCGCCCGTTAAGTTGCGAGCCGTTGTCTGTAGTGCCGCTCAACCGCGAGCGACTATAAATCTTTTCAGGCGATGCGAAGGTGCTCGAACAGGCGCGGGAGCGAGGCGTGCCATGAGCCGTGCCAGTTGCGTAGCAGGATGTCTGCGGGCGAGTGCTCGTCGGCGATGGTCTGCTCGCAGAGCACGTCGAGATAGGGCAACTCTTCGGGGGCGGTGCGGCGCAAGCCTTCGAGCGCGAGCGCGATTGATTCTTTGGCGAGCGCGAGCACATCAACGCCCGAAGCGCGTGCGGAGAGCGCGTCGCGTGCGACCGCCTCGCGCAGCGCGAGCGCGTCCGCATGGTTCAGATTCGGCGCGAGGCGGAGGGCTGAGTCGAGCGCATCGGTGTCGTAGAGCAAGCCTTTCCAGTAGGCCTGGAAGGCGAGCGCGTGTGCGAGCGAGCCGCAGTCGGCGCTGCGCAGTTCGAGGTGCTGTTTGAGGCGCGCGTCCGTAAAGATGGTGGTGAGGTGATCCGCCCAGTCGCCGAAGACGGGCACGAGCGCGGGGCATCCGCCCGCGAGAAAGTCGCCGAACTTCATGCCCGTCGGCGCATCCGTGTAACGCCCGTCGCGCTGCGCGAAGAGCATGGGCACGTCGAGCGCGTAGGCGATGAAGTCTGCGTGTGAGAAAGAATTTTCGCGGAGCGCGGGCGGCGAGATGCCCGTGCGGTCGGCGTCGGTCGAGAGCCACGCGGCGGCGCGCGTTGACTTGTAGCCGGAGAGGCGACCGTCCGCAAAAGGCGAGTTGGCGAAGATGGCCGTCGCGATGGGGGCGAGGCGGTTGCCGACGAGAAACTTCTTGGCGAGGTCTGTGTCGTCGCCGTAGTCGAGGTTGGTTTGCACGGCGCAGGTGCGCGTCATCATATCCCACGAGCGCGCGCCGCGCGTCGCAAGGTAAGGGCGCATCACGTCGTAGCGCATCTTGGGAAACCACTGCTGCTCTTCAATCGTGCGCAAGGGGTCGAAGCCGACGGCGAGAAAGACGAAATTTTCCGCTTCGGCGATCTCGTGCAGTCGCGCGAGGTAGCGCGTGACTTCGCGCTCGACATCAGACAACTTGCGTTGCGGCGCGCCGGAGAACTCGATCTGCCCGCCCGGTTCGACCGTCAGGCGATTCATCTGCCCGGCGCTCGCTTCGACGACCGTGCGCCCTTCATAGACGAGATCGTCGGAGGACGGCGCGAAGCCCGCGAGCACGCGCTCGACCTGCGCCGGACTGAGGCGCGCCATCTCGCGCCGCGCGTCGTAGCCGAAAAGCTCAAACTCGATGCCGCACATCCACTCGGCGGAGGGCTTCTCGCCGCGCCGCAAATTTTCCTCGAAGAGCGTGGCGGACGATGGCGTAACAGCGTCGGTCAGGAGCGGAAAGCCGCCGCGCGCGCGTCCGCCCGTCCCGGCGCGCGCGTCATCCGTCGCGCCACTTCCGCTGTCGCCGCCGCTGTCGCTGCCGGACGCGTCTTCGATGAGTTGGTCGTGAGTCATTCGGTGGTTGATGTCGCGCGAAGCGGGAATCCTTAAGCGCGCGCGACGAAGAGATTACTGCTGAAACGCCCAGCCTCGTCCGTCCAACGGCGAGCGCACGCGAAGCCCGTGCGTTCGGCTAAGGAGTCCAGTTGCGAGAAGTCGGACTTGTAAGAGTTTTCCGTGTGGATGCGCTCGCCTTCGGCGAAGGTGATCTCCATGTCGAGCTTCGGGATTTGCACGACCTGCGCGAACTTGCTCTCGATGTAAATTTCGACGCGCCCCGCCGCTTCGTTGTAGATGGCAACGTGACGAAAGGCGCGCAACCGGAAATCGGCGTCGAACTCGCGGTTGAGTCGCACGAGTTGGTTGAGATTGAAGGCGGCGGTGACGCCGAGCGCATCGTCGTAGGCCGCTTCCAGAGCGGCGCGATCTTTCTTCAAGTCCGCGCCGAGCAGAAGGGCGTCGCCCGCGCGCAGCACGCCGCGCAATTGTCGTAAGAACTGTTCCGCGCCATCGCGGTCGAAGTTGCCGATGTTCGAGCCGAGAAAGAGCGCGAGCAGACGTTCCGTGCGCGTCTCGCGCTCGAACGCGAGACGCGCGAGCGCGGTTTCGTAGTCGCTGGCGTAAGCCTCTATGCGGAGCGCGGGATAAGATTGGAGCAGCGCGTCGGCGGAGGCGTTGAGGGCGGAGGCGGAGATGTCAACCGGCATGTAGAGGAGCGCGGGCTGGCGTCTCAAGAGGGCTTCGATGATGCGGCGCGTTTTCGTCGCGCTGCCGCTGCCGAGTTCGATGAGCGTGAGCGGCGCGTCAATCGTCTCGGCGGCGACGCTTATGATCTCGTCTGCGTGGCGCGCGAGGATTTCGTTTTCGGCGCGCGTCAGGTAATACTCGGGCAGCAGGCAGATGGCATCGAAGAGTTCGCTCCCGAGTTCGTCGTAAAAATATTTGGGGAAGAGTTGTTTCGGCGTGGAGCGCAAGCCCGCAGCCGTATCGCGCGCGAAGGCGGCGCGTGCGTCTGCCGTGTCGAGTTGGTGTAGGCGCAGGCGCGGGGCGTCGTGTGAATCGTCGGCAGTGGGCGGCATCGTCGTCGTCGTCGAATGATCTTTTGGCTTAACGTTTTCGGGTCGCGGCGGCAGAATCGTAAAGCTGCCGGTTGATACGCTGCCACCCTTGTTCCACTATTTCGCATGCTATCATAACGCGTCAAAGTTCACTGTCAACCGAGAGCGCGGAACAAGTTTCAGGTTTCAAGTTGCAGGTTTCATGTTCAAAACAAAGAACCGCAAACCTCCCTCCTGAAACCTGCGACCTGAAACCTTTGCTTATGAACGAACAGATCGCGGAGATGTTTGAGGCGACGCGCGCCGTGACGCTGCGCCTGTTCGACACGGTCGAGCGCGAGGCGGATTTGCACGAGAGTCCGGGCGGCGGCTTCCGCCCCGTCATCTGGCATCTCGCGCACATCGGCGTCTTCGAGGCCTACTGGATTCTGCAAAAGGCGAAGGGCGACCCCGCGCCCGACGCGCGTTACGAACGCATTTTCGACCCCATCGCCACGCCGCGCGAGAACTCGAAAAATCTCCCGTCGCGGCGCGAGATGGAGGACTATCTCGCTCGCGTGAGACGTGCGACGCTGCGGTATCTCGAAGCCGCGCGATCCGACGACGGCGCGGCAACGTCGCCGCTCCTGCGCGACGGTTACGTCTTCCAACTCGTACTCGAACACGAGCGGCAACATCAGGAGACGCTCGCCTACCTGTTGCACATGCTCGACCCCGCGAAGAAACGGCGCGCGGCTCTCCACGATTCGCACGATGCAACTTCTTCGTCTTCCTCGCCCGACACGCCCGTGCCCGCCGCGCGCGAGATGGTCACAGTTCCGGCGGGCGAATTTCAAATGGGCGCGGCGTGGGACGTGTTCGCCTACGATAACGAACTTCCGGCACACACTGTCGCGCTCCCCGCTTTCAAAATTGATCAATTGCCGACGACGAACGAAGAGTACGCGCGCTTCATCGCCGAAGGCGGCTACGAGCGGCGCGAGTGGTGGAGCGCCGAAGGGTGGAAGTGGCGCGAGCGTGAAGACTGGAAGCACCCGCTCTACTGGACGGAGAATCCTGACGGCGACGGCGGCAGTCGTTGGAGCGTGCGCACGATGTTTGAAGAGAGCGCGGCAGCGCGCCCGCAGCATCCGGTGGCGGGCGTAAGTTGGTACGAGGCGGAAGCCTACGCGCGTTTCGCGGGGAAGCGTTTGCCGACGGAGGCCGAGTGGGAGAAGGCCGCGTCGTGGGACGCTGTAGCCGCGCGCAAACGCCTCTACGCGTGGGGTGACGACGCGCCCACGCGCGCGCACGGCAACTTCGACTTGCGCCTGTGGGACACTACTCCGGTCGGCAGTTTTCCGGCGGGCGCGAGCAGCTACAATTGTCTAGACATGACGGGCAACGTCTGGGAATGGACGGGCGATCCGTTCGCAGGTTACGAAGGCTTCACGGCCTACCCTTATCCCGAATACTCCGAAGTTTGGTTCGACGGCGACCACCGCGTCCTCAAGGGCGGGTCGTGGGCGACGCACCCGTCAATACTTCGCACCTCTTTCCGCAACTTCTTCCGACGCCACTTCCGCATCGCCTTCGCCGGAATCCGCCTCGCCTCGGACGCTTAAACCGTCTGCAAGTCCGTGCAGCACGAGGCGCAGCGCGTCGCTTTGAGCGGGATGGTCGAAAGACAGTGCGGACAGTCTTTGGTCGTCGGCGCGGCGTCGGTCGCCTGTTTGCTCTTGAGGCGGTTGACCGCGCGGACGATGAGGAAGACGATGAAGGCGACGATAAGAAATGTGACGATGTCGTTGATCAGTTGGCCGTAGGCGATGACGGGCACGCCGTCGGCCTTCGCGGCGGCGAGGCTCGCCGGGCGCGGCTTGTCCGAAAGGTTGATGAAGAGACCGGCGAAGTCCACGCCGCCGAGCAACATGCCGATGGGCGGCATGATGACGCCGTCAACCAGAGTCGTGATGATCTTGCCGAAGGCGGCGGCCATGATCACCGCGACGGCCAAATCCACGACGTTGCCGCGTTTGATAAACTCTGAGAACTCTCTGAACATTTTTTTGCAGCTCCGAGTTTTCCCGATTGGTGCGCGCCTGCGGGCGGACGGGAGAGTTAAGGTCGAGCGGCGTGGTTTCTATTGTATTTACCCGTCAAAGTCAACGAGAATCTCGCGGGCGCGGGCGCGTTCGTCGCCCTGTTTGGCTTTCCGCGCCGCCTTCCATTAAACTCCGAGACAGCTACGTTAAATTAACAACTTCCGTCTCCCTTAAGTTTTGATGAGCGAACTTCGAGAACAGCGCTGGTCGGTCGTGAGCGAACGCGGCCCGGAAGCGTCGGGCATAAACTACGACGAGGCGGCGGAACTCGTGCGCCGCCTGCGCGCGGAGAA
>DATHBB010000291.1:0-4363 GCA_035296385.1 Pyrinomonadaceae bacterium | reverse complement strand
TGCAGTTCCTTGAACTGGTAGGTGGTGGCGACCGCGCCGATGGTGCTCTCCTGCCCGACGTTGCGATTGACGCGGGCGACGCCGATGTAGGCGTTCTTGTCGAGGAAGCGGATGCTGCCCTGCGGCTCGCCGGGCAGGCGACGCTGCTCGGCCTGGATGGCGCGCGTGCGGTCGTCTTCGGAGAAGTTGCCGGGGCCGTTGTCGGAGGCGACGAGGATGCCGTAGGTGTTCGGGCCGCGCCTGCCCGTCAGTTTCAGAGCCACGTCCGGATCGACGATGGCGCGCGTGTTGACGACGCCGAGTTGCGTCTGAAAAATTTCGATGCCTTCGAGGAAGAACGGGCGGCGTTCGGGGAAGAAGATGGGAAAGCGTTGATTGGTCGTCACGACGAGTTGATCGGCTTCGACCTGCGCGAAGTCGGGGTTCAAGGCAACGTCGAGCGTCATCGTCGGCGAGATGGCGAATTTGCCCGTGAACCCGGGATCGAGTTTGACGGGTGCGTTGACGAAGCGGCCTTGATCGACGAAGCCGAAGGGCACGGTCGTGCCGGGCGGGACGCTGCGCACGCGCCTGCCCTCTTCCGAGAGCGTGAGGCTCGGAATGAGATCGATAGTGCGCTCGGTCGAGATGTCTTCGAGGCCGGTGATGTGTCCGGCCTGGTTCAGCACGCCGTTGATGTCGCGCGAGATGGGCATCCACGAATCGGTCTCGTTGTTGAACCTTTGAATCTGCCGGAAAATCTGCAAGCCCCATTGCTTGCCCTTGCCCGTCTCGTACTTGAGCGACTTGAAAGGGATCGCCACTTCGACCACGTAGCCGTCGGAAGTCAACGCGCCCTTCGATTCCATCACGAGGTCGAAACTGAAATCGACGCCCTGCCCTTCCGTGCGTATGCCGTCCTGCTGTATGCCGAGCGGGTTGAAGACGAGGACGTAAGCCTTGCGCCGGTCGTTGAACGTGTCGAGGAGGACGCGCACGGTGTCGTCGTTGTTCAGCACGTCGTCGCGTTTGGCGACCGTCGCGCGCACCTTGCCCGGCTCGTCGTGCGCGTGGAAGGCGATGTAGAGCATGCGCGAGTCATAAGTCATATAGACTTCGGTGGGGAACGAGGGCGCGATGTTGTCGCCGGGGCTGGTCTGGTAGAAGTCTTTGAGCACGGCGGCGCGCCGCCAGATGTCTTCGTCCATCTTGCCGTCAATCACAGGCGCGCTCTCTGTTCGCGGGATGCGCACGGGCGCGGCCTTCTCCGGCGGCAGCGCGACCGAACCTTTGCGCGCGGCGACTGCCATGAGCGGCACGGCGGCTTCGGAGACGGGCGTTGTGGAGACGGGCGTTGTGCCGCGTTCGGGCGTGACCGCTCCGGTGGACGTGCCGACGGTCGTGAGCGGCTTGGTGCCGGAGTTATCGGCGGGCGCACCGATTTGATTATTGCCTGTCGCGTTCTTCTTCTTCTCATCAACGGGCGCGCTCGCGGCGGGCGTAGGCGTAGGCGTCGGGACGGACTGCGACTGTGGCGACGCCGCCGTCTGCGCCGCGACGCCGAGCGGACAGAAAACAAGCGCGAGCGCAAAAACCGGCAGAGCTTTCATTCTCATAATTAACCTTTTGTTGTGATGGATACCGAGCGAAAAGCTCTCCAGTTTTTCACTCCACTCAAGCGGCCTCAGCTTGTAAGACTGCCGCGCGGGGAGAAAGTTTCAGAAAAAGTGACAAGTGACAAGTGACGAGTGACGAGTTGAAAACCAAAAACTGTTTTGCTTTAACTTGTCACTCGTCACTCGTCACTCGTCACTGCATTACAGGCTTCGGCGAATCAGGTACGACGCCTTGATGAAGAAGGTGCGACCGTTGCGACGCAGGCCGGGTTCGAGTTGCTGCGTGAAGGGGTTGAAGCCGTTGCGTTGCAGGTCGTCGTTATAGCCGACGTAGAAACTCGTTCCGGGGTTCGGCGTCCAGCCGAAGAGGAACTGGCCGCGCACGCTCGTCGAGAGCGTGCCGTAATCCAGGCGCCCGCGCGCGAAGAGGAAGCGCGTGAACTGGTAGGTCGTGCGCAAGGTAAAGATGTTGTCGTCGAAGGCCGTGAGTCCGGTGTCGGTTCTGGTCAGGCGCGCTTTCCTGTAATCGAGCGAGGCGCGCAACGCGCCCGTCGGTTGCACCGTGACGCCCGCTTCCAGGTCGAACCCGTTGCCCGAGCCGGGGTCTTGCGGTGCGCGGCAGACATCGGGGAGCGTCACGCCTTCCGTTTCGACGCAGAGACCCGCCGCGGCGGCCTCGCGCGCCGCGATTGCCACGGGGCTGACGCGCGGGAAGCGCGGCCCCGCGCCGAAATCGAAATCAAAGATGCCGCGCTGCGTGCCCGTGAAGAAGTAGGCGTAGAGTTGCTTGTAGAACTGTCGCTCGGCGTAGATGAAAATCGTCTTGTGCTTCGTCTGGCGTTCGTTGTCGTCCCCGGCAAACGCGCCGCGCCGCGTCGCCGAGCGACGCGCGCCGAACTCTTCCTCGAAGAGGCGCTCGTAACCGAAGTTCGTGCCGATTTGCACGAACGTCTGGTGCGCGAAACTGAAGTTGAAGTTCTGGCCGTTGCTCCAGCCTTGCTGCCGCGCCTGCCAGTCGAAATTCGTGTTGGTGAAGTTCTGGAAGCGGAACGAAGTCAGGATCGCTTTCGGGTTCGGCTCGGTACTCAAGCGCCAGCCGAAGTTGACGTTGTTGGTGTTGCGGCGGCGCGTGAAGCCCACGTCGGCTTGATAGTCCTTCGTGCGGCCTCCGGCGTTGAAGGCGTAGCCGAAATAACGACCCGTGTAGTCGAGCAGATAGGAATAGGCGAAGCCGTTGCGGTTGCGATAAGTGGTCTCGTTCGTCGCCAGCTCGCGGAAGAAGTTTTTCGAGTTCGTGCCGATGACTTCAAAGGTGGTGAAGGTTTTCGGATTGAGTTTGAAACGACCGTCGAAGCCCAGAAGTTGATTGTGCTTCTCGGTGAAGTTGTAGCTCGTGGCGAACATGCCGAGGCTCGACTCTTTGCCCACGTCGCGTTTCAAGCGCAGCACGCCGATGCTCGCGTTCTTGTCGAGGAAGCGATTGAAACGCGATTCGACGAACGCCGCGCGGTTCAGGCGCGCGTTGAAATCCTCTTCGCTCTCGCCCACGGCGCGCGGCGCACGCAGGCGCAGCACCTCGACGCGCTTCTCGTCGCGCTCCTCTTCGCTGAAGTTGCCGGGCGCGTTGTCGGAAGCGAGGATGAGGCCGAAGGTGTTGCGACCGCGCTTGCCCGTCAGTTTCACCGCGTAGTCGGGGTCAACAATCGCGCGCGTATGCACGACCGTACTCGACGTGTCGAAAATTTCCTTGCCTTCGAGGAAGAAGGGGCGCTTCTCCTGAAAGAAGATGGGAAAGCGTTGATTGGCCGTGACGACGGTTTGATCCGCTTCGACCTGCGCGAAGTCGGGGTTGTAGGCGAAGTCGAGCGTGACTGTGGGCGTGATGCCGAACTTGGTCGTGACGCCGAAATCGAATTCGACGGGTTTGTTGACGAGACGGTCGGGGACTATTCCGGCTGGCGTCGTGCGCACGTCGGCGGGCGGCTCGAAGCCGCGCACGCGTTTGCCCGTCTGGGAGAGCGTCAGGCTCGGCACGATCTCAAGCGTGCGTTCGGTGGAGATGCCTTCGAAGCCGGTGAGTTTTCCGGCTTGATTGAGATAGCCCTGCACGTCGCGCGAGGTGGGCATCCACGAGTTGAATTCGTTGTTGAAGCGTTTGATGCGGCGGAAGAAATGCGCGCCCCACAGTTTGCCCTTGCCCGCCTCGTAGCGCAGAGACTTGAACGGGATCGCAACTTCCACGGTGTAGCCGTCCGAAGTGATCATGCCCTTCGATTCCATCACGAGATCGAAGCTGAAATCCTCGCCCTGATTTTCGGTGAAGATGGCGTCGGCCTGTATGCCGAGCGGGTTGAAATCCATCTCGAAGGCGCGGCGCTGATCGTTGAAGGTGTCGAGGAAGAAACCGACGTAATCGTCGTCGAAGATGCCGTCGCGCTTGGCGACGTTGGCGCGAATCTTCGAGGGGTCGTCGTAGGCGTGGAAGGCGATGTAGAGAAACTTCGAGTCGTAGCCGATGAAGGCTTCGGTCGGTTGCGAGGGCGCGATGTTGTCGCCCGGTTCGGTCTGGTAAAAATCTTTCAGCACGCGCGCCTGTTTCCAGACGGCGTCGTCGAGTTTGCCGTCGATGACGGGCGGCGTGTCGAGGCGCGGGACGACGACGGGCGCGGCCTTCTCCGGCGGCAGTGTGATCGAACGGCCTTTGCCCGCCGTCACCTTCGCGCGGTTGATTCTCTCGGTCACGTTCGAGCTATCGCTCGAAGTAATGG
>DATHBB010000290.1:0-8334 GCA_035296385.1 Pyrinomonadaceae bacterium | reverse complement strand
TAGCCGTAACTGATAGGGCTTTTGCGGTCGGTGAAAGTGGCGTTGTAGATCGAGCCTGCGGCCTGTAGTTGTCGCGGCTGTTCAATCGTCACGCCGGTCGTCATGCCGTACTCGACGGGCACGCGCACGGTGTTCTGAATCGTGATGAAGAGGCCGCCCTCCGAGACGAACTTTTGCAAGTTCGCCACACCGTTAAGTCCCATGCCGCCGCGTATGTCGTCCGTTTGATCGGGCGAGTTGCCGAAGTTCGGCGTGACGGGCGAAGCCTTCCAGGGGATCGCGTCGCCGCGACGCGGGATGCCGTTGACGATTGATTGCGCCGTGCCGCCGACGGGCGGGAAGACGATCACGTCGAAGCGCTCGCGCAAATTCGGCGTGTCGCGAATGGTGTGCTCGGAGATGTAGCTGTAAGGGATTTGCAGGCGGTCGAATTCGATGCGATACCAGCCCTCGTTCTGCGTGTTCTGCCAGGTGTGCAGGATGGCGATGCGCGGCGCGGAGATGTCGTGCGTGCGCACGTCCGGCACTTTGTCGAAGCCGACAGCTTGCAAGCCCAACTCCGTGACCGCCGCTTCGAGACGCCCGCGCAAATCCGCCGCGTTGCCTTCCGATTTGATTATGAACGAACCCGCGTTGAACGTCTGCCCGCCCGCTTTGAACTCGCTCTCGGCCACGCCGACGCGCACGTCCTTCAGACGATAACGAAGCGTCGCCAGCGTGTTCTCCGTGTTGTGGTTGACGACGTAGGCGGCGGCGTCGCGGCCTGCGCCCGTCAGTTTCCCGCGCACGCTCGCGTCCGCCGTCAAAAGCTCCATCGGCGCGGCGAGCACGGCGCGGTCTTTGACGCGCACGGTCGGGACGTTTCGCATCGCGCCGAGAGTCCAGCCCGTGTCGTCGTAAGGGCGCGGGTCGCTCGCGTTGTAATACTGCGTGTCGAGCATCATGTCGGCCATGCGCGAGTAGGGCTGATCCATGCGTATGATGTAAGAGCCTGCGGGGAAACGCCGCTCGGCCACTTTGCGCTCCGGCTGCCCCGCGCCCTGACGTTGCGGCTCCGTGCCTGCCGGCGCACGCTCTCCTTCGGGGCTGCGCTGTTCCGCGCCCTGCTCCGCACGCTGTTCTCGCGGCGCACCCTGCGGCGTCTCCGCCGCTGTAGCGCGCGGCTGCGGCCTCTCGTCCTTCACAGTAAACTCGCGCGTCGCGCGGTGGATTTCGACGCCCATCAGGCGCAGCAGGTTAACCATGTCGGCAGCTTCGACGGGTCGCGTCGTGTCGCCCGGCACGATGTAGGCCGCCGGGCCTTCGTTCGCGGCCTTCGCGACGGCGCGTTTGCTCTTGAGGTAAAAATTGTTGAGGAAGCGTTCGCGGTTGTTGGCCGTGAAGTTCATCGCGAGCAGGAGGGCTGATTGCTGCAGGTTGATGTTGTTACGTAGTGACCACTTGACGCGCGGGAGCGGCGGGTTCGGCCTGTACCACTCGCGCCCCGCCTGCTGCGTGACGGTGCGATCCATCGTGTCCGCGCCGCCGTTGCCGAACGTCTCGTAGAAGCGACCGATTGAGTTGTGGCCGTTGGCGACGTAGAACATGTAGTTGGGAGCCCAGCCGTCGTAGAAGCCGTGCGTCCACACACCGGGGACGCCTCGCTTCGTCATCTCTTCGACTTCGTGATAGGCGAGCAGGTGCCACTCGTCGATCACGATGGGATCGAGCCAGGCGTTGTAAGGCCCCGTGCCCGTAGAGGTGTAGAGGAAGGGCACGCTCTCGTGCAGATCGTGCAGGACCTGCGGGTGATACTCAAGGAAAGTCTTCATCATGTTGCGCGTTAAGGCGAGCGCCATCCCCAGTCCGTCGCGGTTGTTGTCGTGCGCGACGTACTTGCCCCAGTACAAAAGAGACGGATAGTTTTTGCCGGGGTTGGCCTTGCGGTAGTTGTAGAGGTCAACCATGCGGTCGCGCCCGTCAACTTCGAGCGTCGGCGTAATCAGCACGACGAGGTTGCGGCGTATGTCTTGAATGAATGGAGACTCTTCGACGGCGAGGCGGTAGGCCATCTCCATCAACATTTCGGGCGAGCCGGTTTCGGTCGAATGGATCGAACCCGAAGCCCAGTAGAAAGCCTTACCCTCGCCGATGAGTTGTTTAGCGTCTGCGTCGGTGGTGCGGCGCGGGTCTGCGAGGCGCGCGGTGATCTCTTTGTAGCGGTCGAGTTTTTGGAGGTTCGCCTCGTCGCTGATGGCGACGAGAATTTGTTCCCTGCCTTCTTCGGATTTTTCCGGCGCGACGAAGACGCGCACGCGCAGGCTGGTGCGCGCCAGCTCGCGCATGTAGCGGTGTATGTCTTTCGTGTAGGTCAACTTGTTCGGCGTGCCGATGACGTAGCCGAGCACCTTGTCGGGCGACGGGACGCTACTGGATGCGGGCAGGTGATCTACGAGGTCGGTCAGAAAATATTTCTCGGTCGTGTACTCTTTGATCCTGGCGGTGTAGGCTTCGTCGTTAGCGGTGGCGGCGGAAGACGACGCTGCGGCGGTCGTCTTCGCGGCTTTCTTCTGCGCGGGGACGGAGACGAACATGACGGCGGCGCAGACGAGGGCACACGCCCAGAGCGGGATCGAGCATCCGGGTTTCATCGAATTCCTCCATTGAGAAGAGACAAATTCAAGTGCGGAACAATCTGTTTGAAATGAAAGCGGAAGGATGATAAATCATCAACGCGCAAATCTCATAATTTTTCTCTGTGCCCCCTCTGCGTCCTCTGTGTCTCTGTGGTGAATGCCTTAATAAAGCACTCACCACCGCAGACACAGAGGACACGGAGGAGGCACAGAGAGAAAACCAACCATTACTTGAAAATGATTCTGAAAAAACTTCTCTTCGCGCTAACGTTCGCGTTCATCAACATCGCGCTCGCACAGATGCAGACGAACACACAGAAGAACACGAGGCCGCGCGCCGGAGAGATCGGCCTTCGCGTCGGCGTCATGCAGACGGGCGCGCTCAACGCCATCACGGACGTTGAAGGCGTGCGCGTCGGCCACACGACCATCATTCGCGGTGCGGACGTACGCACGGGCGTGACGGCCATCCTGCCGCACGCGGGCAACTTGTTTCGTGAAAAGGTGGCGGGCGCGGTCTTCGTCGGCAATGGCTTCGGCAAACTCGCAGGCTCAACTCAGGTCAACGAACTCGGCGAGATCGAGACGCCTATCTTATTAACTTCGACTCTGAGCGTGCCGCGCGTATCGGACGCGCTCATAGACTACATGCTCGCGCTGCCCGAAAACGAGGACGTGCGCTCGGTCAACCCGCTCGTCGCCGAGACGAACGACGGCGGCTTGAACGACATACGCGGGCGGCACGTCACGCGCGAAGACGTGCATGCCGCGATAAAGGGGGCGCGCGGCGGCGCTGTGGAAGAAGGCGCGGTCGGCGCGGGCACGGGCACGATTGCGTTCGGCTTCAAGGGCGGCATCGGCACGTCTTCGCGCAAACTCCCCGACGCGCTCGGCGGCTACACGGTCGGCGCGCTCGTGCAGACGAACTATGGCGGCGTGCTTACCGTCAACGGCGCACCCGTCGGGCGCGAACTCGGCAAGTATTACCTCAGGGACGAACTCGAACGCGCCGCGTCGGGCACAACTTCCCGCGCGGGCGACACGCGAAGGAAAGTTAAAGAACACGATGCGGCGTCTCACGTCGGGCGCGATACGCCGTCGGCAGGCGCGCCGGAAAAGGATGCGGCGGACGGCTCGATCATCATCGTCATCGCGACGGACGCGCCCGTTGACGCGCGAAACTTGCGGCGCATGGCCGCGCGCGCGATGCTCGGCCTGGGAAGGACGGGCGCGTCAGGCTCGAACGGCAGCGGCGATTACGTCATCGCGTTTTCGACCGCTTCGGAAGTGCGCGTCCGCACGAGCCGCAACGCGAGGCAGGCGGATACGATGCGACCGCGCGAGTTGAAACTTTTATCGAACGATGCGATGTCGCCGCTCTTTCTCGCCGTCGTCGAAGCGACCGAAGAGGCGATCTACAACTCGCTCTTTCGCGCGCAGACGATGACGGGGCGCGCAGGTCTCACCGTCGAAGCCCTGCCGCTCGAACGCACGCTAGAAATTTTGCGCAAGTACAACGCGCTCGCGCCGAAGCCCTGAACCGAACCGCCGCCCCGTGTTGTATAATCGCGTGTGATGCAGCTTTCGCGCGGGCGTCCGCATCTTAATTTGTACACGTTGCGCGTTAGTGCGCGCGTGCCGGAATTTTAGGTTGGAATTTTTCACGAAGGAAGGTTTTCGATGACCGATTTTCAGTCCCCGAATCAACGCTTCACCCCCGAGGAGCGGCAAGGTTGGACGCCGCAGAACGCGGGCGGGTGGGGCAGTTTACAGGCGCAGACGGCGGCACAGGCGACGGTCGCCGAGCGGATGGGCTTCATACGCAAAGTTTACGCCCTCTTTTTCGCGGCGACGCTCTTTGCCATCGGCGGCGTGATGCTCGGCATGTCGTTTCCGCCGCTGTTCCAATTTGCCGTCGAGCATCCTTTCATCATGCTGCTGATCATGCTCGGCGCGGTGATGGGAGCGACGGCAGTGCGCCACGTTCCCGTCGTCAATTTGCTCGCGCTCTTCGGCTTCACGACGTTTACGGGCGTGGTTATCTCGCCGTTGATGTACTACGTGAACCAGACCAATCCCGCGTCGCTCGTGCAGGCGGGCGTGCTGACGGTCGGCATCTTCGGCGGCCTGACGGCTTACGTCTTCGTCTCGAAGCGCGACTTCAGCTTCATGCGCGGGATGCTGTTCACGGGTCTCATCGTGATGATCCTCGGCGGGCTGCTGAACTGGTTCGTCGTCGGCTCGTCGGCGCTCTCTTTCGGCTTAGCGGCGGCGACGCTTCTTTTGTTCTCCGGCTTCGTACTCTACGACACGTCGAACATCATGCGCCGCTACCCGACCAACGAATACATCGCCGGTGCGCTCGACCTCTACCTCGACGCCTTCAACATCTTCCTCGCGCTCGTTCGAATACTTAACGCGGGACGACGATAAAAGGCACTCACCGCAGAGACGCGGAGCAGAAACGCGGAGGGGGCGCAGAGAATTGAATTCTCTGCGCCCCCTCCGCGTTTCTGCTCCGCGTCTCTGCGGTGAAGTTTTTCCGTAAAATCCAATCCAGACAGCAATCGTTTAGAAGTCGAACTTGATCGCGAGTTGGAGTTCGCGCGGCGTCAGGAACAAGCGCGGGAGGCCGTAGGCCGCTGCGGCAGAAGGCGACGTGAAGGTCAACGTCTGCACGTTGTTGACAATCGCGGCGTTGCGTCCGGCGAAGAAGTTTGTGTTGACCGCCGCCACGTTGGCGCGGTTGAAGATGTTGAAGCCTTCGAGAATCAAGCGCAGGCGCATGCTCTCGCCGAAGGGGATGGTGCGGGTGAGCCGCGCGTCGAATTGATAAGTCGCGGGCGTGTAAAACTCGTTGCGGCGCGTGCCGGGCACGCGGTCGTTGCGCGCGTTGCCGTCGCGGTTCAAGTCCGCGCCGACGGTTTGCGAGAAGGCGAAGCCCGATTGGAGTTGCACGATGCTCGACAGGCCGAAGTCTGAGAGCAATGCGCGGAGGAAGCGGTTGTCGCTCGCCGTGAACTTGCCGAACTCGTAGACGGGGCTGAAGACGAAACGGTGGCGGAGGTCTGAGTCTGCCGCCGCGTAGTCGTCGCGTATGTTGAGTTGGTTCTGGACGATCTTGGCATCGTCGCCGCCGCCGGGCACAACCGCCGTCTGGTCGGGCTTATCGTCCTTCGCCTTCGAGTAGGTGTAGGAGGCGAGGAACTGTAGGCGGCGCGTGAAGCGTCGCTGCAACTGGAAGGCAAGGCCGTCGTAGCGCGAGTTGGCGGTGCTCTCGAAGAGGTTGATGCGACCGAAGCGCGTGAAGGGGCGGTCGGGCGCGGCGGAGGTGAAGCGTGCGTTCGCGTTTGCGCCCGTGCCGGGGAAGCGTTCGACGGTGTAGGTCTGTCCGCCGGGGGCGGTGGCCGTCACCTGTTCGGGCGCGCGCAAATTGATGTCGCGCGTGCGCGAGAGGTGTACGCCTTTGAAGAACATGTAGGTGACGGAGAAACTCATGTTCTTCATCAGTTCGCGCTCGAAGCCGAGACGCGCCTGCTGCACGTAGGGCTGCGCGTAGTCTTCGGCGAAGAGGAAGATGTCGGGCGTGCCGGAGGCGGCGGTGGGCGGCGTGGTCAAAACGTTCGGGTAGGTGAGACCGGCGGCGACGATTGCCGCGTTGCTGGCGAAGTTAACGCCGGTGGTCTGGATGCCGTTGCCGGTGTGCGCCGTGCCGAGCATGATGGCGGTGGTGCGGCTGTAGAAGATGCCGTAGCCGCCGCGCACGACCGATTTGCCGTCGCCGCGCACGTCGTAGGCGAAGCCGAGACGCGGCGCGAAGTTGTTGCCGTCCGTCGGCTGGCGGCTGGTGTCGAGTCCGGCGGCGAGCAGGTCCGCGTCGGGATTCCGGAGCGGCGGCGCGGCGAGTCGCTGGTAGTCGTAGCGCACGCCGAGGTTGAGCGTGAGTTTGGGCGTGGCGCGATAGTCGTCCTGAAAGAAGAAGGCGTAGTCGCTGCTGTTGGGGTTGCTGGTCGCGCCGGAAGTGTTGGGCAGGGCGAAGCGTTGTTGGAACGAGGAAGGGATGCCGCGCTCGAACGCCTGATAGCCGTTTAAGGCGACGCCGCCGACCGTGATGGGCGCGAAGGTGTACTGGCCGGAGAAGAAGCCGGGGAAGAAGTTGAGTATGCGGTCGATGTTGATGTCAACGCCGCCTTTGAAGTTGTGCTGGCCGCGCACGTAAGAGAGGTTGTTGATGAACTGCGCGCGTTTGATCGTCGTCTCGCGCGGGCTGAAATTGTTTCGACCAAGCAGGAGAAAGCCGTTGCCGGTGTTGATCTGCGTCTCGGGCAAGTCGCTGTTGGCCGTGCCCGGTTCGGCGTCGCGCGCGAACTGGAAACGAAGCTCGTTGACGACGGAGGAAGTGATGGTCGAGGCGAGCGTGCCGGAGAAGGTGGTCGTGCGCGCAATGCTGTCGCCGGAATGTTCTTCGGTGGCGAGCGCGCCCGTAAACTCGTTGTTGACGCCCGTGAAGTTCTGCCGGTTGAAGCGGAGGGAGAGTTGGTTGCTGTTGTTGACGGCGATGTCGGTCTTGATGAGGAACACGTCCTGATTGCGGCTGATCTGGTAGGGCGCGAGTCGCGGGCGGATCAAGTTCTGGATGGGCGCAGACTGCGCGCCGAGATTCGGCGGCTCGACGACGTTCGGGAGGTCTTGCCGCTGGCCGTCGTAAGTGCCGAAGAAGAAGGCGCGATTTTTGACGATGGGGCCGCCGAGACGGAAGCCGAACTGGTTGATCTGTTGCGGCGGTCGCTTGTTGCGGTTGAGTCGGCGACCGAGATCGAAGTCAACGCCCTGCTGCCCTTTGACGTTCGGCGCGTTGGCGTTCAAAGACTCGTCGCGGAAGTACTCGAAGACGCCGCCGTGAAACTCGTTCGTGCCCGATTTCGTGACGACGTTGATGACAGCGCCCGCCGCGCGCCCGAACTCCGCAGAGAAACCGTTCTGGTTCACCTGAAACTCTTTGACGGACTCTTCCGAGAATTGATAAGGCGGGCGGACGCCCGTGCGCCCGAAGGCCTGACCGAAGAAGGTGTTGTTGTTGTCCGCGCCGTCAACCTGGAGGCTGTTGAAAGTTCCCTTCTGACCGCCGACGGAGAGGTCGCCCTGCCGCGTCGGGTCGCGCACGACGCCCGGCGTGAGCGTGGCGAAGTCCAGATAGTTGCGACCGCTGACGGGAAGGTTTTCGATGTCGCGCTCGTTGACCGTCGTGGAGACGGAGGTGCGCGTCGTCTCGACGATGGGCGCTTCCGCAGACACGTCAACGGTCGTGCTCGCGCCGCCGACGCCGAGCGTGATGTCTAGATTCGTCTGCCCGCCGACGCTGACGATGGCGTTCTCTAAAGTCGCCGGTTGGAAGCCCTGCACGCCGGTGGCGACGATCCTGTAAGTGCCGGGCGGGAGCAGTATGACGCGATAGTTACCTTCCTCGTCGGAGGTGGCGGTCTTTTCAAAGCCGGTCTGCTGGTTCGTCGCCGTGACGGTGACGCCGGGCACGGCAGCCCCGTTCGGATCGAGCACGCGCCCCTCGATGTTGCCGGAGGTGGCCTGTGATTGGGAGAAACTCACGCCCGCCGCGAGCGCCAGCGACGCGCATAGCAAGAGCACACGGTTGAGACCGGAGAGAATATTTTTCAACATGATGTCCTTTCAACTGGGGAGCAATTTGCGGGTGACACGACCT
>DATHBB010000289.1:0-14118 GCA_035296385.1 Pyrinomonadaceae bacterium | reverse complement strand
AAGGAAGGTGTCCCGGCTTGCAGCAAATTCGCATTCTTTACGTAGAGGACTACGATTTAGTCCTGTTCACGGTCAAGCAGTTATTGGAACTCGAAGGGTGGCGCGTTGACATCTGCCGCGACGGCACGGCGGCGTTGAAGAAACTCGAAAGCGATGAACACTACGATCTGATCGTTTTGGACGCGCAACTGCCTGGAGAGTCGGGGCTTGATTTGGTGAAGCGCGCGCGCCGTCTGGCGCATCGCCGGCGCGCCCCGATCATCATGTTCACGGGCAGCCTGCGGCATGACGAAGCAATAGCGGCGGGGGCGGATGCGTTTCTGAATAAGCCGACCGGACTGAAGGATTTGATCGCCACCTGCAATTCGCTGCTCGACAACGGGGCGGAGAAGAGACGGGACACCGGCGATTTACAACAATCGGTCGGCAACCTACATCGCTAGATGTACAAAGACCTCCGGCGAGACTCGGCAATTCCGGTTTTCGTTTGAGAGACGGAAGTTAGGCAGTAAGTTTACATTTTCTAATAGCTCCCTCATCGGCAATATTAGAAGGCCGCGTTAGCCCGGAAGGCTCCCGGATAGTCTCAGCTATTCGAGAGCCTTCCGGGTTTTTGCGCGCCGCGAATCTCAGTGTGTTTGCGTATCGGCGAGAAGCGGCTGCCCCGCTTCGGCCTCCGACACACGTTGATGAAATATGATAGGATGCCCCCTATATTTTCGTCGCCTATGTTGACTATGGATGAAGAGATGAAGCGCGCCGGGGTCTTGGACGGGGCACGTGTGGCCGAAGAGATCAAACGCGAGGTGGCCGACGACGCGGCGCGTCTGAAAGAGACTGTAGGCTACGTGCCGTGCCTCGTCGCGGTGCGCGTCGGCGACGATCCGGCGTCTGCCGTGTACGTCGCCAACAAGGTGCGCACTTGCGCCGCGCTCGGGCTTCGCTCCGAGCATCACGAGTTGCCCGCGGAGACGACGACCGAAGAACTGCTGTCGGAAATCAAGGCTCTCAACGCGCGCGACGACGTTGACGGCATACTCGTGCAGTTGCCTCTGCCGCGCGCGACGGACGAAGCGCGCGTGCTCGAAGCGATTGATCCGGCGAAGGACGTGGACGGATTTCACCCGCTCAACGTCGGTCGCCTGACGCTCGGGCGCACGGGTTTCGCGCCCTGCACGCCCGCCGGAATCATCGAACTGCTCACGCGCCAAGGCATACCCGTCGGCGGCCAACACGCCTGCATTGTCGGTCGCAGCCACATCGTCGGTCGCCCGCTCGCGCAACTCCTGTTGCAACTCGACGCGACGGTCACGATCTGTCATTCGCGCACGCACGACCTTGCGGCGTTGACGAGACAGGCGGACATTCTGGTCGCGGCTGTGGGAAGCATCGGCCTGATACGCGCGGAGCATGTGAAGGCGGGCGCGACGGTGATAGATGTAGGGATGAACAAGATCACGGACGCTGAGACGGCGAGAAATTTTTTCGGCGCAAACGCCGAAGCGCGCATCGAAACGATCAGGCGGCGGGGCTTTACGCTCGTGGGCGACGTTCATCCGGCGGAGGTGGAGCGCGTGGCGGGGCGTCTGACGCCCGTGCCGGGCGGCGTCGGCCCTCTGACGGTGGCGATGCTGATGCAAAACACTCTGACGGCGGCGCGGCGACGGCGCGCGTTGTCTTAAGGCGCGAGAGATGTTGCGCGCGGGACTCACAGGCTCAATCGCGGTCGGCAAGTCCTTCGTCTCGTCCGTGCTCGCCGAACTGGGTTGTCATGTGCTCGACGCAGATCAGACCGCGCGCGAAGTGGTCGCGCACGGCAGCGCGGGGCTTCGCTCAATCGTCGCAGAATTCGGCAATGAAGTGCTACGCGTGGACGGCGCGCTTGATCGCGCGAAACTCGGTGCGATAGTCTTTGCGGACGAAACGAAGCGCGCGCGCTTGAACGCGCTCCTGCATCCGCTGATCATCTCGGCGCAGGACGAATGGATGCGCGAACGCGCGGCGGAAGACCCGCGAGGCATCGGCATCGTGGACGCCGCTTTGATGATCGAGTCGGGCAGCTACAAGCGTTTTGATAAACTGATCGTCGTTCACTGTCGCACGGAGTTGCAACTCGAACGTCTCGTCAAGCGCGACGGCCTGAGTGTGGCGGAAGCCGAACGGCGCATCGCAGCGCAGATGCCGCAGGAAGAGAAAAAGAGGTTCGCGGATTATTTGATCGACACGTCGAACAATTTCGACGAGACGAGGGCGCAAGTGATCGTCGTATATGAAAATCTGAAAGCGTTGGCGGCAAAGAGTTGATCGTTTAGCGCAGGGTTGATGAAGAAGAAAAAGCATAGAGGATTTTTCAGTTTAGGGCGGGCGCGCGGGCGCGCGGGGCTGTGCGTGTGTCTGGCTCTCTGTCTGACGGTCGTGAGCGGCGGGTGCTTTTCGAGCGACGAGGGAGAAACGTTTTACGGGCGCGTGAGCGTGCCCACGCGCCAGGAGTTTCGCTGGAGCGACGGCGGGTTGCCGCAAATCTTCGATCCGGCGCTGGCCGCCGCGCCGCCCGACACGGACGTGGTGCGCGCCATGTTTGAAGGCTTGACGGAATACGATCCGAAGACTTTAACGCCCGTCTCCGGCGTGGCGATGCGCTGGGAGTCGGGCGCGGAAGACCGCGTGTGGACTTTTCACCTGCGCCAGGACGCGCGCTGGTCGAACGGCGCGCCCGTCACGGCTCATGACTTCGTGCGCTCCTGGCAACGCACGCTCGAACTCGGCGACCGCGCGCCCCACGCGAAGCTTTTAGCCAACCTCGAAGGCGCACAAGTTAAGACGAACGCTCCCTCAACTCCTGCGACGCCCGCGCGGCAAAATGAAAACGGTGCTAACGAGACTGCGAGAGCCGCAGAGCCGGTCGCCAGCGCGCAGTCGCCTGCCAGGAACGAACTCGGCGTCGAGGCCGTCAACGATCTCACTTTGAAAGTGCGCCTGCAAAGACCGGATAAAAATTTCCCCGCGCTCGTCGCGCATCCCGTCTTTCGTCCGGTGTACGAAGCGGAAGGCGCGAAGTCTGTCGAGCGGGGCAATGCTGCCGGACAATCCGAGCAAGAGAGCGCGGGCGATGAAACCGCCGCAAAGCAAAAGACCGACACCCCTCCCATCATCTCGAACGGCGCTTTTAATCTCAGCGCACAGGCGGCTGACGGCGTCGTGCTCGAACGCGCCGACAGTTATTGGAACGCGAAGATCGTCTCGCTCGAACGCGTGCGCTTTGTGGCCTCGAAGGACGCCGAAGCCGCGCTCTCGGCCTATCGCGCGGGCGAAGTTGATGCCGTGACCAACGCCAACATCGAACCGCTGGCGATGAAATTGCTCACGCCCTACAAAGATTTTCGCCGCGCCACCTTCGGCGCTTTGACCTTCTACGATCTCAACACGACGCGCCGGCCTTTCGATGATGCGCGCGTGCGCCAAGCCCTATCGCTCGCCATAGACCGACGACGCCTCAGCGCCGACACGCTCGGCGGCGCGACCGAACCCGCCGAAAAGTTTTTACCTTCGACCGCAAAAGCCGACGCGGACGCTCCCGAAGATACTGCGGACGCGAAAGATTATGTCGCATCGTTTGACGCGGAGCGCGCGCGCAGTTTATTGGCCGAAGCGGGTTTCCCCGGTGGGGCGGGCTTCCCGCGCATGCGTCTGCTGGTGAATCGCAACGAGCAGCATCGCACGGTGGCCGTCGCCGTCAGCGCGATGTGGCGCAGCGTGTTAGGGATTGAGACGGAGATCGTGTTGCGCGATTGGGGCGAGTACGAGACGGCTCTGCGCGCGGGCGACTTTGATGTGGCGCGCCGCAGCATCGTTATGCAGACGGTTGACGAAGAGAGCAACATGCTCGCCATGTTCGATCCCGCGAGGCTGAATTTTACGACGAATGCGGTGACGGGCGGCGAGGCGGGCGGCGATGCGTCTGCCTCTCCCACGCCGAACTCCGAACCCCGCCGCAGCGACTCGGTTTCAGGAGAAGAGAGACCGAATGGTGCGCCGTCAACCGTCGTCGCGCCCCAACCGATCCTGACGGAGCAACAGGCGCTCAAAGAACTGCCCGCGATTCCGATCTACTTCGCGTCCTCTTACGCGCTCGTCAAACCTTACGTCGCGGGCTTCGACGCGAACTTGCTCGACGCGCCTTTGCTCCAACACGTGCGCATCGAAACCAACTGGCAACCGCCGAAACGCGACACCTCCATCAAAATCGTCAGCAACCGTTGAGCGTGTCGGCTAACAAAGTCTGCGCCCGTTTCCTTCACCGTCTGAAACCATAGATTCGATGAACGACGACGCCGCACCGCTCCTCTCAGTCAGAAACTTGTGCACCTATTTCGCGAGTGAAGACGGCGTGGTGAAAGCCGTTGACGGCGTGAGCTTCGAGCTACGCAGAGGGGAGACGCTCGGCATCGTCGGCGAATCCGGATCGGGAAAATCCGTGACGAGCCTATCGCTCCTGCGTCTCATTCCGGAGCCGCCCGGAAAAATACTGCGGGGCGAAGTCCGTTTCGACGGGCTGGATTTACTGTCGCTCGCGCCCGCGGCGATGAGACGAATTCGCGGCAAGCGCATCGGCATGATCTTTCAAGACCCGATGACCTCGCTCAACCCCTTTATGCGCGTCTCCCGCCAGTTGATGGAGATCAGCGAACTACACCTCGGCCACACGAAAAAAGAGGCGCACGAACACGCGCTGCGTATGCTCGAAATTGTCGGCATCCCCGACGCCGTGCTTCGCGCCGAGAGCTACCCGCACGAGTTTTCCGGCGGGATGCGTCAGCGCGTGATGATCGCGATGGCCTTGTCCTGCCGCCCCGAACTGTTGATCGCGGACGAGCCGACCACCGCGCTCGACGTGACCGTGCAGGCGCAGATACTCGAACTGATCAAGAAATTGAGAAACGAGACGGGGTCGAGCGTCATTCTCATCACGCACGATCTCGGCGTCGTCGCCGGAATGACGGATCGCGTAGTCGTGATGTATGCCGGTAAAGTTTTCGAGGAAGCGCCGACCGGCGAGTTGTTCGCGCGTACGGCGAACCCTTACACGAAGGCGCTCTTGCGCTCGATGCCCGACCCGCAGGCGGCGCAGGGCGCGCTCTACCAGATTCCCGGCCTCCCGCCCGACGTGGCGCGCCTGCCCGCCGGATGCCCCTTCGCACCGCGCTGCGAGCGCGCGGAAGATGTCTGCCGCAGCAAGTTTCCGCCCTTCGTGCAACTCACACGCGAACACTTTTCTCTCTGCCACTTCGCCGCAGAACTCTACGCGCAGACGGACGCACGCCTAACATGAGCACGCAAGAGAACGCACACGATAAACAAACGAACGCGTCGGCGTCGCCGTCCGCGTCGCTTGAGGCGACGGCGCGTGAAACGCTGGTCGAAGTGCGTGAACTGAAAGTCCACTTTGAAGCCGGAGGCTCGGCGTGGGGTAAGCTTGCGGGCGGCTCCGGCGAGCGTCGCGTGGTGAAGGCGGTTGACGGCGTTTCGTTCGAGATCAAGCGGGGCGAGACGCTGGGGCTGGTCGGCGAGTCCGGCTGCGGCAAGTCAACGCTCGGACGCGCGTTACTGCGGCTCACGCAGCCGACGGGCGGGCAGGTCTTTTTTCGCGGGCAAGAACTTGCGGATTTGTCGTCCGATGAATTGCGGCGGACGCGTCGTTACATGCAGATGATCTTTCAAGACCCGTATGCCTCGCTCAACCCGCGCATGACGGTCGGGCAGATCGTCTCAGAACCGTTGGAAACTTTCGGTCTCGCGCGTGGCCGCGCGGAGCGTGCGGAGCGCGTCGGCGAGTTGTTGGAGACGGTGGGGTTGAGCGCGCGGCACGCTGGCCGCTACCCGCGCGAATTTTCCGGCGGTCAACGCCAGCGCATCGGCATCGCGCGTGCGCTCGCGGCCAGTCCGGAATTCATCGTTGCGGACGAACCGATCTCCGCGCTCGACGTTTCGATTCAGGCGCAGATCATGAATCTGCTGGCGCAACTCAGGCGCGAGCGCGACCTGACATATCTTTTCATCTCGCACGACCTGCGCGCCATACGCCACGTCTCAGACCGCATCGCCGTGATGTATCTCGGCAAACTCGTCGAACTCGGCGCGGCGCGCAGCGTCTATGACGAGCCTCTGATGCCTTACACGAAAGCCCTGATCTCGGCTGTGCCCTTCGCAGACCCCGCGCGCGAAGCCGTGCGACGGCGCATCGTGCTCGCGGGCGATGTGCCGTCGCCGATCAACCCGCCGCGCGGCTGTCGTTTTCACACGCGTTGCCCTTACGCCGTAGAGGCGTGCGCCGAAGTCGCGCCCGTGCTCGCAGAGATTAAACCGGCGCACTTCGCGGCCTGCATACGCATCAGCCCCGAGCAGACGAACATCGAACGCGTCGCGGACGGGGACGCGCCCGGTCTTAAAAATCCCGCTCAAATCGCCGGAACGTGAAAAAACTCCTCGATTCGTCGTTTACAGGAGGAGTCACAGACCCATCATTCGCTTTGGGCGTTGATTTAACAGGCCGTAGTTAAATCTGTGTGTAGAATAAACTTGTCTCTTGGCAGCGGGGCACTTATACTGCTGTGAGGGCGACTCAAGCCCTCCCCCGTGGCGTCCGGTAAGATTTGGCACGCGTTCCCTTTAGTCGCCGGACAACACACTCAAGACTCGCCCCTTCGACCACGCAAAGGGTACACCCAACGCAACCGGATTCTGCATGGAAAAGACCGCCGCAACCGAGCGAGCCAAATTCCAAAACGAGGAATCGCCCTCTCTACCCGACTGGGAACAGTTGCAGGCGGCACTCGCGGCTGAAACCGATCTGGCGATCCTTTTGGTCGAAGGTCATCAACCGCCGCAACTCGCCATCTCAAACAACAACTCCATCTGCCACGCCTTTCAAACTTCGACGACGCACGCGCACCTCTGCGACCCGTACTGCGGCGTGGCCTTCCAGCGCGCGCACGAGGCGGGCGAGGCGACGCACTACCGCTGCCACGCCGGACTCCATTGTTTCGCCATGCCCGTCGGGCAGAACTCCAAGCGACCGCTCGCGATCATCGGCGGTCGTGCTTTTTTGTCGAGCGCAGACTACCGCGAACTCGCCGAACGCTTCCGCAGCGGCGACCTGCGCGAATTGCTCTCCACCGAACTCTTTCGCAACGTCATCTTCGCCGCGCGCCACAATTTAGACGAACTGGCCGCGCGGCTGGCGGAAATTCTGGTGCAAGCGAAAGCACACGGCACGACGACGCCGGACGTTGAGTTGTCGGAGAAGACGCGCGAGTTATCCGGCGGCGAAGCAGGGAGAGAAGAGAAGCGCGCGAGCGGCATGGCCTTCCCTCCCGGCACGACGCTCGAAGCCGCTTGCGCGGGCGCGATAGAAAAGTTGCGCGCCGGGTTCAAGCTCAAATCCGTCGCCTTTATGATGCGCGCCGGAGAGGGCTTCAATCCGGCGTGCGCGACAGGCAAGTTCAAAAACAAGCCGCCGCAATTATCCGCAAGAGGGAAGACGGCGGGCGCGCACTTGAGACTCGCTGGCAAGGCGGACGTTAGCGGCGACGCTGCTTTGGCTTCGCAGTTGTTCGTCGCTCAGGGCGAGGACACGGAAATTTTCCCGCTCATGGTCGGCGACGAGTTGAAGGGCGTGCTGCTCGTAGGCGACGGCAAGTTGCCGGAAGAGAAGCGGCGCGGCCTCAGAGAATTCTGCGCGGAGATCGCTCTGCCGCTCGAAGTGCTGCGGCTGCGCGAGGAGTTGGAGCGGAGCATGCGCTCGGCCTACCACCTGCAAGCCTTCACGCAGCAGATCAACGATGTCGAACCGGCGGAAGCCTACGCGGCCATCCTGCGCCACTCGACCGAGTTGTTGCGCTCCGAACGCGGCTCGCTCCTGTTGTTCGACGAGGCGGCGAACGAACTCGAAGTTAAAGCAGCCGTCGGGCCGCGCGCGGAGGTCGCGCAGGAGCAGCGCGTGCGTCTGAGCGAGAGCGTGTCGGGTTCGGTTCTGCTCGACGGTCGCCCGCGCATCGTACGCGATCTACGCGCGGCGGAGATGCACCGCGCTCCGGCTGAACGCAAATACAAGTCCGACTCCTTCATCAGCTACCCGATCATCGCGGGCGGGCGCAAAGTCGGCGTCATTAACATGACGGACAAGGCGGGCGGCGAGCCTTACGACGACGTTGATCTACACCTGTTGGAGACGATGGTTCCGCAGATGGCGCTCGCGCTCGACCGCGCAGGCTGGCATCAGAAGGCGACGCAGTTTCAGTTGCTCTCCATCACAGACCCTCTGACTGGTTTGCTCAATCGTCGCTACCTCGAAGAACGTCTGGGGGAAGAGTTCGAGCGCTCCAAGCGCCACCGCTTCCCGATGAGTTTTCTGATGGTGGATATTGATAACTTCAAGGAGTATAACGACCGCAACGGGCACCAGGCGGGCGATCTCGCTCTGGAGATCACGGCGCAATGTTTGAAGTCCGCGCTGCGTTCGGCTGACGTGGCCTCGCGCTACGGCGGCGAAGAATTCAGCATCCTGTTGCCGCAAACCAACATTGCCGAAGCGCTCGTCATCGCCGAGCGCATACGCGTACGCGTCGAGAAATCGTCCTACCCGCACGGCGAGAGCCAGCCGCACGGGGCGGTCACGGTGAGCATCGGCGTGTCGGCCTTCGGGCCGAAGCTCGAAACCCCCGCCAGCATCATCGGCGCAGCCGACCACGCGCTCTACGTTGCCAAGAGTCGCGGCAAAAACTGCGTCGTCTCCTACGTCCTTCCCGCCAACAACGCAGTGACCCCCGCCCGCGATGTCAACTGAACATCTCTTCAACTCTTCACCGGCCAAACGAATTCTTGGCCGCGTCGCACCCGAAAACTTTATCGGGCGAAGCGAACACTTGCGCCAGATCACGTCGCTCGCCCCTTCCGCGTCGCCTCTGCGCGGTCTGCTCGTCCACGCCGCGCCCGCCGCAGGGGCGTCGGAACTGCTGCGACAGGCTTACGACAAACTTTTCCAGCAGCACGGCGCGGCCTCGCCCATCTATTTTGCCTTCACGCGGCAGGAGCAGACAATCGCGGCAGCCGCGCGCCGCTTCCTTCAAACGTTTCTTTCCCAACTCGTCGCGCACCGTCGCGGCGACGCATCTTTCGTCAACGCGCCGCCCGCCTTGCGCGATCTCATAGACCTCGCAGACCCTTCCGATTACGAATGGGTCGAGCGTCTGGTGACGACCTACGAACGCGCGCGCGAAGGCAGCGACGAACTCGCGCTCGTGCGGCTCTGTTTCAGCGCGCCCGTGCTCGCGGCGTCGCGCGGCGCACGCTCGGTCGTGCTGATTGACGAGATTCAGAACGTCGAAAAGTTGCGCGGCGAAGTCGAACTCGGCAATGAGATCGCGCAGGTCGCACTGCACGGCGAAGTGCCGTTCGTGTTGTGCGGCCTCAGGCGCGGCTTGCTCGATGAGTTGAGCGGCGGCAACGCGCCGCACCGCTTCGACGGCTTCGGCACGATCCATCTGGAAGGCTTGAAGGAGGCGGACGCGCGCACGCTCGTCGAACGCCTCGCCTACACCGAGCGCGTCGCGCTCAACGACGAGACGCGCGACCTCATCGTCCAACTCTTCAACGGCAGCCCCTTTTACATCGCTTCGTTCATGCACGCCGCGCACCGCGACAACACTTCGCTCACCTCTTTCCTCGAATGCCAGAAGATTTACGTTGACGAACTTCTGGGCGGGCGCATCAACCGCCGTTTCAACTCCATACTCGAAGAAATTACGCCTTCCGTCACGACGCGCCGCGCGCTCGTGCGCCTGCTGCATGATGCGGCGACGAACGCGGGCGGTAAGTCGCCCGTAGAGGCATGGCGCAGGCGTCTGGAACTGGGGCCGGACGAACTCTACCCTTTGATGTTCGCTCTGCACGTGCGCGAACTCGCCAGCTTCAACGCGACTTTCATGGAGATCGGCACGGAGACACTCTGGCGCGACTATTTGCGCGCCAGCTACCGCCTGCAAGTCGCCGCCGAACCGCGCGCTCTCGTCGTCGCCGACACGCTCGTAGAGACTTTGAAACGCGCGCCGCAGACGATGGCGCGTCATTACCGCCGCGCCGCCGCGATGGGCTTGCGCGAAATGCTCGCGCGCTTCAACGAGCAGCGCGTCGCCGCGAGCCTCTTGCACTACGACCGTTTCAGTCGCATCTATCGCGGCTTCGAAACCGAAGAGATCGAACTCGGCCTCGACGCCGAAACCGATCTCATACGCCTGCCGCAGGTCGTACACTCTGCGAGTTGCGCTTCCTTCCACCCGCCGATGCTGCACGTCTGCGACGAGGAACGCTGCGCCGTCGCGCACGGCTTCGACGCGACGCCTTACACGGATGCGAACGAAGTCGTATGGTTGGCCGCCGAGATTGATTCCAAACTAGAGGCCGGACGCGCCGTGACGGAAGTTTGGTGCGACAGGCTCACGCAGGTCGGTTATTCATGCGGCTTCAAGCGCTTCCGCCTGTGGCTGGTCGCGCCCGAAGGCTTTTCGGCGGAGGCTTCCGAACTGCTGAACGAGCGTGAAGCCTTCAGTTCGAGCCGCAAACAACTCGAACTCCTGACCGCGCGCCTCAGTCCCGAAGCGACCGATGCGCGCGCGGCGGAGACGGCGGACGCGCCCGACGAATTCGAGATGGTGATCCCGATGGGGAGCGACACGGAATTGATCGCGGCGCACACGGTCGAACAGATCGCGCGCCGTCTGGACTTCCCGCCCGAAGCCATAAATCAGATAAAAACCGCCCTGATCGAAGCCTGCATCAACGCCTCCGAGCACAGTCTCAGCCCCGACCGAAAAATTTATCAACGTTTTCGTCTGGAAAGTGATAAATTAGTAGTCACCGTATCAAGCAGGGGTATAATCGTGCCCTCCCCCACACATGCCGGCACCAACGGCAGCGAAGCACGAGAAGAGAATAACGGACGCCGAGGCTGGGGTCTCAAGCTAATTCGCACTCTGATGGATGAAGTCGAGTTCGAGCGAGTTGACGACGGCACGCGTCTGCGCATGACGAAATACCTACGCCGTTAAGAAGGGGTCGCAAAAAATGGTTGACTCACACGACCGTTCTCCGGTGCGCTCCGAGCGCAGCGGGGACATCGCCGTCATTTATGCCAGCGACTATCTCAACAAGCTGAGCGGCGAACGCATCGAGCGCGAATGTCGCGTGCATCTCGGAGCGGGCTGCCGCGCGCTCGTCGTTGACTTCAAAAACACCGGCCTCGTCAACAGCATCGGCGTCTCGATCATGCTCGGCGTCATAGACGCCGCCGAGCGCGCGGGCGCGCCGCTCGTCTTCTCGAACGTCAACGATCAGGCCGCGCAACTGTTCGAGATTCTCGGCCTCACGCGCCACGCCGCGCTCGCCAAAGACGAGGGCGACGCGCTGCGCCTGTTGTCGGACGTGAATCCGCAGCGACGAGAACGCCGCGTGCCGGTGGGCAAGAACACCTGATTCGATGCCAGATCAAACGGCCAAATTGATCCACGCCTTCTCCGCACTCGCAGACCTCGGCGAAGAACTCGCCGACACGCGCGACTTCGAGGAGATGGTGCGCACGACGCTCCACGTCGTGCTCGGCTCGCTCGGCGTGCGGCGCGGCGCTGTGGCCGAGTACGTTCAGCCGGACGACTCGCTGCGCTTCGTCGCCGCGTGGGGCCTGGGCGAGGGGTCGCCCGCGGCTCTGCCGTTCGCCGCCGCGAGCGCAGAGATGCTATCCGTCGCTCAACCGCGCGTCCTGTTGCTGTCCGATACGAATCAACTTGAACAGTCGCGCCGTCAACTCGGCGAACGCCTCTTCAATACGCTCGTCCAATTTCGTCTCCAACTTACCGTGCCGCTCGTCGTGCATAAAAAGTTCGTCGGCTTCATCCTGCTCGGCGACAAAGCCACCGGCAAAGATTTCACGGCGGACGAGAGAGAAGTGGTGCGCACGATGGCGCGGCACATCGGCGTGGGGATTTACAACCACCGCCTGCTGCGCGAGGTGGAGCGGCGCGCGGAAGAGAATCGCGGCCTCTACGAAGACTTGCGCACGATCTACCGCGACACGGTGCGCGCCTTCGCGGTGGCGATTGATTGCAAGGACAAATACACGCAGGGGCATTCGGAGCGCGTCGGCAAATACAGCGAGATCATCGCGCGCGAGATGGGTTGGAGCGAACAGGAAGTCGAAGGCATCGCGGTCGCGGGCTACCTTCACGACATCGGCAAGCTCGTCGTCGAACGCGACATCATCAACGCGCCTTACAAGATCGACGCCAAGCAGTCGTCCGAACTCAACCGCCACCCCGCCGCGGGCTACGAGATACTCGCCCCTATCCGGCACCCGTTCGCGGACATCCCGCTGATGGCGAAGTACCACCACGAGCGCATAGACGGGCGCGGCTACCCCGAGGGCTTGAAGGGCGACCAAATACCGCCCGGCGCGAAGATCGTCGCGGTCGCCGATTCGTTCGACGCGATGACGACGGACAGGACTTACAAGCGGCGAAAAGTTTTCGCGGAAGTGGTTGAAGATTTTCGCAAGAACTCGGGCAAGCAGTTCGCGCCGGAAGTCCTGGCGGCGCTATGCCGCGCGATGTTGAAGGAAGTGAACGGCGAGACGAAGGAAAGGCGCATCACGAAACTTCTCGGCAAAGGCTATCTCGAACCCGCCGAGTGCCGCCCGCTGCTCGTCGAACTCATCGCCGAACTCGAATCCGGCGCGGCGCTTGCTGCGAGCGGCAAGTAAAAAGAAGAAACGCGGAAGTAGGAACGCGGAACGAGGAACTGAAGACACATGCTTTCAGTTCCTCGTTCCGCGTTCCTACTTCCGCGTTTAATTTATTGTTCCGCCGGTTTGCAACTCGGCCCTAAGAGCGCGTCCTTTTTCAAACTGATGATGGGATACTGGTCGGCCTCCGCGTTCAATTCGAGCCAATCCTGAAATTCGACGGGCAGCGCCGCGTCCGAAAAGATCGCTTCGACGGGGCACTCGGGGACGCACGCGTCGCAATCAATACAGGTCTCGGGGTTGATGTACAGGCGATCCGGTAGTTCGTGAAAGGCTTCGACAGGGCAGACCGCCGCGCAATCCGTGTATTTGCAATCGACACAGGCTTCGGTCACGATGTAGGTCATCGTTTGTAAGTCTCCTCAAACAATTCGCAAGAACGTTTCGCGCTCAAGTTGCATGAGCGCCGCCCGCCCGTAGCGCCGGACTAACGCGGCTGTATGCGCAGGGTGTAACTGCAAATCTCGATCTTGTCGTCGGGCGCGACCGGCACGCTCTCGTCGCGCGGCGCTTCCGTGCCGGAGATGAGCGTGGCGTTGCGGCCTTTAGCGGTCAACCAGTATTTGCCTTCGGGGTCGCGCGAGAGCATCGCGTGCACGCGGCTGACTTCCGGGTCGCCCTTGATCGGCAGATCGACGGCAACTGATTTCGAGCCGCGCCCGATGGTGATCTCGGGCTTCGTGATCGGCACGACTTGCTGCCTGACGCCGCCGCGCCACAATTCGACCGCGAACAGTTCTACAACGCGCGCGCTCACACGCGTCACTTCGTTTTCCGCCGGTTCGAGATCGGCCTGCAAAGCAGCGTCGGGCGTCGTCGCCGCGCCGACTTCGGCGGGTCTGGCCGTGACCATCGTGTGGCCGCTTTCGGTCGCGTCCCAGACGGGCTGCACGCGAAACTGGCCTTTCTCCAGAGTGCCATCGACGCGGAGTTCAACGGCGAAGGATTTGGTGGCGAGCTTTGTAGAGCCGCTGAGTTCGCGCGCCCGCTCGGAGAGCACGTAGAAAAGTCCCTGTTCAAGCCCGCGACGCTTCTCGCCCTGCCAGTCCTTGTCGTCTTCGGTGCTCAAAAAGACGATGTACTCGGGCGGGATGTAAGTCTCGCCGCCGGGCGGCGTGAACATCTCGCGCTGCATCACGATCTCTATTTCGCGCGCCACCTTGACCAGAAATTCTTCCCAGACGCGGCGCGGTTTCGCCTGCTCGTCAACGGAAGCGAGCGGGTCTTCCTCGCCCTCGCCATCAATCCACTTGCGTATGGATTCCAGTATG
>DATHBB010000288.1:0-8862 GCA_035296385.1 Pyrinomonadaceae bacterium | reverse complement strand
TCGCCCGTGAGGACGAGGACGTGATCGGCCGCCTCCTCGAACGTGTCGTCGTGCGAGATGACGAAGAGTTGGTTGAAGTGGCGCACCTGCCCGATCTGGCGCGCGAGGTTTTCGCGCCGCTCGGCGTCCATGTTCACCGTCGGCTCGTCGAAGAAGGCGATGCGGATGTCCGAGAGTTGCTTAAGAAGCGCGAGGCGCACGGAGAGAGCCGCCACCATCTGCTCGCCGCCGGAGAGATTGACGAACGAGCGTTCGTGGCCGTCCTCTTCCAGCATGATCTCGTAATCGCTCGACCAGCGGAGCGTCCTGCCCCCGTCGCCCGTGATCTCGCGGAAGAATTGGTTCGCCTCGACCGAGATGTGCGCGACGTAGCTGCGCGTCACTTCCGGCCCCGCTTTTTTGAGAATGTCGCGCATGAATTCGGTCGCCTCGTCCAGACGCTTGAGACGCTCCTGCGCGCGAATCTCTTCCTGCCAACGGGCGCGCACCTCTTCGAGCCGCGCGATCTCGGCGGCCAGTTTCTCCGCCGTCTCGCGCGCGTGTTCGAGCCTGGCCGCCGTGTTTGCTTCCGATGCGAGAGCGAGGGCGAGCGCGTCGCGTTCGGCGGAGTGCGCGGCGCGGTCGTATCCACGGACGGCCTCCGCGTGCGCGCCTCGCGCCTCTTCCGCTTCGCGCGCCGCCCGCGCCGACTCTTCCGCCGCGCGTTCGACTTCCCCTGCGCGCGCGCCGAGCGTGGCCGCGAGCGACGCGCTTTCGAGATAGACGCGGTAGGCCGGGGCGGTCGCATCGCGCCCGGCGAGCGTGGCCGCCCACTGCGCGTCGAAGTCCGCGAAACGCTTCGACTGCGAGGCGAGTTCGTCGCGCTCGACGGAGAGCGCGTTGATTGCGTCGCGCGCGCCCGCCACTTCCGCTTGCAGCGTCGCCTCCTGTTCGGCTTCGGCGCGTCTCATGCTCAGGCGCGCGCGCGGGTCGTTTAAGGCACGGAGGCGTGCGTCCGTCTCGGCGATGTCGCGTTCGAGCGATTCGATTGCGCTGGCGGCGGCGGCGAGTGCGGCGCGGTCTTCCTTCCTGCGCTTGCCTTCCTCTTCGATCTGTCTGAGACGCTGGCGCAGCGGCTCCAGTTCCGCGTGGCGCATGAGAGCCTCGCGCGCGCTGATAAGCTCTGCGTCAACGCCGATCAATTTACTTCTCAACTCGTCGAGCGCGCGGTCGTCCGGCGGGAGCGCGGCCAGATCGCGGTCGAGCGCGGCGAGCAGCGACTCGCGCGCGCCGAGCAGTTCGCGCTCGTGCCCGAGTTGGCCGCGCTCGCGCTCCAACTGGACGAGCGCGACGCCCGCCTCGCGCGCCGTCCTCACCTGTCGCTCGACGCGCACGGCCTCGGCCTGCACGGTCTGCAACTCGGCGCGGTTCGCCGTCAGGTGATCTTTGAAATAGCCTTCGAGCGTTTGCCCCTCGCCGATGTTCAAACAACGCTCGGAGAGAATCGGGCAGAGACCGCCTTTGACTTCGACGCGCATCTTCTCGTCGCGCGCGATCTCGGCGCGCAGGTGCGCGGCCTGTTCCGAGAGTTCGCGCCCGCTGGCTTCGAGTTCGGCGGCGCGCTCGGCTCCGGCGGCGCGCGTTTCGAGGTCGCGCGTTTTGCGTTCGAGCGCGCTCGTGATCTCTTGCAGGCGTTTGATCTCGCGCGTTAAATCCCTGCGCTGGTTGGCGAGGTGCTTGCGTTCGGTGGCGGCGCGCTCGGACGCGCTGAGGGCGGTTTCCAGGCCGATGCGCTCGCTCTCCAGACGCGCGACGCGTTCGGGCGCGTTCTCCGCGCGTTCCGCCTGTTTGATCCCCTCGCGCGTCTGCGCGTGCTGCGCGCGGAGGTTCTGTAGTTCGGCGTCGAGGCGCGCGAGGCTGTCGCGCGCGGCCATCGCGTGCGAACGCAACTCTCGCAGACGCTCGCGCTCGCGCTCCAACTCCTCCTGCGCGCTCACTTCCGTCTCGATCTCTTTCAGCAGGCCGCGCGCGCGCCCCGCCGCTTCGAGGGCGATGGTCAGCCGGCGCGCGTCCGACTCGGCGGCGGCCAGCAGACCCGCCACGCGGTTGATCTCCGCGAGCAGGCGGTCGCGCTCGGCGCGCACGCCTTCCAGTCGTCCCAATTCGGCGAGCGCGGCGATGTGCGCGTGATAGTCGGCTTCCGACGCCTGCTGCTCTCTACGAGCGCGCTCGGCTTCGTCGAGCTTACTCTGCAACTCTGCGAGTGCGCGTGCGGCGGCCTTCAGTTCCACGTCGGCGCGCTCGGCGCGCGTGCGCGTCTCGATCACGCGCCGCTCGGCTTCTTCAAACGCCCCGACTCTGCTCTTTCGCTCCGCCACCTCCCGCCGCAATTCGTCGCGCGCGACCGTCAACTCGCGCTCGCGCGCGGACGTTGATTTGTGCTCCTCGGTCATCTCCTCATAGCGCGCGAGCGTGCCTTCGGCGCGCCCGATGCGCTCGCGCGTTTCGGCCACGCGGTCGCGGATCAGGTTCACCGTGTCGCGCAGGCGTTCCGCGCCCTCTCGATACTCTTCCACTTTGAGCAGGCGGTCGAACGCCGCCTTGCGCTGGCTCGCCGTTTTGAGAAAGTCGGCCGTGAGCAAGCCTTGCGGCACGCCGATGGCCGACTTGAAAAGCGCGGGCAGGTCTGTTCCCGCTTCGATGCCGAGCAGGCGCGCGAGCATCGGCGCGACGTTCGCCTTCTTCTCTTCGAGCTTGAGTTTGAGTTCGGGGTCGTAGATGTAATAGCCGTTGGCCGTGTCGCGGTAGACGGTGTAGCGGCGGCCGTCAACGTCGCTCTCGAAGGTCACGCGCACCGAACCCTTCTTCGCGCCGCGACGCAGGAAGTCGTCCTTGCTGTAGTCGAGCGTGTCGAACAGCGTCCAGGCGATGGCTTCGAGGATGGTGGTCTTGCCCGCGCCGTTCGGGCCGACGATGGCCGTCGTGCCCGGCTCGAAAGAGAACTCGGCGCGCTCGTAGGATTTGATGTTGTCTAATTCGACGCGTGTGACGTGCATGTTTCGTTGAAAGCGTTTCCTGACAGACGAATCGCGTGTTCTTTAACTTAAAACTCGAACTTAAAACTCGGCGACGGGCGCTCGCGGCGACGGCGCGAGATGTTATTCGACCGAAAAGTCGAGTTCGCGCACGGCGGTCGTGCGCGCGGCGCGATCCGTGACGGTGACTTGCAAGAGATAGACGCCCGGCGTCATGGCCGCGAGCGGCACGTCCGCCGCGTAGAAGATGCGCGACGGATCGCTAGCAGTAGCGACCGCAACCTTGTGCGGCGGGGCGTTCATCACGACTTTCTTCTCGCGCAAAATTTTGATCTCCAACTCAACGTCGGGCGCGCTGCCGCCCGCCGCCGCGCGCGTGGCGTTGTAGATGTAGAGTTGCAGGAAGACGTGCGACGTGCGCGCGAAGCGGCGTTCGACGCGGAGGATGTCCGGCGTCTGCGCTGTTGTCGCTCCGGCTGCCGCCGTCTGCGTGTTCGCGCGGCGTCGCTCGGTGATGAGCAGGCTGCTCAAAGCAAGACGCCTGGATTTGAGGTCGGGCACTTCGACCCACTCGAAGGCGCTGCCGACAATGCCGCTGTTGGCGTCGCGCGCGGCGGTGCGAAATTGATAGAGGCCGGGCGCGAGTACGGGGATCGAGAAGTTGGTGACGAGTTTGCCGCGCGAGGCGTTCGCCGTGCTGCTCGTCGCCGCGCTCCCGTCGAGCGTGAGCGTGCGCCCGCTGCTATGCACGGACTTGCCGCGTTCGTCCAGCACGGCGCAGACGACTTCGATCTGCGCCTGCGGCTTCGCGCTGACGAGCACGAACTTGAGCCGGTCGTTGGCGAGTTGCACGGAGGCGTTGATGACCGAGCCTGCCTGCGCGTCGTTTGTGAAGACGGCGTAGGCGGCGACGGGCAAGTCGCGCCGTTCGTTCAAAGTGTTGAGCGCGCCGTTGAGCGCGGCCTTCGGCGTAGCGGGCGCTGTTGTGGCGGCGGAGGCTATGGCGGCGGGCGACCCTGTGAAGAAGCCGCGCCTGACGCGCACGGAGAGATCGGGGCGGCCTTTGATGCCGATCTGAATTTTGCGAAAACGCGGCGCGCCGTCTTTCACTTCCAACCCTTCGGGTCGCCACGCGAGCAGGTAGTAGTTGGCCGTCTCGTTGAGCGTATTGGAGATGGCGGTGTTGAGCGCGTTGGTGTTGATGATGGCGCGCCCGCCCGTGTCTTCGGCGAGGCCGCGCAAGACTTCCTGCATCGCGCTCAGTTCGGTCGAAGGGCTGTAGCCGCGAAAGCCCACTGCGGAACCGATGTCGGCTAGGTCTGCGCCCGCGCTGCTGCTCGCGTCGAGCATGCCTACGGCGAGGCCGCGCGCGTAGAGCGGGTAGATGACCGTGCCCGAGCGCGCGGCGGCGTCCGTGACGCGCTGCATTTTGCGATTGATGTCGGCTTCCTGCGTGTCGAGCGTGAAGCCCTCGGAGATGTAGAAGAGCGTCTGCCGCCCGCCGTAGGGGCTGCGCGCGCGCACGACCGATTCGAGCGCGGCGACCGTCGCGCCGCTGAGTTGCGCCGCCTGTCGGCGGATGTTGCGCGCGCGGTTTTTCACGATGATCTCGGCAGACGTGCGCGCGCCGACATCGCCGTACTCCTGCCGGTTCTCGTTCAAGGTCTGGTTGACCATGTATTCGAACATTTCGCGGTCGCCGCGATCAATCATCTCGGCCTGGTAGCCGCTCATGGTCGGGAGTTGGCTGTCGAGCGCGGACTGCGAAACGTACTTGATGCGCGAGGCAGCCGCGCGCAGCACCGCGCGGTCGTTCGTGAACTGTTGCAGGAAACCGATCTGCCCGCTCGCCGAAGCGACGAGCGCCTGTATGCCCGGCGACATCTCGCGGTCTACGAAATTGTTTATCAACTCGCGCGCACGCGAGATGCTTTCGGGCGACAGGTGCAGATCGTCTACGAAGAAGACGACCGCGCGCCCGCGCTCGAAAGGCGAGGGTGCCGACGGCGCGCGCGCGTCAAGTTTCTCGCCGCGCGCCGCCGCGATGCGCGCCGCCTCAACCGCGCTGCCCGCCGTGATGCGCTCGAAGAACAGGATGGGCTGCACCTTGCCGTCAACTTTCAACTCGAACTGCTCACGCTGCATGCCTTCGACGAACTGCCCCTTCTTGTCAACGACCGACACGTCCGTCTGCACGAGGCTCGTGCTCACGCGCAGGACATCCTCCGCCGGATCGTCCGGCGTCGGCTGAGGCGAAGTTTGTTGCGGCGACTGTGCGGGCGTCTGTGCCGTCGGCGGTCGTTGCGCCGGTTGTGTTTGCGCGGGCTGTTGTCCGAACGCGGCGGACTGCGCCGCCAGCAAACAGGCGAGCGCAAGGCGCGCGAGGCGCGTCCTCGTAAAAAACGGGCGAGATTTAGATGTTTTCATACATCACTTGGAAGCGAAGAGTCGCGTTGCCGGTTGCACCGTGTCGGGGCTTTAATTCACATCTGCCAGCACACATTAGCCTACCATGTCTCGGAACTTTTTTCCCTTCGCGGGATGGCAAAGAGGAGCGCGAGCGGCCCCGCGAGCAAAAACCACATCATCGCGGCGAGGCCGAAACGTTCGGCGAAGAGACCGAGCGCCAGCGGGACGAGCGCGCCCGCAAGCCCCGAGACGTTGTTGAGCGCGAGCACCGCGCCGCTCTGTTCGGGCATCGACGCGTAGAGTTGCGCTTTGAGGATCGAGTACCAACCGGCGTTCGTGATGCCCATCAAGGCGAGCAGGACGAGCTTGGCGTACACGTTCGGCGCGAGCAGAAAGGCGGGGAACAGGCAGAGCATAACGCACGCGCTCAGGCGAAGATAGGTGAGGCCGCGCACGCGTTCGAGCAACGGGATGAGCAAGAGGTCGCCGCAGAGTCCCACGCCAGTCCAGACGGCAATCGCCAGCGCGGCCTGCGACGCGCTGACGCCGACCACGTCTACGAAGTAGAGCGCGAGGAAGCCGTGAAAGCCGTCGAGCATGAGATCGGAAAATTCCAGCAGCACGAGCCAGCGCCGCACGCCGCCGCGACGCCCGAGCGCGCGCAAAGCCTCCGCCGCGCTTCGTCTGAAACTCACGCGTTCGGCGTTTGCGTCGGCGACGACCGACGATGCCGCGACCGTCGCCGCACGGGGAACATCGCGCACGACGCGACGCGCGGCCACGAAGAGCAACAGGGAGAAGACCGACATCGCGCCGAACCATAAGCGCCACGTCGCGCCCGCCGCCACGCTTGCGTTCAGCGCGAGCGCTCCGGCGACGCTGCCGAGCGCTCCGGCGAAAGCCCAGCGCGCCATGTTGTGTTCGCGTCGCGCGGGCGCGGCGTCCATCAATACGGCTTGCGACAGACTGACGAACGCGCCCGCCGCCGGATTGAACAGCACGAAGGCCACAAGCAGAAACGCGAAGCCGTTGCTCAGCGCGACGAGCAGCAGGGAGAGCGCGAAGCATGCGCCGCCCGCGAGGATAATTGAGCGCCGGTGTCGCGTGTCGCCGAGTATAAAGAGCGGCGCTTCGACGAAGTTTGCGAGGAGCGAGGGCACTGCGAGCAGCAACCCCACTTCGGAGTAGGAGAGCGCGAGGTCGCGCCGTATGAGCGGCCACGCGGCCTGCCGCGAGCCGTCAACGAGTTCGTCCAGAAACTCTATGGCGAGGAGTGTGAAGGCGAGCCGGTTGAGCGAGCGAGCGCGCGTGCGCGCGGACGACGGCGACGCATGGGCGGTATTCGACTGTGCGTGATTCTGCATTTGCTGATTCCTCTTCTGTCCCGGAAGTTTGAACGCTTGCGTGTGTGGTGCGCGAAAAAGCGTTCTACGGGGGGAGGAATCAGCGAGCGGGCAAGGGCATACCTGAACCGTCGCGCGAGCGTCGGCGCGTTAGCGGGTACGCGTGTCCGTCGTGAAAGTTACCAGGGAGGGAAGGTCAGAGAGATGTTCATGTCTATAATTCGCTTTCGACTCGGCAGTTGATCGAGTCGCTATTCTACTCATTTGGTAGCCGCTTGCAATTAAAAAGCAGTGACAAGTGACGGGTGACAAGTGACGGGATAAAGAAAGTAAATCGTGAATCGCCAATGGTGAATAGATAAAACCTGTCTCCCTCTATTTACGATTGACGGCTTTTCTAACTCGTCACTTGTCACCCGTCACTCGTCACTGCTTTTCAGAGGTCTCCGATTTTGAGCGGCGCGTCGGCGTTCTTCCACGCGCGCTCGAACTCGGCGCGCACGAGCGCCGCCTCGTAAGTCTTGCCCTGCGCCTTCAGACTCTCCGACAACCCGAACAGCGAACGCCCGTTGCGCCGGTTGCGTTCGAGGTCGGCGCGGAAGACGCGCTCGGCCTCCGCGTAATCGCCGCCCGCAAGAAGCGCGCCGCCGAGCGATTCGCGCGAAGGCGGGTAGTACCAGTCGGGCGGCTCGCTGTAGAGGAGCGCGTCTTCGGCTGCGACGGCCTGGCGAAAAAGTTCCAGTGCGAGTTTGCGTTCGCCGCGCGCCGCGGCGATGCGCGCGGCGAGTATGTGCGATGCCACTTTCAGCACGTCGCGCCCGGCGTTCGCGCCGAACCTCGCGTTCGGCGACAAGGCCGTGATGGCCGCGTCGAAAACTTTACGCTCCGCCTCGGCCTCCGCCGCTTTGCCCGCCGCAGCGTGTGCCAGGCCGCGCGACCAGTGCCACATGGCGTTCGTGTAAGTCAGGCGCGTGGGGGGTTCGGGCGTCTTGAGAATGTCGTCCCAACGTCGGAAGCGCACCAGCAGGAGCGTCCTCGTCGGCAGGAAATCTTCCAGGAAACCCATCCCTTCGAGTCGCGGGTGGACGTTCGACTCAAGCTGCTCGGCGGCTTTGAGCGCGTCCGCGAAACGCCCCTGCATGCTGTAAGCGGCGGCGAGGAAATGCAAATTGTGGCTGTAGTAGGCCGCCGTATAGATGCCCTGCCCGCCGTTCGCTTCGATGTGCGCGCGGTCGGCTTTGGCCGCCAGATCGTTGACGCGCGCGGAGGATTCATAATCGCCCGTGCGCTGGTAGATGTGCGCGGGCATGTGCACGAGATGACCCGCGGCGGGCGACAGCGGGCCGAGCCTGTCCGCGCTCGGCAGCGCGCGCTCCGGCAAGAGCGACGCTTCGACGGCATGTATGTAAAGGTGGTTCGCGCCGATGTGATTCGGATTGCGCCGCAAGACCGATTCGAGAACCGAGACGATCTCTTCCGTGCCTTGCGCGGGCTTGCCCTCGGGCGACCAGAGTTTCCACGCGTTCAGGATCATCGCCGCGTCCGCGTAGAGCGTCGCGGCTTCGAGGTCGTCCGGATAGCGACGCATGATCGCGCCCATCGCCTCTTTGTAATCCGTGGAGAGTTTCGTCTGATCGACCGAAGCGTCCGGCGAGAGGCGTTTGCGCATCGCTTCGATGTAGGCGCGTTCGTGCTCCGGCGCTTTGGCCGACAGGGCGAGCGCCTTTCGGATCGCTTCGTCGGCGACCTTGCGCCGCTCGTCGTCCATCGTCGTCGAGTTGTAGTTGGGGCCTGCGGCAAGCGCGACGCCCCAGTGCGCCATCGCCAACTGCGGGTCCAGTTCGGCGGCGCGGCGGAAGGAGCGCACGGCCTCGTCGTGGTTAAAGCCGTAGACGAGTATGAGACCCTGATTGTAGAACGCTTGCGCCTCGGCGTTCGTGGTCGAGACAGGATGATGATGCACGCCGAGTCCGGGCAGGAGCACGACCGCGCCCTTCCCGGCTGGGGTGGTCGCGTGATGCTGCGCCTGAGCGACGGTAATTGCGGCGAGGAAAAAGAGGGAGACTAACAGGGGACGCTTCATCTCAACTTCTCCT
>DATHBB010000287.1:0-34846 GCA_035296385.1 Pyrinomonadaceae bacterium | reverse complement strand
TGAGCGTGTCGGACAAGACGGGGCTTGTCGAGTTTGCACGCGCGCTCGAAGGCTTCGGCGTCGAACTGTTGAGCACGGGCGGCACGGCGAAGGCTTTGCGCGACGCAGGGATAGAAGTGCGCGACGTGGCGGACGTGACGGGCTTTCCCGAAATGCTCGACGGGCGCGTCAAGACACTTCACCCGCGCATACACGGCGGGCTGCTCGCCGTGCGCGACAACCGGGAGCACATGAGCGCGCTCGGCGAGCACGGCATCGAGCCGGTAGACATGGTCGTCATCAACCTCTACCCGTTCGAGCAAACAATCGCGCGCGAGGGCGTCGCGCTCGCCGAGGCCATCGAGCAGATAGACATCGGCGGCCCCGCGATGGTGCGTTCGGCGGCGAAGAACTATGCGGACGTGGCCGTCGTCACCGCGCCCGAACTCTACGAACGAATCGTGCGCGAGATGCGGGAGCACGAAGGCGCTCTCTCGCTCGCCACGCGCGGCCAACTCGCGCGCCTCGCCTTCATGCGCACGGCCTTCTACGACTCCAAAGTCTTCTCCTATCTCGGCACGCTCGCCGAGACGGGCGAGTCTGACGATTGGGCTATCTACCCGCCCATCGAATCAATCGTTGACACGGTCGAAACCTACGCGGACATCCTCGCGGGCGCATTCGAGGCCGCCAACTCCGACGAAGAAGAAGCGGACGACGAGGATTCCGAATTTGACGACTACGCCGCGCTGACTTTGAACAAACTCTCCGACCTGCGTTACGGCGAGAACCCGCACCAGGCAGCCGCGCTCTACGAGATCGAAGAGGAACACGCGAATGGTGTGGCGCACGCCGAACTGCTCTCCGGCAAAGAGATGTCTTTCAACAACTACGTGGACGCGGACGCCGCCTGGCAACTCGCCTCCGATTTCACGGAGTCTGCTTGCGCGATCATCAAGCACACGAACCCTTCGGGCGTCGGCCTCGGCGCGTCGCCCTCAGAGGCTTACGCCCGCGCGCTCGCCACCGACCCGCTCTCGGCCTTCGGCGGCATCGTCGCCTTCAACCGCACAGTTGACGAAGAAGCCGCACGCGCCGTCACGGAAATTTTCACCGAAGTCGTTATCGCCCCCGACTACGACGAAGCGGCTTTAACCACACTTCGCGCCAAGAAGAATTTGCGCGTCCTGCGCGCCGCCGCAACGCAGACGGATGAAGCCGCCGCCATTCTCGATTACGATTACAAAAAGATCAGCGGCGGCATACTCGTCCAGACGCGCGACTTGCACCAACTGACGCGCGACGATCTCAAAATCGTCTCGCGCCGCGCGCCGACCGACGAGGAGATAGACGCACTACTCTTTGCGTGGACGGTCTGCAAACATACGAAGTCGAACGCCATCGTCTATGCGCGCGCGGGGCAGACGGTCGGCGTCGGCGCGGGGCAGATGTCGCGCGTTGATTCCGTCCACATCGGCGCGATGCGCGCACAGATTCCCGTCGCCGGATCGGTGCTCGCCTCCGACGCCTTCTTCCCTTTCCGCGACGGCATCGACGAAGCCGCGCGTCAGGGCATCACAGCCCTCATTCAACCCGGCGGCTCCGTACGCGACGAGGAAATTATCGCCGCCGCAGACGAGCATAACCTCGCGATGGTCTTCACAGGCATACGCCACTTCAAACACTGAATTTCACATTTCGAGTAAACGGAGACTTTCGACTATGACAAACAGGCTCAATCTGAAAAGTAAATTCGCGGCGGTCTTCTTCGCGTCGCTGCTTGTGGCGACGTGCGCGTTCGCCGCGCAAAAGGGTTTGACGAAGCGTGTGCGTTTTCAGCGCGGGCGCACGACAGCCGTGTTGAAAAACTCGGTCGTGCGGGGCACGGTGGATCGTTACCTGCTCGGCGCGCGCAAGGGGCAGCAGATCATCGTCCACATCACTTCGGTCGAGAACAACGCGGTCTTCGACATCTACACGCCGCAGGGCGACACGCTCGCGGGCGAGGGCGAGGACTCGACCGATTGGAGCGGCACGCTGCCGCAAGACGGCGACTACATCATCGAAGTCGGCCCCACGCGCGGCAACGCGACTTATACGCTCGAAGTCACGATCAGGTAACAGACGGGCGCGTTTCGTCGTGCTACACGACCGCGCGCTTGCAGTCGCGCCGCGCAATCGTTGATACTTGGGCGTCCGTTTCCCCGAAAATTTATTTGCAGTAACGAAGGGTTGAACTCATGGCTGACATCGAATCCATCTCCGGCGGTGAAAACAACGGGACGCCGGTGCGTTGCCGTTTTTGCGGCCAGTTGAATCAGACGCGCGCCGACATCACGGGCAGCGCGAAGTGCGGGCGCTGCCGCCTGCCGCTTTCGGGCGAGCCGCACAAGAAATTCGCCGACCTCGACAAAGACTCCTACATTCATCCGGCGGACAGCCGCGCGCTCGCCACGCTGCGCGCGATTCCGGGCATCGACACGGCGGTGAAAAAGTTGCTGTCGGTGACGGGCGAGTCGGCCATTCGCGTCATCTTCATGGCGAGCGCGGTGCGCGTCACGCCGAAGCAATGCCCTGACCTCTACGCCAAGTTGCAGATCGCCTGCACGACGCTCGGCGTGGACATGCCCGAGCTCTACGTGCAGCAGTCGCCGATGGTCAACGCCTTCACGGGCGGCGTCGAGCGCCCCGTCATAGTGCTCTACTCCGGCCTGCTCGAACGCCTCTCGGACGAGGAAGTGCTCGCCGTCGTCGCGCACGAAGTCGGCCACATCCACGCCGAGCACGTTCTATATCTCACGGTCGCACATTTGCTCGAAGCGCTGGCGAACGTGGCGATTGCGGCGGCTCCGGTGGCGAGTCTCGTCGCGCAGATTTTGTCGAGCACGATGCGCACGGCGCTGCTCGCGTGGTCGCGCCGCGCCGAGTTGTCGTGCGACCGCGCCGCGCTTCTCGTCACGCAGGACGCAGACGTGATCGGGCGCACGATGATGAAACTCTGCGGCGGCACATTCGCTTCCAAAGTTGACTACGATCAATTTCTCGTGCAGGCGCGCGACTTCCAGAAGAACTATGACGACAAGGCGCTCGACCGCTTCTGGGCCGACATCATCACGAGCGGACTCTCGCACCCGTTCCCCGTCTGGCGCACGTCGGAGATTTTGAAATGGGTGGAGACCGATCAATACGGTCGTTTGATGAACGGCGCGCCGGAAAGCGCGGCAGCCTGACGGATGAGTCTGGAGTCAGGAGTCTTTAAGTCTGAAGTCAAAGCACTTTTATCCGGTGTTTCGAGATCGTAGACTCAAAGACTTCAACCACCTGACTCTAGACTTTAGACTCCTGACTCCTGACTTTTATATCCCTATGCTTAAAGACAAATGCGGCATCGTTTTCGGCGTGGCTAACAAACGCTCGATTGCGTGGGCGTCGGCTGTGGCGCTGGCGGGCGCTGGCGCGCGGCTCGCGTTCACTTACCAGAACGAGCGTCTGCGCGAGAACGTGGAGAGTTTGACGAAAGAGATGCCGGGCGCGGTGCTCTCTCAATGCGACGTGGTGAAGCCGGAAGAGGTGGAGCAGACTTTCGCGCGCGCCCGCGAAGAATTCGGGCGACTCGATTTCCTCGTCCACAGTCTCGCCTTCGCGCCGCGCGAGGCTCTGGACGGCGAATACGTACACACGTCTCTCGAAGCATTTCAGACCGCGCTGGAGGTCAGCGCCTACTCTTTGACGACGCTCACGCGCGCCGCTCAACCATTGATGACCGAAGGCGGCAGCATCGTCTCAATGAGTTACTACGGCGCGGAGAAGGTTGTGCCCAACTACAACGTGATGGGCATCGCGAAGGCCGCGCTCGAAGCGAGCACGCGCTACCTGGCAGCCGACTTGGGCAAACACAACATACGCGTCAACGCCATCAGCGCGGGGCCGATCAACACGCTCGCTGCGCGCGGCGTAGGCAACATGAGCCTGATGTTGAAGCACTACGCGGAGCGCGCGCCCTTGCGTCGCAACGTCGAGCCGAGCGAGGTCGGCAACACCGCGCTCTTTCTCTGTAGCCCGCTCTCATCCGGCATCACCGGCGAAGTCATACACGTCGATTGCGGCTTCAACATCATGGCATTTTAAGGCAGTCCGTTGTCAGTTGTCCGTTGTTTTTGTGTTTAGTCAATTGTTCGATTCAATCTTTACCAACTTCTTCTGGTCAGCACGTGCAACGGACAACTGACTACTGACAACGGACATTTTTTTCCTATGGCAAAGACAAAGAACGGGAATCGAAAAGGCGAGCACGTCACGCAGGACGAGCAGTTGCTTGAGACTCCGAAGCTGGACGAGTTCAAGCACACTGACACGTGGCGCGTGTTTCGTATCATGGGCGAGTTCGTCGAGGGCTTCGATGAGTTGGCGACGGTGACGCGCGGCGTCTCCATCTTCGGTTCGGCGCGCACGCCGCCCGACAGTCCGCACTATGCGGCGGCGCAGGAGACCGCTGCGCTGCTCGTGGGCGCGGGCTTCGCCGTCATCACGGGCGGCGGCCCCGGCATCATGGAGGCAGCAAATCGGGGCGCGTTCGAGGCGAAGGGGACATCCATCGGCTGCAACATCGAACTGCCCTTCGAGCAAAGACCCAACCCTTACCAGACGCGCTCGCTGACCTTCAACTACTTCTTCGTGCGCAAGACGATGTTCGTCAAATACAGCACCGCCTTCATCATCTTCCCCGGCGGCTTCGGCACGCTCGACGAGTTGTTCGAAGCGCTCACGCTCATCCAGACGCGCAAGGTCAGAAACTTCCCCGTCGTGCTCGTCGGCAAGCAATACTGGGGCGGGATGCTCGACTGGCTGAAAGGTGTGCTGTTGGAGGGAAAGACCATCTCGCCGGAAGACTTCGCCCTGCTGCATCTCACGGACTCGCCCGCCGAAGCCGTCGAAATAGTCGTACGCAGTCAGGACTCTCTACGCAAACTCGACAAGACCGTCTCAAACGACATCGCTTGAGGAAGAACTGTCAGTAGTCAGTTGTCAGTTGTCCGTTGTTCAATGCAAATCTTTAGCCGCTCACTCGGAAAGCCACATGCAACGGACAACTGACTACTGACAACGGACGTTCTTTATTCCTCTCCCTTGAGCGTGCCCGTCAACCATTCGAGATAAGGGGCGGAGGCGGCGACGATGGGGAGGGCGATGATCTCAGGGGTTTCGTAGCTGTGGAGTGCGCGCACCTCGCGTTCCAACAGAGGAAAGCGCGCCTCGGTAGTCTTTGCCAGCAGCAGGAATTCCGGATCGCGCCGCACCTCGCCCTTCCAGTGATAGACCGACTCCATTTCGGGAAGTATCTGCACGCACGCGGCGAGGCGCGCGCCGACGAGCATCTCCGCGAGTCGCGCCGCCTCTTCGCGGCTGCCCGCCGTCAGCAACACCATGATGGCGACATCGTTTGCCTCTTGCATAACTTCTCATCGCCCGCGCCGCGCTAGTCGTCGCGTTCTTCTTCTGCGATCTCTTCGTCTTCTTCCATCGTCGTGCCGGTGAGCGGCGTCGTGTCGCTGCCGAAGAAGGAGTTGTAGAGTTCCTGCGCGCGGTCGAAATCGCGCTCGTCAACGAGGACGAGCGCGCCGGGCGCGGTCGTGGACAAAAGCGGCGAGAAGGCGTCGGAGCCGCCCGATTGCACGGCTGAGCGGACGCCGTTCTGCGTCAGAATGTCGTGCACCATCTCGGCCTCGGCGGGCGAGCCGATGTTGTGCAAGGGCACGAAACGCGCCTCGCTCCGGTCGCGCGAAGTCTCCGGCGACAACTGCTCGACCAACTCCGCGTCGTGATCCGAACAACGCTCGACGCCCTTCTCATACTCCGCTTCACACACGGGACAGAACATAAATTTTCCTCGACTAAATTTTCGTGGTTGTTATGACGAACATAGTTTAAGGGGTAAAGGGTAAGGGGTAAAGGGGAAAGGTTAAGAAGATGAGTTTCTCCCAACCTTTCCCCTTTACCCCTTACCTTTGCCCTCAGTCTCTATTTCGCCGCGCGCACGGCTCGCTCGAACGGAATCTCCTCGAAGTGCGTCATGCGCTTGAACGTGCGGAAACGCTCGTTGATCTCTTCGTGCGTTAGACGGTCAACGCGCTCCGTGCCGAACTCTTCGACGTTGAAAGAGGCCATCACCGAGCCGTAGATCATCGCGCGGCGCATCGTCCCTTCGTCAATCGTTTCGTGGCTCGCCAGATAACCCATAAAGCCGCCCGCGAATGTGTCGCCCGCGCCCGTCGGGTCGAACACCGACTCCAGCGGGTAGGCGGGGATGGCGAAGTAAGAATCGCCCGTGAAGAGCGCCGCGCCGTACTCGCCGCGCTTGATAACGAGTGCCTTCGGCCCCGCGTCGAGAATCTTGCGCGCCGCGCGGATCAAGTTCGGCTCGCCGGAGAGTTGCCGCGCCTCCGCGTCGTTGATGATGACGACATTGACGCCGCTGATCGCTTCCATGACGGCGTCGGGCACGGTGTTGATCCAGTAGTTCATCGTGTCGAGCGCGACGAGTTCCGCGCCCGCTACCTGCTCGCGCACTTCCCGTTGCAAGTCGGGCTGGATGTTCCCGAGAAAGACGAAGCGCGACGCCTTAGACGCGTCCGACAGTTTCGGCTTGAAGTCTGCGAAGACGTTGAGTTGCGTATCGAGCGTGTGCGCCGTGTTCAAGTCGTAGTCGTAACGCCCGCGCCAGAAGAACGTGTTGCCGTCCGCGACGCGTTCGAGGTCGCTCGTATCAATGTCGTGGCGCGCGAACACGTCCAACTCCGTCGCGCCGAAATCCGCGCCGACGACGCCGACCACGCGCACGTCCGTAAAGAAGCTCGCGGAGAGCGAAAAATGGGTCGCCGAACCGCCGAGCATACGCTCGCGTTTCCCGAACGGCGTCTCCACCGCATCGAACGCCACCGAACCAACAACCAGCAATGACACCTTAATGTTTCTCCTGTTTTGTGAAATGTGAAAGACTGTGCTTTGTTCGTAGTCAGTTGTCCGTTGTCCGTTGTTTTGTGTTGCCCGATCTCGAATGTTTCATTTTTAACTTGTCGCCAGCCGAGCACATGCAACGGACAACTGACTACGGACAACGGACAAATTTACTGTTTCGCGTCCGTTTCCGGCGCTGGCGTGCCGAGCGCGCGTAGTTCTTCTTCGGCGCGTTTGCGAAAGCCGCTCTTGGGGTGTTCGCTGACGAGTTGCGTCAGGTACTGGCGCGCGAGCACGACATATTTATCGGCGGCGAGCGCGGGCGGCTGCTTGCCCTCTTTGCGCGAGAGGCGCGCGCTCGACATGCCCGCAATGTAGAGCACCTCGTCGAACTTGTTGAAGCGTTGAAAGACGGCAATCGTCTCCTCGCAGCGTTGCAGCGCGCCGACATAAGCCTTGCGCGTGTAGTACAACTGCGCCGCCTTCAAATTCTTCTTCGCGTCCGCGATCAACAGTTCGTCGGGTAAGGCGGGAGCCTCTAAGTCCTGACCCGCCGCTGTAGGCTTCTGGTTCTCTTGCGCCCTCGCCGTCTCCGTCGCCCCGACAGCGAAACAAACAAGGCAGCACGCGAGCAATAATTTCTTCATAAAACTTACCTCTCTAAAACAGTGATGAGTGACAAGTGACGAGCGACGAGCCGGAACAAGTTTTTTGTTTTCAACTTGTCACTCGTCACTCGTCACTTGTCACCGTACTTTTTGATGATCGCTTCGAGCTTCTTCGTTGTCGCCTCCGGCCACAAATCGGGCGCGGTGAAGATGGCGTTCTTGAGCGCCGAGCCGCACGAGCAGCCGCGCGATTTTTGGCCTAGCCGCTTCACGGCCTCGCGCATGATCACTTGCGCGTTGCGCACGTTCTTGTTCAGATACTCGACGACGGTTTCGACCGAGACGGCGTCGTGTTCCTCGTGCCAGCAGTCGTAGTCTGTGACGAGCGCGAGCGTGGCGTAGCAGATTTCGGCCTCGCGCGCGAGTTTCGCCTCCTGCAAGTTCGTCATCCCGATCACGTCCATGCCCCACGAGCGATAGACGTTCGATTCAGCTTTGGTCGAAAACGCGGGGCCTTCCATGCACAGGTAAGTTCCGCCGCGATGCGCGCGCACCTCCGCCGCGCCGCAGGATTCTTCGAGCACGTCGCCGAGTTCGTCGCAAACCGGATGCGCGAACGTGACGTGGGCGACGATGCCGTCGCCGAAGAAGGTTGACTCGTGCGCTCGCGCGCGCGTGCGGTCGAAGAATTGCGAGGGGATGACCATGTCGAGCGGCGCGTACTGCTCCTGCAAAGAGCCGACGGCGGAGGCCGAAAGGATGCGTTCGACGCCGAGCAGTTTCATCGCGTAGATGTTGGCGCGGAAGGGCAACTCCGTCGGCGTGAAGCGATGCCCGCGCCCGTGGCGCGGCAGGAACGCGACGCGTTCGCCTTCGAGCGTCCCCACGATGAAAGCGTCCGACGGGCTGCCGAACGGCGTGTCAACTTTCACCTCTTCAACGTCTTTGAGTTCCGGCATCTGGTAGAGGCCGCTGCCGCCGATGATGCCGAGCTTTGCTGTTGTCATGCGCTTCTGTGTACCTGACTGTAAGGGATCGTATTGAGTTTTCCGTCAACTTCCGACAAGCGGCAAAGGGGCGCGTCCGGATCGTGGTAAAAAAGGCAGAGCCAACTTTCGCGCGCTGCCTGCGGCAGCAGACGCCGCTTGGCTTCGAGCGTCTCTACCGGATAGAGGTCGTAGCCCATGATCCACGCGAACGCGACGTGTGCGCGCATCGGGACGAGATCGGCGAAACTGAAAAGCGTCTGCCCGTCGCGCTCCAGACGCGCGCACTGCATCGTCCGCGAATGCCCTGCGATTGTCTCCATGCGAAGGCCGGGCACGACCTCGTAATTCGCGTCCTTCAATTCCAGTTGCCCGCGCTCCTCTAAGGGTCGCCAGTTCTCCGGCAGGTAACTGGCACGGTCGCGCTCGTGCGGCGACTCCGCGTGTTCGTATTCGTCGCGCGAGACGAAGTAGCGCGCGTTCGGGAACGTCGGGACGATGTCGCCCGCCGCATCTCTCGAAGTGTTGCCGCCCGCGTGATCGAAGTGCAGATGTGTGTTGACGACGATGGTGATCTCTTCGGCGCTGTAGCCCGTCGCGGCCTCGACCGATTCCGCGAGCGACCTGCGACGCGTGATGCCGTACATCGCTTCGTGCTTCGCAGACCACTTGTTGCCGATGCCTGTCTCGACGAGTATGCGTTCGCGCCCTGCTTCGACGAACAGGCAGTTCATGTTCATGCGAATGCGGTTGTGCTCGTCGGGCGGGCAGCTTTGCGACCACAGGGCGCGCGGCACAACCCCGAACATCGCCCCGCCGTCCAGCCGAAACTCAGCATCCGGCACGATCTCCACGCGATAGTCGCCAAAGAGCATAGACAAGAGCCGTCAGCTATCAGCCGTCAGCCAGGCAAGACGTTTGCTATTGCTGACGGCTGACGGCTGACAGCTTCCCTACTTATTCTGATTGCCTGCGGGCTTCTTTGCGCCCTCGTTCGCGGGTGCAGCCGGTTGCCCGGCGGGCGGTGCGCCTTCGCCGCCGAGTCCTTCGTGCGGGTCGCCTCCACCTCCGGTGGGCGGCTGCATCGCGCGCGGCGGTGCGGGCGGCACTTCAACTTTGAAGTCCTCCGGCACGGTGACGCCCGTGCGCTGCGCGATCTCGTTGAGAAGTTTTTCGCGCTTCTCTTTTTCGACCGCCGCACGCGCCTTCTCACGCGGCGACTGCGGCGGGGCGAATGGGTTGGCCTGCTGTCCGCCCTCGCCTTCCGCGCTGATCAGGATGTGGCGCGCGTGTATCTCTTCGGCGTCTTTGCCCTCGTCGTCCTTCGACGTGCGGCGTTCCTGCGTCTGGATGATGTGGAAACCGAAAGGCGTCTCTACTACGTCGCTGATCTGTCCGGCTTGCAGGGCGAAGGCCGCGTCCTCGAAGGGCTTGACCATCGCGCCGCGTTTGAACCAGCCGAGGTCGCCGCCCTTGTCCTTGTTGCTCGGATCGGTGGAAAACTCTTTGGCGAGCGTGGCGAAGTCCTCGCCGCCGCGCAGGCGCTTGAGCACGTCTTCGGCTTTGGCGCGCGTCTGCTTGGAATCCAGTTCGGGGTGCTGCGCGATGTAGGCGTCGATCTCCTGATCGGTGGCCTTCGTGCGCTCCATGATCTTCGGCGCGTGCTTCTGCGCGAGCACCTGCGCCTGCTGGAATTGAACCAACAACTCCGTGCCGCGCTCCTTGTCCGTACCGGCGGCGGTCGCCTTGCGCGCGAGCACTTGAGTGGGCGCCCAGAGTTCGTTCTTGATGCGCTCTTTCTGCTCATCGCTCAGCCCCTGCGCGGAAGGCAGCAGCCCCAGCGCCTGCACGTCTTTGATGAACTCGTTGAACTTAACTTCCTGCCCCGTCTCTTTAAGGAAATTGGCGATCTCGTCCTTCGAGACGATCTGATCTTGCGAGGTTACGCCCGCCTCCTGCTGCTTCTTCGCATAGACCTGCGCGAGCACGAACGTGCGCACCAATTCGAGCTGGCGCTTCATCTCCGGCGTGTCGGCGATGCCTGCGGCGCGTGCGTCCTGCGCGATGGCGAGCAACTGTCTAAACTGCTTGGCGATGTCCTTGCGCTCCTCCTCGTTGTTGGCGAGCGCGGCGAGTTGCTGCGGCGGCATCATCGTCTTGACGATCTGCGACATATCGTCCGCCGAGAGATTGACTGCGCGCGAGCTGCGAGCCTTGACCTGCCAGTAGATCAATCCACCGGCTGCCGCGATGGCGATTCCGGCCACGATCAACGCTTTCGTCATCGAACTCAATCCGCCGCCCGAACGCGCGTTTGCAGCGGCGCTTGCGCGCGGCGACGAAGCTGCGGCGGGTGCGCCCGAAGTTGAAGGAGCGGATAAAGGTGTGGTGGCAGCGGCGGCGCGCACGTCTTCGGCGTCGGCGTCATCCGTCGCGTCGTTAGCAACCGACGCTTGCGCCTGTTCGTTTGAAGTTTCCTCGCCGGGCCATTGCTGCTCGGCGGCGGCTGACGCTTCGTTAGCAGTGTTAGTAGTCACCTCCGCACCGCACGCGGGGCAGGTGCGCTGATCTTCCGACATTTGCGTTCCGCATTTCTCACAAGTGATCATAAACTTATCCTCTTAATTTCCAATCCTACAGCCTTTCAACAAATTTCATTCGTCGCGCGCGTGCCGCGCTCTGCGAAGCGATTGCCGGATTATGGTCGCTTCCGTCTCGTGGTTCCCGCCCGTGTGTTCTTCGTCGTAACTTTCGCAGGGGTCGTCGCAGCCGGTGTCACAGGTTTGTTGCTCGCGCCCGTCGCCGGCGTGCCCGCTGCCGGTGGAGGCGGCGTCACTTGCACGGGGTTCGGGTCGAAATCTTCGGCCACCACGACGCGCGAACGACTCACGATCTCGCCGAGCACTCTCGCGCGCTTCTCGTCTTCAACCGCGCGGCGCGCAGCTTCACGCGGAGACTGCGGGCGGGCGTTTGCGCCTGCGGGCGGCGCGATCAAGATGTGGCGCGCGCGAACTTGCTCGACGGGCTGACCCGTCGGGCTGTCATGCGTGCGCCGCTCTTCGAGTTTGATGATGTGATAGCCGAACTGCGTCTCGACGACGCCGCTCAACTCGCCCGGCTTGAGCGCGAAGGCCGCGTCCTCGAAAGGCTTGACCATCATCCCGCGACCGAACCAACCGAGGTCGCCGCCCTTGTCCTTGTTGCTCGAATCGGCGGACTCCTCTTTGGCGAGCGCGTTGAAATCGCCGCCCGCACGCAGTTTCGCCAACACTTCTTCGGCCTTGGCCTTCGTCTGCTTCGGATCGATGTCGGGATGCGCGGCGAAGTAGGCTTCGATCTCCGCGTCGGACGCTTTCGTGCGCTCGGCCAGCGTCTGTTTGAAATATTCGTTTGCCAGCAAACGAGCGTGCTGGTACATCAACATCACCTGGGTCGCGCGCTCCCTCTCCAAGCCTGCGGCGACGCCTTTGCGCGCGCTCAGCATAACGTTAGCCCACTGCTGTCGCAAATTTTCGCGTTGCTCATCCGTCAGCGCCGTCGATTGCTCCGACTGCGGGCGGTTCTTCAAGTAGTCCTGCAAGAACTCCTGAAACTTCTGCTCCTGCCCCGCCTCTTTGACGAAGGCCGCGATCTCTTCTTTCGAGACGACCTGCTCCGGCGACGTTGCGCCCTCGGCCTGCCGCTTCTTTGAATACCTGCGCGCGATGACGAAGGCGCGCGACAGTTCCAACTGAACTTTAATATCAGGGCGCGCGTCTATCCTCGCGGCTTTCGCCTCTTCCGCGACGGAAAACATCTCGCGCAAGTCGCTCGCAAACGCTTTTCGTTCCTCCGCGCTTCCGGCGAGTTGCGCGCGCGTCTGCGGCGGCACGCCGAGTTCTTCGACGAGCAGCGACATATCTTGCGCCGACAAGTTAACGCCCTGTTGCTGTTGTGTCGCGGCGGCGGGCGTGGTTGTGCGAGGCGCGGTCTTCGTCTGCGGCGCGCTCGGAGCGGTGCGCGCGCGTCTGGTTTTCTGCGCCATGAGGCTCGCCGGAACTGCGAAGAGGAGGGCGAGCGCGAGGATGGCTCTTTTAGTTGACTTCAAAATGCTATACGTCCCCTTTTTCAAAATCATGTTGTGAGGATGTGTGCTCGACGAGTTCGAGCAACACGCCGCCCGCGGCGGTCGGGTGAACGAACGCCACGAGACAGCCGCCCGCGCCTATGCGCGGCGACTCGTCAATCAAACGCACGCCCTGTTCTTTCAGCCGACCGAGCGACGCGCGTATGTCATCCACGCGCACGGCGATGTGATGAATGCCCGCGCCGCGCTTCTGCAAAAATTTGGCGACGGGCGACTCATCACTCGTCGGCTCTAACAGTTCGACGCGCGGCTCACCCAACGGCAGCATCGCCACGCGCACGCCCTGCTCCGCCACCTCTTCCGTCTCAACCACGCTCAAGCCCAGCGCGTCGCGCCAAAACTTCAACGCATCGTCAATTTTATGCGTGGCGATTCCGATATGTTCTATCTTCATCTGATCTGTCCGTTGTCCGTAGTCCGTTGTCAGTTGTTTTCGTGTGACCCGACTTGACTCTCGATCTTCATAGAGCGAGCTACTCGATCACATGCAACGGACAACTGACTACTGACCACTGACGCCTTCCAACATCTCTTCGACTGCCGAATACGGATCGCGGCGCTTTTCGGCCACGTCGGCGGCGAGCGCGTCGAGTTGCGCGTGCGCGCCTTCGCGCGACATGGCGCGTGTGACGAGTTCTTCGCGCAGCAGTTCGAGTATGCGCCAGCGCGCAATCGAAGTGCGGCGCGCGATGCTCGCTTCGGCCTTTTGCTGGTAGTCGCGGTAGCTCGCAATCGCGTCGGCCAGTTCTTCGATGCCTTTGTTCTCGGTCGCGACCGTCTTCACGATAGGCGGTTGCCAGAGGTCCGGGCGCATCGTGAGCGAGAGCATCGCTTCGAGTTCCTTCTCTGTGCGATGCACGCCGTCGCGGTCGGCCTTGTTGATGACGAACACGTCGCTGATCTCCATGATGCCCGCTTTCAACGCCTGCACGTCGTCGCCCATGCCGGGCACGAGCACGACGACCGATACGTCAGCCGTCTTCACGATCTCGACTTCGTCCTGTCCGACGCCGACCGTCTCCACGATGATCTTCTGGAAGCCCGCCGCGTCGAGAATCGCCACGGCGTCAATCGTCGCGCGAGAGAGGCCGCCGAGGTTGCCGCGCGTCGCCATCGAGCGGATAAAGACGTTGGGGTCGAGTCCGAGCGTCTGCATCCTGATTCGGTCGCCGAGAATCGCGCCGCCCGAAAACGGACTCGACGGATCGATGCACACGATGCCGACGCGTTCGCCGCGCTGACGATACAAACCCGCCAGCCGATCAACCAGCGAAGACTTCCCCGCGCCCGGCGCGCCCGTGATGCCGACGACCAGACCGCGCCCCGTGTGCGGAAACACGGACTTCATCAACGCCGCCGCGTCGCCAACATTGTCCTCCACCTTCGAGATGGCGCGCGCCACCGCCCTCGCCTCGCCCGCGAGGATGCGCTCAAGTTCGGTACTCTTCGTCGCTATGCTCATTAAAAACAGTGACGGGTGACGAGTGACAGGTGACGAGCAAGGAGTAAGCAAGTTTTTGTTTTAACTTGTCACTCGTCACCTGTCACTCGTCACTGATTTAACAGTTGCCTTGCGATGACCATGCGTTGAATTTCGGACGTGCCTTCGCCGATGGTGCAGAGCTTCGAGTCGCGCCAGTATTTTTCGGGCGGGTAGTCTTTCGTGTAGCCGTAGCCGCCGTGAATCTGGATCGCTTCCTCGCAGACTTTGACGCTGATCTCCGACGCGTAGAGTTTCGCCATCGCCGATTCTTTCGTCACCTTCTTGCCCTTGTCCTTCAAGTAGGCGGCGCGATACATCAGGAGGCGCGCGGCGTCAATCTGCGTCGCCATGTCGGACAGTTTGAACTGGATCGCCTGAAACTCCGAAATCGGTTTGCCGAACTGCTGCCGCTCTTTTGAATACTTCAACGCAGACTCATACGCGCCCTGCGCGATGCCGACCGCGAGCGCGGCGATGGAGATGCGCCCGCCGTCCAAAATTTGCATCGCCTGAATGAAGCCTAAGCCTTCGGGGCCGAGCCGATGTTCGTCCGAGATTTGGCAGTCCTCAAAAATAACGCTCGCCGTCTCCGAGGCGCGTAAGCCCAGCTTGTCTTCCTTCTTGCCGGGCATGAAGCCCTTCATTCCCTTTTCGAAGATGAAGGCGGTGATGCCCTTCGAGCGCATCGCGCGGTCGGTCGAGGCGACGGCCACGCACACGTCGCCGTGTATGGCGTGCGTGATGAAGTTCTTCGAGCCGTTGACGACCCAGCCGCCGTTTCGCTTGACGGCAGTTGTGCGCGTGCCCGAAGCGTCGGAACCCGCGCCCGCTTCCGTCAGTCCCCACGCGCCGAGTTTCTCCCCGCGCGCGAGCGGCACGAGGTATCTCTGTTTCTGTTCCTCCGTGCCGAACATGTAGATGTGGTTCGAGCAGAGCGAATTGTGCGCGGCCACGGAGATGCCGACCGAGCCGTCCACGCGCGAAAGCTCCTCGATGATCGTCGCGTATTCGACGTAGCCCATCGCCGCGCCGCCGTACTTCTCCGGGAAGATGACGCCCATCAGACCGAGTTCGGCCAGCTTCGGCAACAATTCAACGGGAAAATGTTGCTTCTCGTCCCATTCCCTGATGTGCGGCGCGATCTCGCCTTCGGCAAACTCGCGCACGCTCATCTTTACCTGTCGCTGCTCGTCGTTCAGTTCAAAATCCATGCTCTTGAAAAAGCCCCCGATATTCGCACGCAAAAAAAGACGGCAGTGACAGACCTTACCAGCAAACTATCCGTCTTCGCGCCGCCGTTTGTCTGACCGAATATTGTACCTTAACTTCGTCGCCGACCCGTACCCGCGCCGCGACTTTTAGCCGCCGTTTTCGCGGCAGTTTTCGACGTTGTGTCGGATGTCGTTTTAGAGGTCGTTTTAGCCGCCGCTTTAGTCGTCGCCGTGGCCTCTTTTTTCTTCGCCGCGCGCGGTTTCAGGCGCGCCACTTCCGCCGGACTGAGCAGGCGATATGCGCCGACCGGCAGGCGTTCATCCTGCAAATCGCCGATGCGCGTGCGGCGCAGTTTCAGCACCGAATGGCCGATGGCGTCGAACATGCGCCTGATTTGTTGATTGCGCCCCTCGTGCAGGATCACCTGAAACCACGCGTTCGTCCCCGTCTCGCCCGCGTGCGTCACCTGCGCGGGCGCGGTCAACGTGCCGTCATCGAGGCGTATGCCGCGCCTCAGTCGTTCGATGGCCTCTTCCGGCGGCACGCCCTTCACCTTCACCTCGTAAACTTTCGCCACGCCGTTTCGCGCCGCCGTGACGTAGTTCGTCAACTCCCCGTCGTTCGTCAGGATCAACAATCCTTCGGTGTTGAAGTCAAGACGCCCGACCGGATGAAGACGCCCAAGCGACGGCGGCACGAGTTCGGTCACGAGCGGTCGCTCTTCGGGGTCGGACAAACTCGCCAGATAACCGCGCGGCTTGTTGAGCAGCACATAAACCTTCTCGCGTGCTTCGAGCAGAGGGTTGATCAGACGCCCGCGTACCTTGATGTGGTCGCGCGCCGGGTCGGCCTTCGTGCCCGGTTCTGTCACGAGTTTACCGTTGACCGTCACCTCGCCCGCCGCGATCATCTCTTCGGCATGACGACGCGAAGCCAAACCCGCCGCCGCGATCAATTTTTGCAATCGTTCTTCCATAAATCAGAGGTTAGAGGTGAGAGGTTAGAGGCTAGTAAAAATCAGTTTTGTCTTAACTGACCTCTCACCTCTAACCTCTAACCTCTGCTTTTAAGCTCCGCCCGTTGCCAGGTCCTCGAAGTCTTCGACGTTGGGGAGTTCGGATAAATCGCGCAGGCCGAATTGGAGCAGGAATTCTTTCGACGTGCCGTACATCATCGGGCGGCCAACCGTCTCCTTGCGGCCTTTGGAGATGATGAGGCGCTTATCCAAAAGCGTCTTGATGGCGGAAGAGGATTGCACGCCGCGTATCTCCAGAATTTCGGGGACCGTGATCGGCTGTTTGTAAGCGATGACGGCGAGCGTCTCCAAAGCCGCGAGCGAGAGTTTCGCCGAAGGGCGCGACTTGAGGAAGGCGCGCACGTGCTCGTGATTTTCGGGGCGCGTGGCGAACTGCCAGCCGCCCGCCACTTCGCGCAGCATCAGGCCGCCGTTGCGCTCGTTAAACTCCTTCGCCAACTCTTCGACCGCCACCTGCACCCAACCGCGATCCTCTTTGAGCACATCCGCGAGCGTCTTCGACGGCAGCGGCTCTTCCGAGACGAAGATCAGCGATTCGATAATGGAGATCAATTCCGCCATGCTGCGCGAACCGCCGGGCGCGATCTCGCCGTCGTCGCCCGAAGCCTCGACGCCCTTCTCCGCCATCTCGCGGCGCATCGCGGCCAACTTCTCCGCCGCGTCTTCGGCGTCGGCGTCATGTATGATCACTTCATCTTCTTCGTCGTCATCTTCGTCATCTTCTTCGTCGTCTTCCGCGTCGGCAAAGACGTTTGCGTCAGCATGCGAGTCATAGCTCGCGGCATCGCCGTCTTGCACTTCAAGGCTGGCGGAATCGCCCGCCACGTCAACGGCTTCGTCGCTTGATGCGGCGACGGAGACTTCTTGTTCGTCGTCCGGCTCTCGTTCCAATTGATCTTCCTCTTCTCTACTCATCTGTGTGACTCTTTGCTAGCTGTTGACGCGGGCGATGATGTCGCCGAAAGTTTTCTCCTGCACGAGCATGATCTCCGAGGTGCGGACGATTTCCAGCACCGAGAGGAAGGCGAGGACGAGTTCGCGCCGCGTCTGTGCGCGCTCGAAGAACTGGCGCAGATTGAGTTCGCCCGCCGAGAGGATCATGTTGCGGAGTCGTTCGAGCATCTCGGTCATAGTGATCTCGTCGCGCTCGATCTCCATCAAAACTTCCTGCTTCTTGCGCGCGAGTATTTCCTGAAACACTTTGAGCAGATCGAAGACGCCCGCCGAAACTTCGGGGTTCGCCTTGTCGGTCTCAATCGGCGCGCGTATGTAAACCGCCTGTTCGACCGTCGCGCGTGACCAGAGCATCTGCGCGGCGGCCTTGAACTTCTGGTGTTCGAGAAGTTGCTCCATCAACTCGCGGCGCGGGTCTTCCTGTTCGCCCTCCGCGCCTTCCGCGAGCGGGTCGGGCGGCAAGAGCATCTTCGACTTGATCTCTATGAGTTGCGCAGCCATCACGAGAAACTCGCTGGCGACGGCGATGTCCATGTCCTGCATCAAGCGCAGGTAGCGCAAGTATTCGTCCGTGATGCGCGCAATGGGGATGTCGTAGATGTCCACCTGCTCCTGCCGGATGAGGTAGAGCAAGAGATCGAGCGGCCCCGCGAACTCGCCCAAGTATAACTTCAACTCCTCCCCGCCCTCGCCGCCTTCCGACACGATCTCAGGCCGCGCGCCCGCCACGTTCAACGACGGCGTAGTCTCTTGTGCGTTAGTCGCAGACGATTCACTCGCGGGCGAGTCGTTGCCGACGGCATCATCCGGCGACGCAGGCGTAGCGGCAGTTGCTTCGGCCACCAGCGCGTCGCTCGCATCGGCGACGACGGCATCGGGCGCGCCCTTTGACGTTTCTGTTGCTTGATCTTTCAACTCGTTCGTCTCCGCCATCTCAAGCACCTCGCGCACGCGCGCCGACGAGTCCGAGCCGCGCCTTCACGTCGTCGAGCGTCGCGCGTGCAATCGCTTGCGCGCGTTCGCGCCCCGTGTCGAGGAGGCGTTCGAGTTCCGCGTCGCCGTAGCCGTGAATGCGCTCTTGCAGCGGGCGCAAAAATTCAATCGTCACGTCGGCCAACTCCGACTTCAACGCCGCGTAGCCCTTGCCCGCGAAATTCGCTTCGACTTCCGCAGGCTGTTTGCCGGTCAGGATTTGATAGATCGTCAACAAATTCGTGATCGCGGGGCGCGCGTCGTCGAAAGTGATCTCCGTGCCTGAATCCGTGACGGCGCGTTTGAACTTGCGTCGCACGGTGTCGGCATCGTCTAAGAGCGTGATGCTGCCATGTATGTTCTCGTCCGACTTCGACATCTTCTTCGCGGCGTCGCTCAAAGACATGATCTTCGCGCCGACTTTCGGGATGAAGGGTTCGGGCACGCGGAAGGTTTCGCCGTAGTCGCGGTTGAAGCGTGCGGCGAGGTCGCGCGTGAGTTCGAGGTGCTGCTTCTGGTCGTGGCCGACAGGCACGAGGTCTGTCTGGTAGAGCAGGATGTCGGAGGCCATGAGCACGGGGTAGTTCAAAAGTCCTGCGCCGACGGATTCGCGCTGTTTGCCCGCCTTGTCTTTGAACTGCGTCATGCGTTCGAGTTCGCTGATACGCGTGACGCAATTGAGAATCCACGCCAGCTCGGCGTGTTCGGGAACGTCCGATTGGATGAAGACGACTGAAACTTTCGGGTCGATTCCGGCGGCCAGATAGATGCGCGCGAGGTCGCGCGTTTTCTGCGCGAGTAGCGCGGGGTCTTGCGGCAGAGTGATGGCGTGGAGGTTGACGATGCAAAAGAGGCTTTCGTACTCGTGTTGGAGTTCGACCCAGTTGCGCAACGCGCCGAGATAGTTGCCGAGGTGTATGTTGCCGGTCGGCTGTGCGCCGCTGAAGATTCGTTTCATGCTGGCTTAGGCGACTCCGACAAAAAGTATATTCCACGCGAGCGGGATGACGACGCGAAACACGGCGCCGAACGCTCCCGTGAAGAGCGCGATCATCAGGATGATGAAGCCGTACTGCTCGATGGATTCGATGGCCGCGCCGAAACTTTCGGGCAAGATGCTCGCGAGAATCTTGCTCCCGTCGAGCGGCGGAATCGGGAACAGGTTGAAGACGGCCAGCCCGATGTTCATCTCGAAGAAGACTCTGAGGAGCGCGAAGATGGCCTCCATCGTCGAATCGTTGGGGGCGTAGGGAATCTGTCCCGTGTGATACAGGATGCGTATGATCAGGCCGACGATGATCGCGATGGTGAAGTTTCCTAAGATGCCCGCAATCGAAACCCAGAAGTTTGCCTTGCGCTTCTCGCGCCAGCGCAAGGGGTTGACGGGGGTTGGCCGCGCCCATCCGAGCAGCGGCGCGCCGGTGAAAAACGCGATGGCCGGAAACAGCAGCGTGCCGATGGGGTCAACGTGCGTGACCGGACTCAGCGAGACGCGCCCCTGACTGTGCGCCAGATCGTCGCCGAAGCGATTCGACATCCACGCGTGCATTGCCTCGTGCACGGACAGCGAAAAGATGAGCGCCACCATGTAGAGAATAAATTGTCCGATGCGGGCTTCATCCATAACTCAACTCACAGCCATGTGCATACGATACTGTCGGCAAAACGTCACACTAACATGCGTCCGCAGGGGTGTCAAAAATGACGGTCAGTTGTCCGTTGTCAGTTGTCAGTTGTTTTTTTGTCTATCGTGCGTTGAGCAATTCCATCTTTAGCAACTCGCATGGAAAGCCACATGCAACGGACAACTGACGACTGACAACTGACTACTTTAACAACGTTCCCTGAATGCCGAGCGGCAAACTGTAAACCACCTCGTTGGTGGCGACGACCATGTCGCCCTGCGCGCTGAAGGCGAGGCCGACGACGTTCATTCCGGCGACGACGAGGCGTGCGTCCATCGCGTCGGGCGAGATGCGCACGATGCCGCGCCGCGCGCGATACGAAGCGGCGACGTAGAGAAAGCCTTCTGCGTCGAAGGCCAGCCCGCCCGGTCGTCCCAGGCCGCGAAAGAAGACCTCCGGCTTGCCGCTCGCGTCAATGCGCATCACGGCGTCGCAACTGGAAACGGTCGGCCCCGTCACGTAGAGCGCGTCGTCCGCCCCGAAGGCGAGATGGTAGGCCGCAACGGACGCGTCGAGTTGCGCCCACTGCTGCACCTCGCCGATGGGGTTGACGCGATAGATCGTGCCGGTGCGGTCGCCGACGTACATGCGTCCCGCGCGGTCGAAGGCGAGACCTGTGGCGACGCCGAGGTTGCGCGCAAACGGCACGGCTTCGTTAAACTGCGCGAGGCGATAGACGATCTCGTCGTGGCGACTGGTGACGTATAACTGCCCCGACGCGTCGAAGGCGAGGCCGGTCGGGTTCGTGATGTCGCCCGTCACGTCGTGAATCACGCCGCTCGTGTCGATGCGGAAAAGCGAGACCGGCTCTTTTTGCCCGCGCGCGCCGGAACGCGTCACGTAGAGCGAGCCGTCGTCGGGGTCAAAGGCCGGATTGGCGACCATGTGCAGATCGTCCGCGAGTTTTTTCCCGACCTGCACGCGGACGGGCGCGCTCTTCTGCTGCGCGTCGCCGCCGCTCTGCAAACGCACGTCCACCTCGCCGCCCCGCTCCGACTCCGGCACGAGCGCCAGCACGCGGCGCGGCGACGCGCCCACCAGCCAGCCGCGCTCGTCGTCGAACAGCGCGCGGCACGCGCGCAAATTGCTCGTATCGTAATCCTCGCATTCGACCACGAGTTCGCCGCCCGGTATCGCCGCCAGCGGATCGATCCGCGTAATCACTCTTCGCTCGCCCATCTTGTGTCTCCATAAAAGCCGTCCGTTGTCAGTCGTCAGTTGTCCGTTGTTCGCATTAATCGTTAGTCACTCGCTCGGTAAATCACTGACAACGGACAACTGACGACTGGCAACGGACGTTTTTCAATCATACGCCGCGCGCACGAATTGTGTCCACGCGCCATATTTTCCGCGCGCCCCGCGCCATATTTTGTCGCCTTCTCGCTCTTGCAGGCGTCGCCGCTATGCTATAATCCGCCCCCTGACGACTTATAGATTTAGCTAGTCAAAGAAAGAGCGCGCGCCTTTGTAACATGCGCACTGACGGAAGGGTCAGGCGACGCGCCGCTTAAAGAACGACCAAGCGAAGTGTTTTCGCAGGGCAACATCACGAGGCTTCTCACGGCGTCCGAATCATACCGCTCGCATCCCTCTCACTGTAACTTCGAGTCGCAACCGCCACCCCCGTTCGTGCGCGGGGCGGTTGCTCGTCGCGTGAGGGCGAAACGGCGCGCACGCGGACGCTAGCCAGGGAGGGTAGTCAACATCAGCAACGTTCACGGCAACACGCAGGGCTTGAAGCCCAACCAACTCCGCCGCATCGAAAAGCTCTACTCGCGCCGCATTCCGCCGCAGCAGATCGTGACGCCGGAATTCGCGCGCCAACTCTCCGAACTCTCGCACGAGACCGGCAGGCAAATCGGCGCGCTCATTGATCGCAAGGGCTACATCGAATCCGTCATCGTCGGCGACGCCAAACGCATCGAACTGCCCGACCTGCGCCGCACACGCGTCGCCGCCGACCGCTTTCGCGGCCTGCGCTGCGTGCACACGCACCTGCGCGGCGAAGAGTTGACGCAGGACGATTTGACCGACCTCGCGCTCCTGCGACTCGATTTGATGGCGGTCGTCAACGTCGAAGAGCGCACGGGTCTGCCCGGTTTAGTGCGCGCCGCGCATCTCTTGCCGACCTCCATCGCCGAACACGAAGACGGCGACCTCGGCGACCCTTACGTCTTTCTCGATCCACAGATTCCCTCGCAACTCGACGTGGACTTTCTCGATCTCATCAACTCGCTCGAAGACGAGATGGCGCGCAATCGCCGCACGACGCGCCGCGCCGAAGGTCGTGACCGCGCGATCCTCGTCGGCGTCGCGACGGGTTCGAGTTCCGATGCCGAAGAGTCTATGGCCGAACTGCGCGAACTCGCCGCTTCCGCAAATTTGATGGTGCTCGACCACATCATCCAGCGTCGCGCGAACATCGACCCGCGCACGCTCCTCGGTCGCGGTAAAATTGACGAACTGCTCGTGCGCGCACTCCGCCTCGGCGCAGACCTCATCATCTTCGACCGCGAACTCTCGCCCGCGCAAGTTCGCTCGCTCTCCGAAGCCACCGACCTCAAAGTCATCGACCGCGCCCAACTTATACTCGACATCTTCGCGCAGCGCGCCGAATCGCGCGAAGGCAAAATCCAGGTCGAACTCGCGCAGTTGAAATACCTCCTGCCGCGTCTCATCACGGGTCAGGACTCGGCCTTCTCGCGTCTCGCGGGCGGCATCGGCGGGCGCGGCCCCGGCGAAACGAAACTGGAGACCGACCGGCGCCGCGTGCGCGACCGCATCAACCGGCTCGACAAAGAGATCGACACGCTCCGCCAGCGACGCCAGCAGCGGCGCAAGGAGCGCACGCGCCGCGAACTGCCGATCATCTCCATCGTCGGCTACACCAACGCCGGAAAGTCGACGCTTCTCAACACGCTCACTTCGAGCAGCGTCCACGCCGAGCAACGCATGTTCGCCACGCTCGACCCGACCTCGCGTCGCCTCCGTCTCCCTTACGAGCAAGAGGTGATCCTGAACGACACCGTAGGCTTCATACGCGATCTGCCGCCCGATTTGATCGCCGCCTTCCGCGCCACGCTTGAAGAGATTGCGGACAGCGATCTTCTCATACACCTGATCGACGCCTCGAACCCGCGTTGGGAACAACAACTCGAATCCGTCGATAAGATTCTGGCCGATCTCGACTTCGGCAACATCCCGCGCCTCGTCGTCTTCAACAAGGCCGACCTCGTTGACGCCGAAACGCTCGACGCGATCCTGCGTCAGACCTGCACCGACAACTCGCGCCGCCAGTGCATCGCCGTCTCCGCCAACGACGCGCGCACTTTGCGCCCGATGCTTGAGATGGCCGGAGCAATTCTCGCGCGCGATCTCACGAGCGAAGGGCACGCCCCCGAATCACACGCGCGCAAGCACGCCCCGCACGCGGAGCGCGTCACGCATAACGCAAAATAATTTTTCAAGAAGTATGAGCAGCCGTCGCCGCCCCAAGTTCACCAACCGTTTCACCGATGCGCAAAACGCCGTCATCCTGCGGCTCGTGCGCCTCCGCGACTGGTTTCGCCCGACGACGCTTTTCATCATCGGCTTCACTTTCCTCACGCTCGTCACCACGCTCCTGCTCGCGCAAATTCACACGCAACTGCCCGCGCAGATGTACAACGAGGGTGACATCGTGCGCGCCAGCGTTGTCTCCCCCGCCGACATCGCCGCCATCGACGAACGCGCGACGCAGAGCGCGCGCGCCGTCGTGCCGAATGCGCCGCCGACGCTCGTGACGCTCAAGCGCAATCAGGTCGTCGCGCGCTCCGGCGACACCGTGACGACGAAGATGCTCGCGCAGTTCGATGCCATCAGCAAATACGGCAAAACCGGACGCCGCCCGCAACACTTCATAGGCATCCTCCTGCTCGTCGGCGCGCTCTATTTCGGCGCGTGGAAATTCATCGAACACCGCAGCCTGACCGCGACCCTCTCGCTCTCGCGTGGACGCGCATTCACGCTCGTGGCGTCGGCCATCTTGATTCAAGTGGTGTTGATGCGCGCGGGCGTGGTGCTGGCGGAATCAATCGCCGCGCAATCGGTTGTCGCCCCCTGGAACGATGCGACGCTCTGGACGCTCGCGATCCCCTTCGCGGTGGCGACGCTCTTAGTCGCGCTGCTGATAGACGTGCAACTCGCTTTGACCGCAGGGATCATCGCCGCGCTCTTCGCCGGTCTCATTTCGCCGAACGGCATGCTTGTGTCCTGCTACGCGATGGTCTCCTCGTCCGCGGCGATCTACGGCATCGGTCGCTACAGCGAACGCCAGTCCGTGACGCTCGCCGGACTCTTCGTGGCCGGTGTCAACTTCTGCGCCGCGTTCGCCGTTATCCTCGCGGCGCAAGAACCTTTGACGCTCGGCACGATCCTGTTGGCCGTCGGCTGCGGCGTACTCGGCGGTCTGTTTACGACCATCTTCACGGCGGGCGCGCTGCCCGTTAGCGAGTCGGTCTTCGGCATCCTGACGGACGTGAAGTTGCTCGAATTGTCGAACGCGGATTTGCCCGTGCTCGGCCAACTCGCGCTGCGCGCGCCGGGCACGAACCAGCACTCGCACGCCGTCGGCCAACTGTCGGAAGAAGCCTGTCGCTCCATCGGCGCGAACGCCCTGCTCGCGCGCATCGGCGCGCTCTATCACGACATCGGCAAACTCGCCGCGCCCGACATGTTCGTAGAGAACCAGACGGGCACGAACCCGCACGACCGCCTGCGACCTTCGAGCAGCGCCAAGATCATCACGAGCCACGTCACCTACGGCCTGAAACTCGCCAAAGAGATCGGCCTGCCCGCCAAGATCGCCGCCTTCATCCCGCAGCATCACGGCACGCGCACGCTCCACTATTTCCTGCGCAAAGCGCAGGCGCAGGCCATTCACGGTGATAAGGTGAACGAAGCGGAGTTTCGCTACCCCGGCCCGCGCCCGCAGTTTAAGGAGTCGGCCATCATGATGCTGGCGGATTCGTGCGAGGCGGCGGCGCGTTCGCTCGCGCGCCCCGACCCCGAAAACATCCGCAGCATCGTCAGCAAAATCTTCGACGCCATCGTCAGCGACGGCCAACTCGACGAGTGCGATCTATCGCTGCGTGAACTGACGACGATCAAGGAATCCATGATCGCCTCGCTCGTCGCCATTTATCACTCGCGCGTGGATTACCCCGGCTTCAACCCGCCGCCCGTCACCGGCGCGCTCCAACAACTCCCGCCAGCCGACCTCGACACTGAAGAACGCGGCCTCGGCTACAAAACCTCCGAAGTCCCCATCAGCAAGGGCGGCGAAGTGGAAGACGAAGCGATCACGAGAAAGTGATAAGAGCAGTGACAAGTGACGAGTGACGGGTGACAAGTTAAAGCAAAGAGGTTTGTCTTTAACTTGTCACCGGTCACTCGTCACTTGTCACTGCTTTCAAAACTGTCCGTGTAGTCTCTTGTAGGTGGTCGGGAGGTCTTCGGGGAGGACGCGTGTTTCGCCGACGGTGCTCATAAAATTCGCGTCGCCCGCCCAGCGGGGCATGATATGGAGGTGTATGTGGCCGGCGACGCCCGCGCCCGCCGCGCTGCCCAGATTCATTCCGAGGTTGAAGCCTTCGGGACGATAGGCCGCGCGCAAGACGGTCTGCGCGCGCTTCGTTAAATCCATCAACTCGTCTGTGGTCTCTTTGGCGGCGGCGTCGAGTTCGGAAGTGTGTTCGTAGGGGATGACGAGGAGATGGCCGGAGGTGTAGGGGTAGAGATTGAGGACGATGAAATTATATCGGGCGCGGTGGATGATGAAATTGCGTTCGTCCTGGGCGGGGTCGGCTTGCCGGAGCGTGCAGAAGATGCAGGAGGCGTCGGAGGAAGCGTCGCGGTCGCTCGTGTTCTCACCGCTCTCGCCTGAAATGTATTGGTAGCGCCAGGGCGTCCATAACCTGTCCACGTTAGCCGTTCCCCGAAAGAGCGCTGCCGTCTTTAATGAATCGGAGGCAAATCGCCGCCGCCTGAATTGTTATTGCCGCCGCTGTTCCCGTCATCCTGCTGCCCGCCGCCCGTCTCAGCCGGTGCGGAATCAGTGGAAGCGGGCGCGGCAGAGGTCTGTTCGTTGATCAACTCTTTCATCTCTTTGCCGGGTTTGAAATAAGGGACGCGCTTGGCGGGGATGTCAACGGGGTCGCCGGTCTTCGGGTTGCGACCGCGCCGCGCGCCGCGTTCGCGCACGCGAAAACTGCCGAAGCCGCGCAACTCGATCTTCTCGCCCTGATTGAGCGTCTCGATGATGCTCTCGAAGACGATCTCGACCAAACGCTCGGCGTCCTTCTTGGTCAATTCCGCCGCGCGCGCGACATCCTCGACCAACTCCGCTTTCGTCATACATTTACCTTTCACGATTCACCACTCACAGAGGGCTCTCGCGCGGCGCATCTGCGGGCGCGCCGGGACGATGCCGGAATCTCAAAACCGTTTGTACAGTAGCAGAAGTTATCAGTTCCCCGCAAGACGGAAATAACTCTCAGGCAATAGCTTACAGCGGCGGGAGGGCGAAATAACCGTCGAGTGCGGGCGCGGTAATCAGCGTTGAGGAGGTAAAGGAAAATTGCACGGCCTTCGACCGCCAGGTGCTTCCCGATTTATGCTTTCAACGCCTGCGCCCGAAAACAGAAGCCCCGCGCACATAACTCATCTTCACGGATGAACTACGGCGCGGGGCGTCTATGTTTATTCAACCCGGCGGTTTAGCTTTCGCTTTCCTTCGACGCGCTGGCCGAAGCGGCATTACTAGTGCCGCCGCCCTCCGCTGACGCGTCGGCGGATACGGCATCTGCGTTGCCGCCGACGCTGCCTGCGGTTGAAGACACGACATCGCCGGTGTTGTCCTCGGCGGCAGGGGCTTCGTCTGTGACGGCGCTGCCGCTGTCAACGGTAGTCGTTGAAACCGCGTCGGCGACGGGCGCGTCCCCTTCGGCGGATGCACCCTCAGAGGCCGATTGCTCCTCTTGAGCCGTGCCCGCGCCGGATTCGGCTGCGCCGGTCTGTCCGGCAGAAGCAACAGCTTCGCTGCTCTCGCCGCCCGTCGTAGGCTGGCTGCTTTCGCGGCTGGAAGTAGAACCGCCCGACGACGAGGAGGTGGCAAAGAAGTTGCCGAGTTCTGCGAGCGAGGCCATGCCGCCCTTCGCTTCCGTCGAATAACTCTTTGTGTCCACGATGGGTTCGTCGCTCGCGGCGGCGCGCGCCGACAGGCCGATCTTCTTGTTGTCCTGCTCGATGCGCAAGACGCGGAAGTCCATCTCCTGCCCGACCTGCGCCACGTCCTCCGGCTTGTCCACGCGCTCCTCCGAAAGTTCGGAGATGTGACACAAACCTTCCAGTCCTTCGTCCAACTCGACAAACGCGCCGAAGTTCGCAAAGCGCGTGATGCGCCCGCGCACGATGTCGCCCGGTTTGTGTTCGTTGACGAAGCGGTCCCACGAACTCGGCTCCGTGTCTTTGATCGAGAGCGAGAGGCGACGGTTCTCCGTATCGATGTTGGTGATAACGGCCTCGATCTCCTGCCCCTTCTTCAACACCTCGCCCGGGTGCTTGATGCGCTTGTTCCACGAAATATCCGAGACGTGTACGAGTCCGTCAACGCCGTCTTCAACTTCTATGAATGCGCCGAAGTCCGTCAGGTTGCGCACGCGCCCGGAGACGCGCGTTCCGATCTGGTAACGCTCGCGCAAAGTCTGCCAGGGGTTCGCCTGCATCTGCTTCATGCCGAGGCTGATGCGCCGCGCCTTCGGATCGACGCCGAGCACTTCCGCTTCCACCGTGTCGCCGACGTTGACGAGCTTCGACGGGTGCTTCATGCGCTTCGACCAACTCATCTCCGAGACGTGTACGAGACCTTCGACGCCCGCTTCGAGTTCGACGAACGCGCCGTAGTCCGTCACGCTCGCGACTTTGCCCTGCACCTTGGTGCCGATGATGAAACGCTCCTCGACCGATTCCCACGGGTCGGGTTGAAGTTGTTTGTAGCCTAGACTGACGCGCTCGCGCTCGCGGTCGAACTTCAAGACCTTGACCTGCACGGTTTCGCCGACTTTGAACAACTCCGCCGGATTCTGGAGGCGTCCCCAGGACATATCTGTGACGTGAAGCAAACCATCGATGCCGCCGAGATCAACGAACGCGCCGTAGTCGGTCAGATTCTTGATCTGGCCGTCAACGATGATGCTCTCTTCGAGGTTGTCGAGCGTTTCGCCCTTGCGTCCCTCGTTCTGCTCGTCGAGGATGGCCTTGCGCGACAGCACGACGTTCGAGCGCTTGCGGTTGAGCTTGATGACCTTCGCTTCGATCTCCTGGCCGCGAAAACTTTCGAGATTGCGCACGGGGCGCGAATCAACCTGCGAGCCGGGCAAAAAGGCATCAACGCCGTCAACGTCCACGCGCAGGCCGCCTTTGACGCGCTCGATGATGCGTCCTTTGATGGGCGTGCCGTCGCGGTGCGCTTTTTCGAGTTCGTCCCACGCGCGCATGCGCACGGCGTCGGCGCGCGAGAGGATCGGCTGACCTTCCTGCGACTCCATGCTCTTGATGAGCACTTCGACCTCGTCGCCGCGCTTGACGGTCAACTCGCCGTTCTCCGTGAACTCTTGTTGATCGACGAGTCCTTCGGACTTGAAGCCGAAGTCGATCAGCACGCCGCGATCATTGATGCCGACCACAGTGCCGCGCACGACCGAGCCTTCCTGAAAAGCGGCCTGCTCCTGCTCGTATTGATCGAGCATCGCGCCGAAATCGAAGTCGCCGCTGGAACGCGGTTCATCGTCGTCGTCATCGTCGGCGGACGCGCTGTTGCTGCCGCCGCCACTGCTGCTGGAGGCGGCGGGCGCGGAAGATGTCGTTGTTGCTGCCGGTGCTGCGGCGGTGGGCGCGGCAGCGGCGGTAGCAGCCGTCGTTGACGAGGAAGCGCTCGATTGATCGACTGCTTCGGGTGCGTCGCCGACGGTGCTGGTTGGTGAGTTTTCGTTGGTAGCTTCGCTTGCGCTCAGCTTGTTATCTTCAGTGGACATGCAGGCTCTTGGACTCCTCGCGTAATTCGCGGCGCGTTAAAGAACTTTCGCGCCTCCCCGTTCAGACGTTCCGCATCGACATGCGCTCGCGGGTCAACCGCGCCCTTGCGTTACATAAATGGCGCGGCCTACTCTGCTGGCGATGTGGGGGTGATTGCCGGATGATCCAGAGGGGACGAGGCGGGGATTGCGAGCCGTCTAGAAGTTGAAAAGGCTTAAAAAAGGTTTCGGTTTCTGTCGTGCCCGTGGATCACCCGCGTGATCCGGTAATCACCCGTCGCTTGACCGGGTAGACCGAAAATGTACACGTCCACGCGCAAGCATGTCAAGGCGATATGGGAGGCGACAGGTGACAGGTGACGAGTGACGAGAAAAGCCGTAAATCGTGAATCGTCAATCGTAAATAGAAAGAACGAGTTTTCTCTATTTAGGATTGACGATTCACGATTTACTGCTTTCGGTCTTTCTCGTCACTCGTCACTTGTCACTTGTCACTGTTCTTCACTTCCCCGTGGTGGCTACGCTCTGGTCGCGGTTGGCGATATAGACGCCTGCGGAATGTGACCCGATGAGCAATTTGCCTGTGTCGCTCGTGTCGAACGCGAGCGCCCAGACGCGACGGCTCGGTAGTTCCGGATCGACTCGCTTCCAGGTCTTGCCCGCATCCATCGTATGAAAGACGCCGTTGCCTTCCGCGCGCTCGTATGCGCTGCCGACAAAAATCTCGTCGGTGTTTTTGGGGTTGATGACGATGCTCGTGAAGCTGCCGTAGGGCAGGTTGCCGCCGCGCCGCTCCCACTTCTCGCCGCCGTCGTGCGACATGTAGAGCGTGTGCGTCGTACCGACGTAGACGTAAGCGGAGCGCTCGGGGTCTTGTTCGATCACGTTAATGGGCGCGGCCTTCGGGATGCCTTCGACTTCCCTCCACGTCTGCCCCATGTCGCGCGAGACGAGCACGCCCGAAGTTGACGTGCCGACGTAGATGGTCTGCGGGTTTTGCGCGCTCGTGGAGACGGAGAGCGTGCGCGCGTCTAACCCCTCACCGAAGGGTATCTTCTCCCAGCCCTTCACAGGGTCGGCGCTGCGGTAAAGCCCGTTGTTGGTGGCGGCGAGAATCTTTAAGCTACCGTCCGTGTCGGGCAGGTAAGCGAGCGCATTGACGGTCTCCGTCAGAAAGATGAGCGCGCTTTGCATTCCCTGCTCGACGCCGAGCGACTGCTTGCCGCCGCCGAGTCCGAGCGCGGTTAAAGTCGCATCGTCGAACTTGCCCGTCTGCGGCAAATCTTTCGCCGCTTGAAACTTCCTGATCGCCGCGACGGTGCGCGTGCCCGCCTGCCCGTCGGGCGTGCCCGCGTCGTAGCCCGCCGCGTTCAGAGCCGCCTGCGCGCGCTTGACCGTGTCGTCGGCGCGTTTCGCGGGCACGGGCGGCGCGGGAGCCGGCTCTTGCGCCGTAGCGGCGGCAGTGCGACGAGACGCGGCGGTTGACGTAGAAGCCGCGCGACGGCGCGCTGCCGCCGAGGTCACTTTTCTCTTGGGCTTGGCGACGGGTGATTTCACGTCCGGCGCGCCAATCGGCGACCACGACAGACCGCGATCAGTCGAGCGATACATGCCGAGGTTAGTGCCGAGATAGATGATGTTGCCATCGGCGTGGTCTTGCAGGATGGAGTAGGCGATGAGGCGGCTCGGCATGTTTCGCATAGAGGGCTGCCACGTCACGCCGCTGTCGTTGCTGACGAAGAAGAAGCCGCCGCCCGTCGCCGTGTTGATCGTGGAGGCGTAGACGCGCCCCGCGCGTTCGCGGTCGGGCGCGATGGCGTAGGCGCGACGCCCGCTATAGCCCTCGTTGCTCGGCAGGAAATTTTTGCCGCCGTCGCGCGAGACCATCACGCCGTAGTTGTTCGTGCCGATGTAGATCGTTTGCGGCTCTTTCGCGTGTACGGCAATGGCGTTGATCTCAAGCGTGCGCGAAGTGTTGAGCATCCACGAATCGCCGCCGTTGGTGGAACGCCAGAAGCCTTCGGTCGTTCCGGCGAAGATGGTCGTGGGGATGGCCGGATGTTGCAGTATGTCGCGCGTGCGCCGCGACTGCGAGGGGATGCCCTGCACCTTGCGCCAACTCGCGCCCGCGTTCTTCGATTCGTAGATGCCGCTGCACGCGGAGGCGATGACGTGGTCGGGACGGCTCTGGTCAATTTCGATGGCGAACACGTCCGAATCGTCAATCATGCCGGTCTTGATGGACTTCCAGGTCTTCCCGCCATCCTCGGTCTTCCAGGGCAGGTGCCACGTGCCGACGTAGATCGCGCGCGGGTCGCGCGGGTCAACGGCGATTGATTCGACGTTGCGTATGTCGGGATAAGCGGAGGTCGGGAGTTGCTCCCATGTGTCGCCCGAATCCGACGAACGATAGACGCCTTTGTTCGAGCCGACGATCAAGATGCTCGGATCAGAGGGCGACTGCGCGAGCGAGTGTAGCGCTTCGGTCTTTAGTTCGACCGACTCGCGCCACGTCTGGCCGCCGTCGGTTGACTTGAAGAAGCCGCCCGGCTCCTTATGCTTGTGCGCGGCGACGTAGATGATTTTCGGGTCGCGCGGGTCGATGATGATGTGGTCGATGTAGATACCGGGGCGGCTGAAATTAGCGAGGCGCGCCCACGTGCGCGAGCCGTCCGTCGATTGATAAATCTGGCCGTCAATCGTGCCGAGATAGAGGTGCTGCGGGTTGCTCGGGTCAACGACGAGTTCGCGCACGTCGCCGCCCATCGGCCCCGCGACCGACCAACTCAGCGTGCGGTCGGCGGCGTCCTGCGTGGTGTCTATGAAGCGCTCGGCGGCTACAGCGGCAGTTGCGGCGCGAGGCGGCGCGACGAGCGAGACCGTTAAACTTAAAAGAACGAAGAACAGAGATATTTTTTTCATTGGCCGGGTCATCAGTTTCCTCTATGGCATCGGGCAATTATTACTTATAGGGGGAAGGGCTGTTACATGTCGTCAGGCGGCGCTCGAATTATCGCGCGCCACGCTCATCATAAAGAATTTGGGGGGAATTTCATAACTGTTACGATGCGCAATTCGTTCGGCGCAGTTGTACGAACTTTCGCGCGCGTCACGAAGGGAAAAACGAAGCGGGCGATGCTTCTTGAGAGAGAAACATCGCCCGCGCTTCGGTTTATGGTCGCGTGCGGCTCTGTTACAAGCCGCGTGCGCGAGCGTTTATTGTCAGGCTACTCGTCGTCGTCTCGCCTGCCGCGTCTACGCGGCGCGCGTCTCGGCGGTCGCGTGGTTTGCACCTCGCTCGCGTCAACGTTTGGCGATGCGGTGGGCGGCGTAGCGCCACTCGGGACGAGCCAGAGTTCGGTTGTGGCCTCTTCTCTGAATCCACCGTCAATAGTGTCGAGTCGCGAGGCATCGATGCCGCGTGAGTTCACCAGGTAGTTCCTGGCGAAATCGGCACGGGTCTGAGCTTCGCCAGCCGGACCACGACGTCCACCGTAAGTGATGATAGCACCACGAGCGGTCGGATCGTTCTGCAACGCGACGGCGAAGTTGTCGAGGCGTGCTTTCTCGTCGTTACGAGCGATCCTGCCGTAGGTGTCGAACTGCTGCGGCGAAGGCGGCGTCGGCGGAATCACTTCCTCCGGCGTCGGCGTCGGCGTCGGCGTCGGCGTCGGACGGAGTATGCACTCGCAACGCTCGACCGTCACGGTCGTCGAAGAGAACGCGATACAGCCGCAGCCGTCGTCAACTTCCACGGAGGCCGTGTAGGTGCCGGGCTGGACGCCCGACAAATCCCACGTCACGTTAGCGCCGTCGCCCGTGATGCGTCCGCCGGTCGTTGACCAGGTGTAAAGGAGTGTGTCGCCGTCCGGATCGGTCGCGTTGGCCGCGAGTTGAACCGTGCTGCCTGTTGCCACACAGCCTTCAGACGGCATTTGATCCGGCCCGCAGTCAGCCGCCAGAACAACTCTCGACGGGCTGGCCGAAACGGCAGTCGTCGGGGGGTTGTTCGGGACGGTGATCGGGGCGCGTTCGTTTCTGCGACCGGCCCAGAACTGGAAGATGTAGCCGTGCGGGTCTTGCGAACGAACGAAGCCGCGCGGGAAGTCTTCCGGCCCGCGGTCGCGGAAAATACGACCGCCCTGCTGATTCATGTGCGCGCGGTAAGCGGCACTAAAGCCCATCCAGCGGCGCGGGAAGATGCGGACGCCCGCCAGAAAATCGACCGGATTGTTCTGGAAAGCGTTCGGCGTTCTGCCGCCCACGTACTGCACGGACTTGACTTCCAAGATCGGCTGGAACTTCTCGTTGACCGGGAAGTCGAGGCCGACGCCCGCGATAAATTCATCGGGGCGGTCGAGCAGAGCCGCGTCGCCCAAAAGCTCGCTGCGCGGGTTGCTGTTCAGGATGTAGCCGAGGTTGGCCGAGACGTTGACGCTGCGGCTCAGGCGAGCGTCGGCGAACATGATCAAACCGAAGTCGCCGATGCTGCCGCCGGGGCTTGCGCCGCGCTGCATCTGGTTGAACCCGTTGCGGTCGTCAGCCGTGTCCGCGTAGAAGCGGTAGAACGGGATGATACCGATGCCGAACGGATTCTCCGGGCCGGTGAAACGCCACTTCGCGCCGATGCTGAAGGTGCTGAACGACGATTCGCCGTAGAGACGGCTGATGAAGGGCGCGTCGGGCAAATAGGTCGGCGCGAGCGTGAAGGTCTCCGGCACGATCAGGTTGTTGAACGTCAGGTTGGCCGGAATACGCCGCGTGGTCAGCACGACGCCCGGCAGGATGCTGCCGAACACAGAGCCGATGCCGGGGAAGTTCGCCGCCGCTCCGAAGTTGCTGCCGCTGGCGTTATTGCCGGTCGGGCCGCCGAGCGTGAACACCTGACTAGCACTCACCGAACCGCCCGGGATGCCGTTCTGGAAGTTGCCCGCCGAACCGCCGACGAACGGGAACTGCACGAAGGGCTGGTTGGCGACGGGGCGGAACAGAGCAGTGTTTGGCGAGATTCCTACGTTATTGATCGGGGCAAGCACGATGGCTGCGCCGCTCTGCAACGCCGCGTTCTGCAACACTCCGTTTGGTTGCAGCCGCGAGGTGTAAAATGCCGTGTTCGGCAGATAGAAGCTCGACAGGTTTGCCGGGCTGTTGACTTTGACGCCGCGATACGCGTCCGTATTGAAGAACAGTTCCAGATGGTCCGACAGACCGATCTGGAAGCTGACGGGCACTTCCGTGATGTCCACGTTGCCCGGGTCGCGGTCAAAGTTGCTGTATGCGATGCTGAATGTGAATTCACCTTTACGCAGCGTCTGGCCGTCGTAGATGGTGAAGAGTCCGGTGGGGCCGCCAACGGGGCCACCTGTGCCTACGGTCGGAGCGGTGTTTCTCGGATCATCCGCCGGCCTTAGTGTTTGAGCTGATACTGCGGCACACAGCACCAACAGGGTGAGCGCCAATGCTTGCGCTCTTCTCGCGAGTCTCATCGCATTCCTCCTGCGAAATGAGTAATGTAATTTTGCGGGAAGGGGCGACTGCCTGCTTCCAAGTTCAAAAGTTCGTGCATCGTGTCCGGCTACAACTGTCTGTATCAATTGCTTTCCTCGTGACATCCAACAAGGGTCCTTTGAACTTTCGGTGGGCAGACGCTCCAACTACAAGCGTACACAACAGAGTCAATGTAAAACTGCTACCGCCCTCGAACGAAACGCCTTGTAGCTGGAGCGGAGCAGCGAGAGGAGCCGAACACGTATTCTGTGTTCGCGGGCGCTTAAAACCTG
>DATHBB010000286.1:0-2188 GCA_035296385.1 Pyrinomonadaceae bacterium | reverse complement strand
TGCGCGACCCGCACGCTCCGCAAAACTGTGCGCCGCTGATCAACGTCGCACCACAATTCGGGCAATTCATACCCTCACTCCTTTCGACTTTTCGATGATAATTTCGACCGCCTCGTCCGGCGTCCCCGCCAGATCGAGCATCTTGACGTCCGCGTCGCTCACGACCAGATGCTCGCGCCACGCCGCGACGACGGGCGGCCAGCAGTCGCCCAAAAGGACGAGCGGGCGCGGCTCTATAACGTGAGTTTGAATCTTATTCCAGACGAGCGAGAGTTCCGTCACCGTGCCCATCCCGCCGCGCAGCGCGACGAAGCCCACCGAGCGCACGATCAGGTGTTGCAGGCGATCATAAAAATGCGGCGTCGCAACTTTGTCCGTGAGAAAACGGTTCGGCTCCTTCTTAAACTGGTTCATCACGATGCCGAGCACGCGCCCGCCGCGCTCGTGCGCGCCGCGCGATGCGGCCTCCATGATTCCCAGATAACCGCCCGTGCAGATTGTGAACCCCGCCTCCGCCAACAGTTGCCCGACGCGACGCGCCTCAGCGTACTCGGCGGAGTCCTCCCCGCATTTCGAGCCGCCGAAAATCGTTACGATACGTTCGTGTGTCGCGCTAGTCATCGCTAACTCTTATTTCCGGTGAATAGTTTTTCGCATCGGTTTCAACGCTCGGAAAGACTTCTCTTTTTTTCAGAACAATATTTTTCCCGTTGAACTCAAAAATAAACCGTGTCAACCCTATCGCCTGAAATTTTCCCAACTCTTTAGGGTTAGACTAGCTGTCAAGAGACGCGCCCTTCAAATGACACTTTCTGAATGCTTCCAAAGTTATCGTAGACCGATTAACGACAAAAGATTTTAAGCCACACCCGTAAGCCACGCTGCCGCTTTCAATTCGCCAAAGCAAACTCGGCTTGTTTTGTTTCACGGAATAAATATAAAACAGGTGAGAGCCGCCGTCGCATGAGCCGCCGCAAATGACCCGCACCACATTAACGAACGCTTCTTTCTTTCCGTCGCCGGTTAGGTCGGCGTAATCCACGTCTTGCAAGTGGTATCTGTCGCCGCCGCTCACAGGGTCTTCATATTCCCGATTCCCGTCTTTCAGAGTAACGCCGCTTTTACTCAAACTCGACGGGTAAGTGAAATTCCTGAAATCCACGTTCTTAAACTCCGGCGGAACGTCCTTTTCTCGTTCCGGCGAAGCAGCCGCGCCGCTGTCAGCCGTTGCGGGTGTTGCACTCTCCGCTGTCGTTCGTGCGTTCGGCTGTGCGTCTTGCGTCGTGTTCCGATTTGCTTGCGTAACGGTGCGGCTCGCGCAGTTCGTACCGAGCATCACAACGAAGACGAGCAGCAGAGCGCGTTTCATATTTTGTGTTATGGCCTGAGACGATAGAGCATGCGCGGAAACGGGATCGTTTCGCGTACGTGCTCGATGCCGCACATCCAGGCGGTGCAGCGTTCGATGCCCATGCCGAAGCCCGCGTGCGGGACGCTGCCGTAGCGTCGCAAATCCAGGTACCACTCGAAAGCTTCGCGCGGCAGGTCGTGCGCCTTGATCTGCTCTTCGAGGAATTCGAGCGACGTAGCGCGCTCGCCGCCGCCGATCACTTCGCCGTAGCCTTCCGACGCCAGCACGTCAACGCCCAGAGCCAACTCCGGTCGTTCGGGGTCGCGTGCCATGTAGAAGGCTTTGATCGCCGCCGGATAACGATGCACCATGACAGGCTTCTCGAATTGCTTCGAGATGTAAGTCTCGTCGGGCGCGCCGAAGTCGCCGCCCCACTCGAAACGCGCTTCGAGTTCGCCGCGCTCGTGCCCCTCGTGCAGCATCTTGACGGCATCGTCGTAATGCAGGCGCGGAAACGGCGGCACGATCAGTTCGAGTTTCGACGTGTCGCGTTCCAAGACCTTCAACTCCTCTTGACGTTCTTCGAGCACGCGGCTCGCGATGTTCGAGATGAAACGCTCGGCCAGATTCATCACGTCATCCAGACGGGCGAAAGCCATCTCCGGCTCGACCATCCAGAACTCCGTGAGGTGGCGGCGCGTCTTGGAACGCTCGGCGCGGAAGGTCGGGCCGAAGCAGTAAACTTTGCCGAAGGCGGCGGCGGTCGCCTCGTTGTAGAGTTGGCCGGACTGCGTCAGGTAGGCTTTCTCGTCGTTGAAGTAGTCAACTTCAAAGAGC
>DATHBB010000285.1:0-26946 GCA_035296385.1 Pyrinomonadaceae bacterium | reverse complement strand
CGAAGGTGTCTACTGCGCGTTTCATAGTTCGATAATCAGGTTGCCGTGTTCGTCTGTGCGCGCGGCGCGCACGCCTGCGGGCACGAGCGTCGTCGAAGAATATTCCGTGACGATGCAGGGCACGCGAAGGCGCGCGCCCGCTTTGAGTTCTTCGCGCGCATAGACGGCTGCGCGCGCGGGTCGGTTCGTGAAGTAGACGAGCGCGCTTCGCTCGGGGGCGGCGAAGGCTGCGGAGTTGTTTGCGCTGCGTGCGATGCGCTCGCGTCTGAGTTGTTCCACAAGCCCCCGCGAGCGCAGGCGCGCGCTGACGATCTCGACGGCGTTTCCCGCTTCCTCTTCCGGCGCGTAACCGTAGCGCGCGAGGTGTGCGCGACGAAACGCGGCGACGAGCGAACGCTTCGGCTGCCAACCGATCTCCAACTCGAACGATTGACCCTTGTAGCGCGCGGCGACGCTCCGCGCGTGGCGCTGTCGCCCGTCGGCGAAGCCTTCTCGACGGAGCGCGGCGCGCGCCGTGCGTTCCATCGTTTGAAAAGCGCGTTCGAGTTCGCGCGTCGCACGCGCGCCCGACGCGTCGAGCATCACGGTGCGGCTCGCGTCCATGACGACATCCGACGAAAGCGCGCCGAGCGCGGAGAGCGCGCCGGGAGAGCGCGGCACGATGACGCGCGGGATGCGCAAACTTTCCGCGAGCGCGACGGCGTGCAAACCGCCCGCGCCGCCGAACGAGACGAGCGCGAACGAGCGCGAATCAAAACCCCGCTCGACGGACACGACGCGCAGCGCGCGCTCCATCCCCGCGTTCACCACGCGCACCACGCCGAGCGCGGCCTCGTGCGCCGTCGTCGCCGCTGCGCGAGACGCGCGCACGCCGCGCGCCGCGCGCATCTCGCGCGCGAGTTGTTCTAAAGCGTCGTGCGCGCGTCGTGCGTCCAACTCGAAATCGCCGCCGAGCAGGCTCGCGCCGCCGAAGCGTCCGAGAACGAGGTTGGCATCAGTGACGGTGGGCAGCGTGCCGCGCCCGTAGGCGGCGGGGCCGGGACTTGCGCCCGCCGACTCAGGCCCGACGCGCAAACTCCCGCCCGCGTCCACGCGCGCGATTGAACCGCCGCCCGCGCCGACCGTGTGTATGTCGAGGACGGGCACGGCGACGGGCAGCGCAGCCACGGTCGCCTCGTTCGTCGTTTGCAGTTGACCGCCGTTGCAGAGCGCCACGTCGGTCGAAGTGCCGCCCATGTCGAAGGTGATGATGTCGGCTGATCCGGCGTCGCGCGCGGCGCGAAGCGCGCCCACCACACCGCCCGCGGGGCCGGAGAGAATGGTCCGCACGGGTTCGCGCGCCGCGCGCACCGCGGAGATGCTCCCGCCCGAAGATTGCATCACGCGCAGACGCGGCGCGCTCAGACGCTTGAGATACGCGCCCATCAACGGTTGCAAATAGGCGTTGATGGCGACGGTCGAAGTGCGTTCAAACTCGCGGTATTCCGGTAAAATTTCGTGCGAGACGGAGAGCGGCACGCCTAAAGTTTCCAACGCGCGCGTGACCGTGCGTTCATGTTCGGGGCGTACGAAGGAGAACAACAAACAGACCGCGACCGACTCGACGCGGGCGCGTCGCAAACGCTCGACCAGCGCGGCGAGCGCACCTTCGTCCAACGCTTCCAACACCTCGCCCGTCGCCGCGACGCGCTCGCGTATGCCGAAGCGCAGAGCGCGCGGGATGATCGCTTCCGGTCGCGCGGCGTCCAGGTCGTAGAGCGCGGGGCGCGCCTGTCTGCCGATGGCGAGCACGTCCTCGAACCCTGCGGTCGTCACGAGCGCGGCACGCGCGCCGCGTCTCTCCAACAGCGCGTTCGTGCCGACCGTCGTGCCGTGCACGATCTCCAACTCGCGCAAAGGTGTCTTCAACTTCGCGGCGATGCGCCGCAAGCCTTCCGTGATCGCGCGCGAAGAGTCTGCGGGCGTCGAGGCGAGTTTGAACATGCCCGTCCGCCCGTCATCGTCGCCCTGCGCCGCATAGATGAAGTCCGTGAACGTCCCGCCCGTGTCCACGCCGACGCGCACCGGCCTGCGCCGCGACTTTCGTTGTGTTGATTTAGCAGTTGGCACGAATGATTTTAACGTGCGTAGGACTCAAGCGTCGGCGCACGCTTAATGCAACGTCGCGCCGTCCGATTTTATTGCCGTCTGATTTTATTAAGGCCGACTTCGTTTCAACTCTCTTCCGGCTCGACCCAACAGCCGCGCTCGTGCGAGCGGCGCGCGGCGTCCAGAACGAGTTGCGTGTGGTGGCCGTCGTCGAACGTGGCCGCGCCTTCAACCGTGTTGCGACCTTCGCCCAGCGCGCGTACGATCTCGCGCGCGAAGCGCGTGAAGCCGCGCGACCACCCGTCGTCGCTCATGCCCGACGCCAGTTCGCCGCGCCCGGTTTCAACCCGATGCCACTCGCCCGCGCCCAACCCGGCGTGCCACAACGCGCCGTCGCCTTCAACTCTCATCGCGCCGCGCTCGCCGAAAATTTCCAGACGGTGCAAAGGCTCGCCCGCTTCGACGAAAGACATCGAGACGTTGGCGGTCGCGCCCGCCGCCAACACCGACGCCGCCTCCGGCTCGCCCGCGTCAAAGTTAAGTATCAAATTCGCCGCGTCGTCTGTGGTCACGCGAAGCATCTCGCCGCTCTCGCGGTCGGGGCGCGCAGGGATGTGCGTCGAGAGTTGGCAGAAGAGGCGCGCAACCCGCGCGCCGAGCAGCCAGTGCAGGCTATCTACGATGTGCGAACCGATAGCGCCGAGCGTGCCGCCGCCCGCGCGCGAGTCCGACCACCAATCCCACGCGCGCTCCGCGCCCGCGCGCGAATCCGCGCGATACATTACCCCGATGTGACGCACGCGCCCGATCTCGCCCGCACGCAGCATCTTGCGCATCGTTTGCCGCCCGTCGAGAAAACGCAGTTCGTGATCGACGTGCGCGAGCACGCCCGCCGCGTTCGCCGCGCGGCGCATCTCGTCCGTCTCCGCGGCGTTCATCGCCATGGGCTTTTCGCAGAGCACGGCTTTGCCGCGCGCGAGCGCATGGAGCGTCATCTCAAGGTGCGTCGCGGGCGGCGTCACGATGCTCACGAGTTGAACGTCGTCGCGCTCGACGACCTCGCGCCAGTCGTTGCCGACAAACGGAATCTCAAACTCGCGCGCCACCGCTTCGGCGCGCTCGCGCCGCGCGCTCGCAATCGCCACGACCCGCGCGCCCTCCGCCGCGCGAAACGCCGGAATCTGCGTCCGCCGCGCAAACCCCGAGCCGATGATTCCGATGCCGGTAAAGTTTCTGTCAGTCAACACTCGTCTCCCGCAATGAAAGCTATTTTTGTAGTGGACTCTAAACTTGCGAGAACGCGGCGGTCAATAAAAAACGGAGAGGCCGGGCGCGCGTGTCGCCCGACCTCTCCATTGTGAATCGCGTACGAGTTCGCCGGGCGACTACTTACCGAACCGCAGGCGATACTCGGTCGAGTTCATGAAACCGTCAACCATGACGCGGAAGCCGTCGCCGCGCGTGATGACCCGCAGCCACGCCTCGTAGCCTGACTGCTCGGGCGCGCGCCGCATGTAGCCGTAGTATTGCATGGCGACGAACGCGCCGTTGTATTCCGCCCCGTCAACCTCGCGGCTCTGCACCACGGCGCGCAAGACCTGCGCTCTGGTCATACGCTGGGCGTCGAGCGCGGCGACGAGTTCGTCGCGCGTGAGGCGCACGAGCGCGTCGCCGTCGAAGTTGGCCGGGTCGGGAGTGTTGATGGCCGTCAGCCCGTAAGGCGTCAGGAGCGAGTCCACGAAACCGGCGCTGGTCTGCGCGCCGTGAATGTTCTGGAACTCAGGACGCAGCACCCAAGCGTCGCCGAAGGCGCGACGCTTGCTGTAAACCTCTTCCGCCGTCTGCCCCGTGACGCGCCGCATGTCCGTGACGAACTCGACGTAGCTCGGCCTCCGGTTGAAGGCCACGCGATAGAAGCGATAGACGAAGTAGCCCTTCAACTGGAATTCCAACGAACGGAAGAACGACGAACTGACGAGGTTGCGGTCGCATTCCGCCGAAGTATTTTTCTCCTCACGGTTAAAGGCGTTGGGGCAGCCGCCGAGAACCTTCGTCCACGCGGCCAGCCCGTCGGCGTCCGCCTCGCGCGAGAGGAAGTCGAGATATTGCATGCGTACGAAGAAGTCGTGCGCGTCTATGGGGTTCGGCTGGTCAGCCGCGTCGTTGTCCCTGATGGAGAGGACGGCGTCGGACCGTGTGCCGAGCGCCGCGCCTGCGGGCGCGACGAGGCGCAAAGCGGCGAACTCCTGCGGCTCGACGTGGCTGTCGTCCACGAGCGGAATGGTGAAAGTCTTCTGGCTCTCGCCGGGCGCGAAGCGAAGAGTGTCCAGAGTCGTCGCGTAGTCGCAGCGGGCGAAGGCCGCGCCCTGCGGGTAGAACGTGCCGTCGGGTTTTGTGATGTTCGGGTCGCAGGGGATGTCCGCCGGGTTGTCAAGCGTGAGGTAATCGACGGTGGCGGATTGGGTTAGCGGGCCGGTGCGCGTGACGGTGACGGTTGCGCGCGCCTCGCCCTCGCCCACCGTAAATTCCGCCGCGCTGAACTGGATGAGCGCGACCTCGTCTGCGGTGATTGTGACGATACCGTTCCCGCTGGGAAGGTTGGCGTTGACGGAATTCGAGAAACTAATCAAGAACTGCTCGGTGCCCTCGTCAACCGCATCGCCCTTGATCTGGATGGGGAAAGATTTCTCCACCTCGCCGGGCTGGAACACCAGCGCGCCGGAGGTCGGGACGTAGTCCGAGTCAGCCATCGCCGTGCCGCTTACGGTCCCGTAGTTCACGGAGATAGTTTCGACCGACGGGTTTGACAGCCGCACGACGAACTGCGCCGTCGTGCCGGATTGCCCTTCGGACACGGTGAGATTAACAGGGACGATGGACGGGCGTGAATCGTTGTCCTGAATGACTAGCGTGGCGGTCATCGGCGAGCCGGACGTCGCGTTGCCGGTCAGGCCGCTCAAACTCAGGCCGATGGTCTCATCGACGCCGGGTTCGTAGAGGTTATCGTCGGTGATGGGGATGGTGAAAGTTTTCGACGTTTCTCCGGCGGCGAAGGTGAGCGTGCCGGAGGTCGCCGTGTAATCTGTGCCGGGCGTGGCCGTGCCGCCGCCCGTCGCGTAGTTGACTGTGACCACGCCTGTCAGATTGACCGTGCGCGTGACGGTGATGGTCGCGCGCACCCCCATCTCGCCCACCGCAAACCCGCTTGAGCCGAACTGGATGAGCGCACGCTGGTTGCCTGGAATGGTAACGAAACCGTTCCCAGAATAGAGGTTAACGTTGACGGGATTCGAGAAACTAATCAAGAACTGCTCGCTGCCCTCGTCAACTGCATCGCCCTTGATCTGGACGGGGAAAGATTTCTCCACCTCGCCGGGTTGGAACGTCAGCGTGCCGGACGTTGCGACGTAGTCCGAGTCGGCTTTAGCCGTGCTGTCAGCAGTCGCATAGTTCACAGAAATGGTTTCGACCGACGGGTTCGACAGCCGTACGACGAACTGCGCCGTCGTCGTCGTGCCGGATTGGCCTTCGGACACGGTGAGATTGACGGGGATGATGGACGGGCGGAAATCATTATCCTGAATGGTCACCGTGGCGGTCGCCTGCGAGCCGAGCGTCGCGTCGCCGGTCGGGCTGCTCAAGGTGAGGCCGATGGTTTCGCTGATGTTTGCTTCGTAAAGGTTGTCGTCGGTGATGGCGACGGTGAAAGTTTTCGATGTTTCTCCGGCGGCGAAAGAGAGCGTGCCGGAGGTCGCCGTGTAGTCTGATCCGGGCGTGGCCGTGCCGCCGCCCGTCGCGTAGTTGATTGTGCCCGCGCCCGCGACGCCGCCCGTGCGCGTGACGGTGATGACAACCGAGTTGTTGCCCGTGCTCTCGAACGTGTTGTAGTTCGCCGCGCTGAACTGAACCGTGGACTCGATAGGCTCGGCGTCCGAAACTAACGCCGACCGCACGAGGTAAATCTGGCCCGTCGCGCCCGACGGGTTGGAGCTGTTAGTGCGTGTGCAGAAGGCGAGGCCATTTGCGCCCCAACGCACGAGACCGGTCGGGGTGCCGGTTACGTTGGGGAGCGTGACGGAGCCGAGCGGGAGGAACGTGTTGATGTCGTAGGCACTCAGGACGACGCTCGAACCGAAGCCGCTTGAGAGGAAGAAAGCGCGCCCTAACTTCTGGTCAACGAGCAGAGCCGAGCCGCCGCTGTTGAACTTGCCGACGAGCGTTTTCGTTTCCGGGTCAACGATGCGACCGATGCCTGAATAGAGCCTCCCGCCCGCAAACTCAAACACGCTGTCGTAGCCGGAGAGCAGGTTGTAGGTGAGGCTCACGCGCGTCACGCCCGACGCGTTCACGTCGAACTTCACGAGTTCAAAGCCGCTCGAATAACTGTCGTAGCCGTAGAGCACGGAGGCCGACGCGCCGAACTCTATGGGGAGGATCGCGTACGCGCCGCCGCTGGAGGCGTTCGGGCGTTGCACGCCGTTGTCGTAGATAGCCACGCTGCCGGTGCTGAAGCCGCTCAGGCCGCGCGAGACGGCGAGCGTCTGCGGGTTGCCCGGCATGACCTCCATGTCCGCCGGGATGGTCGCGCCGACGCTGAACTGCAAGCCGGGGGTCTTCGTCGCGGTGTCGAAACGCCGGACGGCCTGTGCGCCTTCGAGATTGACGTAGAGAACCTGGCCGTCGTCGGAGATGGCGAGTTTGTTCGGCTCACTGCCAATGAAGGTTGAGGTGCCGACCGCGCCCGTCTTCGGGTCAACCGTCGTGATGGTGTTGCCCGCCCCGCCTCCCGCATTGCTCGGCACGCTCGCGTAGAGCGTCTGCGTCACCGTGTTGATGACGAGGTCGTTGGCGGGAAGATTAACTTGTTTGACGACCGTGGGGATGTAAACGGGCGTGGGCGACGGGGTGGGCGACGGGGTGGGCGTCGCCGCCGGAATCGGATCGGAAGAGTCCACGAGCGCGGTCTGGATCAAAAAGACGCGGTCGTTGCTGCGGAAGGCCAGCCCGTTTTTGCCCCAGCGCACGAGGCTCGACGGCCCCGTGCCGAAACCTGAAAAGGATGAGATTCCCGGCATGGGGACGGAGGCGACCGGGAGGAACGTGTCGAGTTCGTAGGAGCGCAGCGTCCAGCCGGAGCCGAAGTTGTTGGTGAGGAAGAAGGCGCGGTTCTTCGCCGCGTCAATCGCCATCAGGTTGTTGTACTCAAGCCCGGAGAAGCGGCCTTTGATCACCCCGGCTTCGGGATCGACGACGACGCCGCCGGACAGGTACAACAGGCCGTTCACGAACTGCGTCTGCGGCCCGGAACTCGACGTGCCGAACGAGCCGAGGTTCGTCAGCCCGTTCGCGGCGACGGCGAGTTTCTGCACGAAGCTGCTGCCCGTGTAGAGTCTGGTCGGCGAGGCGAATTCGACGGGGCCGCCGGAGCTGTCGGAACGCGTGCGGGGCACGCCTTCGTCGTAAAGCGTCACGCCGCCGCTTGATTTACTGACGGCGACCGTGCCGGGACTGCCGGGCATGACGGCGATGTCGTCGGGCAGGCTTACGCCGTCGAAAGTGGAACTGCCGAGGTTAAACTGGATGCCCGCCGTCTGCGCCGACACGTCGAGTTTGCGCACCGCGCCCGCGCCGCTCAGGCCGACGTACATCGTCTGCCCGTCGTCGGCGAGGGCGAGCCGCGTGGGTTCGCTTCCGACGAAGAGTGACGGGCCGACCTCGCCCGTCTCCGGGTTGAGCCGCGTCACGCTGTTGCCCTTCGCGCCCGCCGCGCTCGGCACGCTCGCGTAAAGCTGCTGGCTCTGCGGGCTGTAGATGAGATCGTTGGCGAGCAGCGGAATCTGGCGGATGAACGTGGGGACGGGCGCGGGCGTCGGCGTGGTCGTCGGCGCGGGCGTGGGCGTCGGCGTCGGGTCAGGCTCGGACGAAGGGATTAAAGAGGTCTTGATGAGATAGAGTTTGCCCGTGTTGGTGCGGAAGGCGAGGCCGTTAGCGCCCCAGCGCGTCAACGTCGTCGGCTCGTCATTGATGCCGGAAAGGGTCGCCGAACCGGCGGGCACGAACGTGTTGAGGTCGAACGCCTTCAACGTGAGCGCGCCGCTGCCGAAGTTTTCACGCGTGAAATAATAGGCACGACCCGCCGTCGTATCAATCACGAAAGCGTTCGTCGAGACGCCGGAGAAAGTGCCGAGCAGCGTGCTCGTGTCGGGATTGACGACCTGACCGGCGGAACTGTAAACGAGTCCGTTGGCGAACTTGATGCGGTTGCCCACGCTGAAAGTGGTGTAGGTCGTGGCGGCCACGCCGGTCGCATCAATGGTCATCGTCCGCAGGCCGGAAGAGTAGCCGCCGCCGTAGAGTTTCGACTCGGTGGCGGAGAAGGCGAGGAAGTCCGCGCCCACAGAGTGGTCGGGGCCGGTCTTGGGTCGCTGCACGCCGTTGTCGAAGACGGCGACGCCGGCCTCGGGCGGGCTGGTTCCGGGATAGTGTCTGGCGACGGCGACCACATTGGGATTGCCCGGCGCGACGGCCAGATCGTTCGCGAGGTAGGTGCCGAAGAAGGAATGCCCGCCGAGGGGGAACTGTTGTCCCGGCGTGCGCGTCGCCGTGTCGAAACGGCGAATGGCGTAAGCCCCTTCGAGCGAGACGTAGAGCGTGCGCCCGTCATCAGACATCGCCAGTTTGGTCGGCTCGCTGCCAATGAAGACGGGCGTGCCCGTCGCGCCCGTCACCGGGTTGATGGGGACGATGCTGTTGCCCGCCGCGCCCGCGCTGCTCGGCACGCTCGCGTAAAGCATCTGGTCGGCGGGGTTGTAGATAACATCGTTGGCGGGCAGCGACAATTGCCGGATGAATTCCGCAGACGGCTGCACGTCGCCCGAATCGGCAGAGGCAATGATGCCTTCGTCGCCCTGCGCCAGCACGGTCAGACGCGTGAAAGCCGGTGGCAGGCTCACGACTGCGGCCAGAATGATCAACGCATAAAACGACGCCCGGACACGAAGCGAGCGCGAGGGATAGGGGGTTTTATAAGGCATTCGTACTCCAAATAGAAAACGGGCGTGGCGTTTATCTTTACCGCCTAGCAAATAAAGATAAGTTGTGATTGAAAATTAGAAGTCCTTTTTCAGGTGCGCATCCGTAAGCAAAGGTTAGAGTGGGGCTAACCAGAGAGACTTTTACTTCGCAAAGAAACGTTGAGGCCGTCGCTGAAAGATCGGCAATATTCATACCAACCGTGATGCGGAGGTCGTCCGGTCTATTTTTGGTCGAAAAAGCGGCTTTAGTTTCCGTCGGAGTTACAAAGTGTCTTCTGGAGAAGATAGATTGAGCCGAAGGTGTGTACTTTTGTTGACCCTGACTCTCCGTTAAACGCCGAAGATGACCGCTGCCGAAACAGGATATTGACCCTCTGGCCGCAAACGGCGCGGCCACGCCGTCACGACCTAACGGTCGGGGTCCGGGAGACGGCTCTTTATCTTTTGGAAATGGTTAAATGCCCTCTGTAGGATTCGAACCTACAACCAACGGATTATGCTTACCCCTACGGCTTTCGCCGCGCCCCTCCTGCTGTTCGCGCAGTCGGAGTTTGTGGTCTGGACTTTCCCTTCGCTTTACGCGTCTGCCATCAAGTCTCTACACCTTCCGCGCCTCAGGCGGCGCGGCTTGGCTCGGGATTACCATCTCGCTTTCGCGTCTTAGGCTTCCCCGAATTTGACAGATTCTACAAGCGCACCTGAAACAAGTCTCATCTTACTGATGACCTGCATGTGATGCGTTTGCAACCCAACTTTCAAAGGTCTTATGTTTTCTTTTCACTTAAACCTTTCAAAGAACCGAGTCCGCTGCTCTAACCGTTGAGCTAAGAGGGCACAAACTTGCGAAGTGCGGCGGCGATTATAGAGTCGCGTGCGAGTAGCCGCAAGCGTGCGCTCGTTTAAGTTTCATTCGCGCCGACGAAATCGGGTGCTTCCATCAAACGTTTGATCTGCGCGAGGTGGCGTCCTTCGTGGAGGCCGATGAAGGCAAGCCACTGTGCGATGTTGAGATCGCCCCACGCAGGGTGCGGGTAGGCGGCGGCGGTGAGGTCTGCGGCTTCGAGGCGCGGGCGCAGACTTTCGAGGGAGGCGCGCGTCGCACGCAGCGCGGCGAGCGAATCGGCGAGCGCCATTTGCCCGCCCGGCCTCACCTGTTCGGGCGCGTCCAACTTTTTATCCTTGATCGTATCGATTAACGCGTCCATCGAGAACGGTTGGAAGGCGCGCGGCGAGGGCGTCGCCGTTGCGTCTCCGGCGGACGCATCTGCGCCCGCGTCTTGCGCGCCCGCGCCCGTGTTTACGGTGGCGGCGGCGCTCTCGGTCTTCGCGAGCAGCATGCCGATCAGTCTCACCATATTGGTTTCGATGATCGAGAGGTGTTCCATGATCTCTGCGATTGACCACGCGTCGTCGGTCGGGCGGAAGGTTTGTTGCGCGTCGCTTAAATTTTCGACGCGCGCGTAGAGTTTGCGGCGCACGGCTTCGTTGGCGGCGTAGATGCTTTCGATGCTTTCGTAGTTCAAGGGGGTTTTTGACTCCTTTATTTTAAGTCGGCCATCGTGCCGCGCGCTCCGGCGTTTAACTGAGCACGGCGGCTTGCGGGCTGAGGTGCAGAACGTGCCAGCGCAGGTAGCCGCGCGTCGGCTCGGGGCTGTTTTGATAGTAGCGAACAAACCCTGTGCGGACGAGGAGCGTTTCCGGCTGCACCCATTCGAGGCGTATGACGGGGTTGAACGAAAGCGGCGTGCTGCCTGTTGAAGACGCCGCTGTAGAAGATGCGCCCGGCGGATTCGCTGCGCCGCTCGCGGGCGTCGCAGGGTTAGCGCGTTTGAGTTTCGACGCGTCGTAGTCGGCGGAGGCGCTGAGCAGCGGATCGCGCAAGGGGAGACGCGCGCCCGTCGGCGTCGCCCCGATGGCGTCGTAGATCGCCACGTCCGTCTCGGTCGCGGCGGCGACCTTCGCAGAGTCGGGCGACCAGACGGGCGGCGCTTCCATGAGTTGATCGTCGAGCAGACGTTCTTTCCCGTCCGCGCGTTCGATGATGCGTGGGCGACCCGCGAACTCTTTGCCCTCGTTCATGCGCGCGTCGAGTTCGTCCTGACGACAGGCGAGCGCGGCGAGCGCGTGGCTGTCGGGCGCCCACGCGAGGTTCAGGTAGATCAAACCTTCGCGCGAGGTGAGCGGGCGCAGGTTGTTGCCGTCGCGGTCGCAGATGTAAATCTGGTCGGTCTTAAAAACGGGGACAGGAGCGATCATCGGCGCGACCGAGGCGGTCGGCACGGGGCTGGCGTTCGGGTCGAAGACGGGCGGCGCGTCGGGCACGACTTCGGGAGTCGGCGACGGCGTGGCATTCGCGCGCTCGCGACCGATGAAAGCGATCCACTCCGCGTCGGGCGACCAGGCGACGGCGGCGAGCGTGATGCCTTCAAGGTTTTGCGGCAGGATGTTGCGCACGAACATGCCGTCCGCGCCGTAGAGGTCTATGCGAAAAGTGTTGTCGGAGGGTTGGCCGCCGCCCGGATCGTAGAGCGCGAGCGCGCGTTGTTTGTCGGGCGACAGAACGGTGCGCAGGAGCGCCTCGTTCGTGCGGCTCGTCTCGAACTGCGTCCTGATTGACGGGAGCAGCTCTTCGGGCGCGTCGAGTCGCAAATTTTCCGGCAGCACGTCTTCGCTGATGTCGGTCTCAAGGCGAAAGGCGAGCCGCGAGGCGGGCACGTCGCGCAACTCGCGCGGGCGCACCGCGCTAATCCCCAACTTCTCGCTGACACGCCTGCACCCGCCCGCGCCGCCGACGAGCGCGACGACGAGCACGCACAACACGACGCGGCGCGCGCACAAACGCCCGCGCGCGATCCGGCGCGAAGGTAAGCGTTGACGTTTCCCCTGCTCGATTTTTTTATTCATCTTTAACGGGAAATGATAGGAAGCGCGTGCGGCTCATGTCAACGCGCGGCTCTCTCTAACGGCGCGGCGTCGGCGGAAACGGGTGCGCCGCGCGTCGTTGCGTGCGGCGCGCGGGCGGGCGCTGCGGCGGCGCGCTCGCCTCCGTCGCCTCGCCCGTGATCTCGCGCGCGAGCGCGGGGTCTATGGTGAGCAGTGCGCGCATCGTCGTGCGCGGCGACAGGTGCGAGCGATCCGTGTGGTCGCGTTCGACGCAGTTGTGCGCGAGAGCGCGCGAGGTTCGGCGCGAGAGCGTTTCCACGCCCGGCGTGCGTGCGATGTAAGCGCGCACGGCGAGCGTGCCGACGAGATCGCACGTCAACTCTTCGCCGCGCCGCAAATTGATGCGTTGTAGTTGCGTGGCGCCCGACGCCCTTCGCGCCACGCCCCGAAAGAGCGCGTTCAGACTTCCCTCTGCGCCGTCGGCCACGTGCGTCAACTCGTGCGCGAGCACGCTCAACATGCCTTCGTCCGAGCGCAAGCCCGCGAGAAAGATCGTGCCGAAGCGTATGGTGCGCGGCTCTTTGTAGATGACGGAGGCGTTATCGCGCAATTCGATGTCGGGCTTGACGGTGCGCACGCGCGCCAGACGCGCGAAGGCCGCGCGCACCGCCGCCGTCTCCCTGATGCCGTACTCGCGCAAGAGCGCGCGCAGCGACTCCGCCGCCAGATTTTTCGCGACGGGCATCAGACGCTCCGCGCGTTCCGCTCCCGCCACAACCTCCGCGTGGCGCAGGGGCAGCGACGGCCTCTCCTGCATCTCGTCAATCGGCGCGCTCCCCAGCGGGTCCTGCTCGCGCTCCGTGCATGCGACGAGCATCGCGCGCCGAGCGAGTTCGTCAAGTTGTTGCCGCCTCGCTGCCGCGTCGTCGCGTCGCTCCGCTCGCGTCGCGGCACGACGAACTGACGGCCTCTGCTTCTCCTGCGCCCACGCCGCAGACACACCCGCCGACAACTGGCACGCCGCGACGAGCACGGCGCACAGCAACGCACTCAGCCGACGCTGATTCCTTTTTTCACACGTGCTTGTTATGCGTCGTTGCATGAAAAAGTTTCTGTCCGATTCAGTAAACTCTGAAAGTTAAGTTTCCTTCAAATTCAACTCACCGCAGAGGCACGTTGAGTTCTGCTTCGCCCTCAGCGATTGCGCCAGACGGGCTTGCGTTTCTCCATGAACGCGCGGACGCCTTCGTTCGCGTCCTCCGTCTTCATCAAGTCGTTCAGGTAGAGACTCTCCACGCGCGCCAGCACCTCTTCCAGCCGCTCCACGCCGCGCGAAATGTCGAGCGCGCGACGCGTCAACTCAAGCGCGGGCGCGGACAGTTCGCGCAGGCGCGCGAGTATCTCCTGCCCCTTCGCTTCGAGTTCGGCGGGCGCGACCGTATAGTTGACGAGTCCGAGCCGCAGCGCTTCGGGCGCGTCGATCAACTCGCCCGTCAGGATGAGTTCGCGCGCGCGCCGCTCGCCGATGACGCGCGGCAACATGATAGCGGCGACCGGCGGGAAGACGCCCAGCTTGATCTCCGGCTGCCCGAACCGCGCGCGCTCCGACGCGACCACGATGTCGCACGCCGACACCAACTCGCAACCGCCGCCCAGCGCCGCGCCGTCAACCAGAGCCACGACGGGCTTTGCCATCGCTTCGAGCGCGCGGAAGATGTTGTGGAAGGATTCGAGCATCTGGTAGATCGTCTCCGCCACGTGCTCCTCAATCGCCACGCCCGCGCTGAACGCGCGCGAATCCGGCGCGGCGTCGAACACTATCGCCACCATCTCGCGCACGCGCGAACACTCTTCGAGCGCCGACCCGATCTCGCGCATCATCGCGATGTTCAAAACGTTCAAAGGCGCACGCGCCAAACTGATCCGCCCCACGCGGTCCTCTACGGCAAAACGAATGTGCTGGTAGCTTTTCATAAGTGACAAGTGACAAGTGACGAGTGACAAGTTAAGAGCAAGACAGGTTTTGATTTTAACTCGTCACTCGTCACTCGTCACTTGTCACTGTTCTCAAAGCATTTGCCCGCCGTCAACTCTAATCACTTCGCCGGTGATGTGGCGCGCGGCGTCGGTGCAGAGGAAGGCGACGAGAGCAGAGACATCTTCGGGTTCGCCGATGCGACCCGTGACGGTTTCGCGCGCGGCCTCTGCGACCACTTCTTCCGGGAGGCGTTCGATCATCGGCGTGCGTATGAAGCCGGGCGCGACGGCGTTGACGTTGATTTGATCTCGACCGAGATCGGCGGCGGCAGCGCGCGTCAGCGCGACGACTCCGGCCTTCGACGCGGCGTAATTGCTGATGCCGAAGCGTCCGCGCAGCGCTTCGATGGAGGCGACGTTCACGATCTTTCCCGCTCCTTGAGCGCGAAGGACGGGCGCGACGGCGCGTATGTAGTTGAACGTCCCCTTGAGGTTCACGTTGAGCACGCGCTCCCACTGCGTCTCGGTCATCTTCCAGACGGGGGCGTCTTCGTTGATTCCGGCGGCGTTGACGAGTATGTGTACGCCGCCGAGGCGCACGCGCGTCTCGGAGACGATGCGCTCGGCCTTGCCGTAGTCCGCGACGTTCGCGTGAAAGCTCGCGACGCGCGCGCCCGCCTCCCGAATCATGCGCGCGGCCTCCGTCATCAAATCCTCGCCCGCGAGATCGACGATGCAGACGCCGCTCGCCCCTCCGCGCGCAAACTCCAACGCGCACGCGCGACCGATGCCCGAGGCCGCGCCCGTCACGATTGCTACCTGACCGTCGAAGTTCATCAGCGCATCAAGACTTTATTCGTTAGAAGCGGTTTGAACAACCAGATTGCAGTTGTCCCGTAGGGACATTTGATAATAGCCCAGCACTTCAGTGCTGGGAATGATGAGCGTTATTTTAGGTAGAGTCCCGTAGGGATGATTGAAATTAACATAAGATTCAATCGTCCCTACGGGACTCTACCTTTCATTGACGTTTAACCCCCAGCACTGAAGTGCTGGGCTATTTTCAATCGTCCCTGCGGGACTTTTCCAAACTGCTTCATCTCTCACTTGCCTGCGCGCTCTTTTGCCCGAGCGTGTAGAGCCAGCCGTCGTAGAGCCGCCGCTGTTCGGGCGTCTGCTGCGCGAGCGGCACGATGCGGTAGTTCTCTTCGGCGCGACCGCCGAGTTTGATGGTGAAGGTGCGAAGCTCGTCTAGGCGAAAGACCGTGACGCGCACTTCGTCGCCCGGCCTTTTCTCTTCGAGCCGCGCGTTGAAGGTGGTGGAGTTGACGCGCAGGCCGTCGAGCGCGACGATCTGATCGTTGAAGGTGATGCCCTGATTGTAGGCGGGCGTTCCCGCCGGAACGCTTGAGACGACGAGGCGGTCGCCGTCCTGCCTGAGGTTCGCGCCGAAGTAGGCTTTCGGCGGCGCGGCGGGCGGGGCGGGTTTCGACGCGTCGGTAGTCGTCGCGCCGGTCGTCAGGAGTTGCAGGCCGACGGCGTTGAAGGCCGTGTTGTAATCGAGTTCTTCACGCCCGCGTACGAAGCGCCGGAAGAAATCGTCGAGGCTCGCGCCCGCCATCTGTTCCGATGCGCGCTGAAAATCTTCGGGCGTGTAGTTGCGATTCTTCTTCGCGTGCTCGTTGTAGAGATAACGCATCACGTCGTCGAGCGACTTCGCGCCCGCCGAGCGGCGGCGGATTTCGAGGTCTAACAGGAGGCCGACGATAGCGCCCTTGTCATAATAAGAGATGGCCGAGTTGAGCGTGTTTTCGTCCGGTCGATAATACTTGATCCACGCGTCGAAGCTGGCCTCTTCGATAGATTGTTCGAAGCGTCCGGGCGTGTTCTGCAAACCGCGTATCGCGTTTGCAATCGTCGTCAAATATTCCTTGTCCGAGATCATTCCGGCGCGGCGCGAAAGTATGTTTTCGTAGTAACTCGTGATGCCTTCGGCGACCCACAGGAGGCGCGTGTAATTCTCGCCCGTGTAGTCGAAGGGGCCGAGCGCGTCGGGGCGTATGCGCTTGACGTTCCAGAGGTGGAAATATTCGTGCGCGACGAGCGAGAGGAAGTCATCCCAGGAGGCTTCGGGACGAAACGCGTAACGACGCCAGATGATCGCCGTCGAGTTCAGGTGTTCGAGGCCGCCGCCCGCCGACGGGTGGAGCATGAACATGAACGTATAGTCGCGATAAGGCACGTCTCCCATCAACTCGACCGACGCTTCGACGATTTTTTGCACGTCGCGCCGCATGCGCTCCGGATCGTAGTTGCCCTCGCCGTCGATGACGATGCGGTGCGGCACTCCGCGCACCTCGAATGAGAGCGTCTTGAAGTCCGAGACGAGGAACGGCGAATCGTAGAGCACGTCGAAATTCTCTGCGCGGAAAGTGTTGCGCTGGCCGGAGACGGCGGGCAGCCCCGTCGCGACCTTCCAATCGCCGAACGGCACGACGCGCACCGTCGAGGGCGCGGCGAGTTGACCGTCCACGTACATCAACAGCGCGGAGTTGTTCCAGAACGCGTGGCGGTCGTGCAACTCGTTCGTTCTCACCGTCAGTTCGTTGGCATAGACGCTGTAGCTTGCGCGCACCTCGCGCGCCGCGCCGCCCGTCTCCACGCGCCAGGTGTTCTTGTTAATCTTGCGCCACGTGAGCGATTTGACGTTGTCGCCGCCGCTGGCCTCCGCCGCCGCGAAATCCTGCACGTGCCGCGCGTACTCGCGCACGAGATAAGAGCCGGGCGTCCAGACGGGCATCAGGAGATCGAGTTGCGCGGGAAGACTTGCGCCTCCCGCGCCGCGCACGCGCATCTCGACTTGCAAGAGGTGCGTGTGCGGCGCGGGCATCGAGACGGTGTAGGAGATTTCGGGTGCGCTGCGCGCGGGCGCGGCGGTTTCTCTCTGCTGCGCGTGTGCGGCCTGAGCCGCAGTTAGAAGCAGAACGGAGACGAACGACAGCAGAGATGTGCGACGTAGAAGCATCGTGTGACAACTTTCCTTTACTGATACTGGATGTACGGGAGAAGCCTTCGACCTGCATCTTACTACGAAAGTTGACACCGCGACCATCACGCCACTCGCCGGCGCGGAAACTTTTTATGGCGACCAAACGAAGAAAACAATTGCATTTAACCTGCTCTAACAGTTAATCTTCGCCGTGCTCTGTCGATGTCTCCTCTCTCCGGACATCGGCTGTGACCTGCTGTAGGCCATGTCTTCACCGACACACGAAGACCATGCCGCCTGAAATTACTCACAGCAGCCAGAAATTTAAGGATTGGAATTTGCGGAGACTACTTAAAACAGCGCGAGCAGGTTCTGGATGAGATATAGCTTAATCTCCATCTCCAAGTCAATTTCCGGTTCCTCGCTCTGAATTGTGGGTTCGCTAGTATCTGTAAAAGCAGGATGCATAATTCCCGCACCGACAGGCGTGGGCGTTGGCGTCGGCTGATATGCGGGGTGCATAATACCCTCGGCCAGAGCAAAGTTGCTAAACAAGATAGTTAAAACAGTAACAGCACAGAGTTGACGTAAGCGTTTCATGGTTTCTCCTGAAGAAGGGTTTAGATCAGCGGTAGCCAATAAACCGTGATTAAAGGCTAGACAAATTAATTCCTGAACATCATAGGCAAAGGATTAACCGCTTGCAAGTTAATTAGCAGATACTAACAAAGGCAGTAAATACATGACTTTAACAAATCCGGTGTCCCTCCAACTAAACGATCCTGCCCTGTCTCTGCGCGAGACAGTCAGAATTCAATGCCTGGCTGCAAAAGATTTTGAGGAAGCAGGAAATTACGAAGCGGCATGCGGCGTGCTGGCCGAGTGGTGGGAGCATCCGGGGGAACACCCGAAAGTTGAGCATTTAGAGGCTGATAGCGCGGCGGAAATCCTGTTGCGCGCCGGTGTTTTAACAGGGTTTGTCGTCAGTTCCAAACATATTGCGAACGGGCTGGAAATCGCCAAAGACTTAATCAGCGAAAGTGTCCGGCTCTTCGACTCGCTGGGCTATATTGAGAAAGTAGCGGAAGCACAAGCGGAATTAGGTCTTTGCTATTGGAGGGCGGGAGCTTACGACGATGCACGCGTGCTGCTGAGCGAAGCGTTGCGGCGCACTTCATCCGACAACTATGCGCAGAGAGCCAACACCCTGTTGCGCAGCGCGATAGTTGAAGCCTCCGCCACGCGTTACAGCGATGCGCTACGCTTTTTGACCGAAGCCGCGCCCTTATTTGGAGCCAGCGCGAATCACGCTCACAAAGGCACTTTCCACATGGAACGCGCCATTGTGCTGGAAGAACTCAGCACGGGAGAGAACCGTAGAGATTACGCGGACGCTGCGCTCATTGATTATGCGGCGGCGAGTTTTCATTTCGAGCAAGCGGGGCATCTCCGTTTCTACGCGCGCGTGGAAAACAACATCGGCTTTTTACATTACAAATTAGCCAGATACGCCGACGCGCATGAGCATCTCAATCGTGCGCGTCAACTGTTTACGCGTCTCAACGATAGCGGCAGCGCGGCACAGGTGGATGATACTTGCGCGCGCGTCTTCCTCGGACAGAAGCAGGACGTGGAGGCCGAAAGAATCGCGCGCCGGGCGGTTCAGTCTTTAGAAAACGGCGGTCAGCAGAGCCTCCTGGCCGAAGCGTTGACGACGCACGGGACGGCGCTGGCGCGACTCGGTAAACGAGTTGAGGCGCGTGCGGTGTTGCAGCGCGCGTTCGATTTGGCGGAACGCGCGGGCGATCTGGAAGGCGCGGGCGTTGCGGAGTTGGCGACGCTGGAAGAGTTGGGCGAGCACCTGACGATTGCGGAGTTGCGCGCGATCTACGAGTTGGCCGATCACCTGCTCGCGCGGACGCAGCATCCCGGAATTTTGGAACGCCTGCGGGCGGCGGCGCGTCGTGTGATCGCTGCGGAGCGAACGCACAACATCGAGTTCGAGACGGCGGGCTTCGCCTACGCTTCGGAACAGACGGCGGCTTTGCTGCGCGAGGCGCACACCGTCGCGCATTCGCAAGGCGCGACGCTCCTGACGGGCGAGACGGGCACGGGCAAGGAGTTGCTCGCGCGCATGATGCACGAGTGGAGCGGTCGCTCCGGCAAGTTCGTCGCCATCAATTGCGCGACGCTCTGCGAGACCTTGATCGAGTCGCAGTTGTTCGGCCACTTGAAGGGCAGCTTCACGGACGCGGTGGCGGATTACCCGGGTGCGGCGCGCCTCGCCGCCGGCGGCACGCTCTTCCTGGACGAGATTGCCGAACTAAGCCCGGCCAATCAAAGCAAACTTTTGCGCTTCATCGAGTACGGCGAGATTCACACGGTCGGCGCGGGCGCGCCCGAACGCGTGGACGTGCGCGTGATGGCCGCGACGAACCGCGTGCTCAAAGACGAGATCGCCGCCGGTCGTTTCCGCACAGACCTCTTCTACCGTCTCCAAAATTTTCACCTCGAACTGCCCCCCCTGCGCACGCGCGTCGAAGACATTCCGGCCATCGCAGAGCACTTCATACGCGAGGCCATGACGCGACAGGGCAAGCGCGTGCGCTTCACGCCCGACGCCATCGAGGCGATGTGCCGCCTGCCTCTGCCCGGCAACGCGCGCGAGTTGCGCTCGCTCATCGAGCGGACGATGCTCGCGGCCTCAGACGGCAGCACCATCGAAGCCGAAGCCGTCGAGACGGTCGCGCTCAGGCTGACGGGCAAGGCCGACTTCGCAGACCCCTGGGCAAACTTTTCGCTCAAGGAAGAGGTGCAGCGTTTCGAGGAACACCTGATCGAGAAGGCGCTGCGCGACTCCGAAGGGAAAGTTTCGACGGCGGCGCGCCTGCTCGGTTTCAAACACCACGAATCGCTCAACTGGCGTCTCAAAAACCGTAACAAGAACCTGCTCGCTGCAAGAACGCCCGCAAAGCCGCGCAGGCGCAGCATTATCAAGAACTATCAACCGGGGCGCGATTAAGGCGCAGTAAATTTTCTACTCCCTATGTCTCGCCCGCCGCGCCGGTGCGCCGTAAAACGGTCTCCTTACGCACTGGCCTGATTCCTGCATCGAGAAAAGCGGGAACACGAACGTCTCGCCGTTCTACCCGTTCGTGTTCCGGCGACAAGCCTCGCGCCGCAGTAGCGACTCCCACACACGTCTGCTACTACTGCGCGAGCGGCGCGCCTCCCGACTCTCACTAAAGGACGCTGGCCCGGAATGCGACCCGTCAACATTCTATACGCGGAAGATTTTCCGACCGTCAAACTCATCGTCAAAGAGACGCTCGAACTCGAAGGCTGGCGCGTCGAAGACTGTGACGACGGACTCGACGCGCTCCTTAAAATTCGGAGCGGCGAACAATACGATCTCATCCTGCTCGACGACGACCTGCCCGGCATGGACGGCATCACGCTCGCCGCCCACGCGCGCACGCTCGAACACCGACGCCTGACGCCCATCATCATGCTCTCGGCCACCGAACGCAGGAGCGCCGCGCGCGAAGCCGGTATAGACATTTTTCTCAAGAAGCCCGAAGGCATGGGAACTCTCGTCGAAACCGTCAAGCAACTCCTCTTTGAGACTGGCGGAAAGAAGGGTTGACAGGATCGACCCATTTCTTCATTGATTCATCGGCTCATCGGATCAATGAAGAAATGAATGGTGGTTGTCTACTTGATTCAAGTAGAAATCAGTTTCTTGCTTTTGGCGACCATCAGACAAACGCAGCCGAACTTGATCGCGCGACATCGCCGTCTTGTCGCCGCTTCTCTTTGCCGCCGCGCCGGTTATAATTCTCCCGTGCATTTTTCAAATGGGGAGGCGTGGGAAAGAGATGGAGACGATTGTGGCGTGTGGTAATTGCGGCGCGAAGAATCGCCTGGACGAGCGCGCGGCGCGGGAAAGGCAGCGCGCCGTCTGCGGGCAGTGCGGCGCGCAGTTGCAGGCAGACGCGGCGACGCAGACTGCGAACGCGGGCACGAAGCCCGTCATGGTGACGGACGCGAGTTTTGCGCGCGAAGTGCTGGGCGCGGGCGCGCGTCCCGTGTTGCTCGACTGCTGGGCTGAATGGTGCGGGCCGTGTCGCATGATCGCGCCCGCGCTCGACCAACTCGCCGCCGAATCACAAGGCCGCTACACAATCGCCAAGTTGAACGTTGACGAAAACCCGCGCACGTCAGCAGAGTTCGGCGTCCGCAGCATCCCTACGCTGCTCATCTTCAAACACGGCCAACTCGTCGAACGCATCGTCGGCGCGCACCCCAAACAAACCATCGCCGCGCGCCTCGCCGCGCACGTCTAAAAGTAAGGGAAAAGGGGAAGGGGGAAGGGGTAAAGGAAAAGAAAAGCGGAGCGCAGCAATTGCAACCTGCCTCCGCTTTTTATCTTTGGTTTTGTATTCGACCTTTATCCTTTACCCCTTCCCCTTTCCCTTCTTATTTAACAGTCACGATCAACGCCTGCGCGCCGCAGGGCGATTTGAAGTTGATGCGGAAGTTGCCGGTGGCTTTGCTGGTCGAGGTGACGGTGAATTTGAGCGAGTTGGTGTCGGTGTTGCCTTGCGGTTCGCGCAGGACGATGATGTCCGACCAATCGTTGGTGACGGCGTTGATGCCCGCGAGGTTGGTGCTGCCTTCGAGGCTGACGACGACGCTGGCCGAGCCGCCGCTGTGCGTCAACTCCAAAGTGTTCGCGCTCAACGCGAGCGCGCAACCGCCGCCGCCGCGTCGCTCCCGCGTGCGCTGCGCTTCGGCGGGCGCGTCGGTGTTCGCGCTCGTTTGAGTCGGCGTAGGCGAAGCGGAAGGCCCTGCGTCGGGCGTCGGGGTTGCGGCGGCTGCTTCAGGCGTCGGATTGACGACGGGCTGAACGGGAGTCGCGGCGGGGACGGGTTCGGGCGAAGGCGTCGGGTTGACTGCGTGAGCGTCGGGCGTGCTCGTTGCGGGAGACGGTTCGGGCGTCGCCGCGACGGCGGCGACGGCGGGCGTCGCGGTCGGGCGGCGTTCGTTGTTCGTCGCTTGGAGCGTCGGGGCGGAGGGCGCGGGCGTCGCAGAGCCGATCTGCGCGTCGAGTCCTTTGGTCGAGCCGTTGACTTTCGTGTAGAGCGCTTCGAGCACGGCGCGGCGCGCTGGGTCGGGCGACTGCGGGTTGTAGCTTTTGAGGTAGGCGGCGAGTGCGTCGCGGTCCTGGCCGCCGCTCGCGAGCGCGGTTCCGAGTCGCCACTGAGCCGTGCGCCAGTAGAGACTTCTTTCCGGCAGCACGCTCACGGCGCGCTTGAGCGCGGCGACGGCTTCCGCGTTCTTACCCTGCTCGAAGAGCGCCATGCCCGTCAACTCCTCTATGCGCCCGCGCAGTATGTTCGAGATGGCGTTGCGCGGGAGCGTGGGGACATCGGGCAGACCGCCCTGCGCGATGGCGTTCGCGCGCACGTCGCGCAACTCGTCTGCGGTCGTCGCGACGGTCGCCGCGGGCGCGTCAATCGCGGCCTCGACGCCGAGGCGCGCCGCGTCCATCAACTCGATGACAGTCTGCGTCGCCACGCCGCGACGGAGCAGACGACCCGCCGCGTAGAGTTGACGAAAGGCGCGCATCTCGTCCGCGCCTGACGTGAAATCGTTTGCGGCAGCGGCGATAGCCGAAGCGTCGCGCGTCGTGGCGTTGCTTCCCTCGCCCGTCGCTACGGCGTCGAGCGCGAGGTGCAACGCGAGCAGACCTTTGATCACGCGCGCGTTCGCTTCCGTGTCGGCGGCGTTCGCCTGAAAGATGCTGGCGCGACGTTCGGGCGCGAGCAGTTCGATGAAGCCTGCGGCGCGTGCGGGCGTGCGTCCGGCGAGTTGCGTTTCGAGTTGACCGTCTTTGAGCGTGAAGCTGCGCGCGAGTTCGTCGAACGCTTCGTTGTAGAGACCTGCCGCGACGAGCGCGTTCGCGAGTTCGTAATCGAGCGTCGGGAAACGACCGTACTGTCGCGCGAAGCGCAGGGCGCGTTCGGCTTCGAGCGGGAGCTTACCGGCGACGAGCGCGCGTGCGAGCGCGATCTGCGCCCAGGTGTAACGCGGTTCGATCTTCACGGCCTGCTCGGCGAGCAGGAGCGCGCGCGGCGTCTCGCCGTGCGCCGCGTACCAGTAGGCCGCACCCGTCAGCAGCAACAAGTTGCGCGGCTCGGCGGTGAGCGCGGCTTCGAGTTCGCGCTCGGCCTCTTCGCGTTTGCCCGCGTCGAAGAGCGCGAGCACGACGCCCGTGCGCGCGGAGATGTTGCGCGCGTCGGCGGCGTACAACTGGCGGTAAAGCGCGAGCGCGTCTTCGGGTTTGCCGGTCGCGCGGCGCAAATCTGCGAGACTGTGGCGCGCCGGCGTGGAGTTCGGATCGAGTTCGACGGCGCGCGCGTATGCAGCCGCCGCATCGTCGAGGCGTAGCGCGAGACGATGCGCCGCGCCGAGCGCCTGATGCGCGGAGGCGAGATTCGGCAAAAGCGTGATGGCGGCACGCGCCAGTCGCGCGGCCTCCCCGGCCTGTTCGACGCTCACGTAAAACGCGGTGAGGGCGAGCAGGCGTTTGGCGTCCGTGGCCGCCGAAGGCTCGATGGCGCGCGCGAGTTCGAGCGCGGCGGCGGTCTGCCCGCGCACGAACAGGTTGGCGGGCAACTGCGAAACGATCTCGTAGTACAACTTGTCGGACATGTCGGAGGGCGCGAGCGCGACGGCCTGTTTGAAGAGTTGGATTCCGCCCGCCGCATCGTTCGATTGCAAACGCTCGTCGCCTAAGGCCGCGTGCGCGCTCACCAACTGCTCGGTCGCGCGCGTACGCAGCGCCGACTGCGGGTTGGCCTCGATGAAGGCGCGCAGCGGCGCGAGGCGCTCGGCCACCGGCAGCTTGAGCAACGTTTCGAGTTCGGCCTTGAGCGCCGTCTCGTCGCCCCTCGCGCCGCGCGCACGCGCGGGCTGCTGCGCGCCCTTGCCCGTCGTCGGCGGCTGCTTCTTCTGCGCGAAACTTGCGACGCACGCGAGCGCCGCGCAAAGGATTATCAAGCAGAGGTTCGAGATCGTTTTTTTCATCTTCATAACAAACTTTTAATTCTTCCGTCGGGGGCGAAGTTTTACTCCAAAGTTTCGCTTCAAAGTTTTATTTGCCGCTCAACCCTTCGGTGAGGACGCGCCCGACGGAGTTGCTTGGCGCTTGAATGCGCAGGAGCGTGGCGAGCGTCGGCGCGATGTCGGCGGGCGTCGAGCTTTGCGCGTAACGGCCTGCCGTCAAGCCCCGCCCCATGATGATGAGCGGGACGTGCGTGTCATAGGAGAAGGGCGAGCCGTGTGTCGCGGGGATGGGGTTTGCGCCTTCGCCGAAATATTTGAAAGGCTCTTGCACGAGGATCACGTCGCCGCTACGACGCGGGTGGAAGCCGTGCAGGACGCGGCGCGCAAGCGGGTCGGCGGCGGAGACGCTGCCCGTCTCAAGTTGCGTGCGCGTGAAGGCGCGTGAGATGCCCGGCACGGTCAGGACGGCCTCCAGCACCACGCGCTCGATCTCTTCGCGGTTGATGCCGTCGCGTTTGAGTGCGACGGTGTTGAAGAAGATGTTGGCGTTGTAGAAAGGCTCGGAGATGTAGTCGGCGGTCGAATCCTTCGAGTCGTCCTTGCGCCCGAAGCGCGCGCGGATAGCGTTGCGCGCGGCGTTCAAGATGTCGCTGTTACCGATGCGCCCGCCCGTCAACCCCATCGCCGAAGCGTGTTCCGGTATGGGCGCGACGCCGTGATCGGCGGTGAAGGCGACGACCGTGTTTTGCAATCCGACTTTCGCGTTGACGAAATCGAGGAGCGCGCCGATCTGCTGATCCGTCCTGAGCGTGATGTCCATCACTTCATGGCTGTAGGGGCCGAAGCGATGGCCTACGTAGTCGTTCGCGGAAAAGCTGACGGAGAGCACGTCGGTGTCCGCATCGCGTCCCAACCCTTCGTTCTCAATGGCCGCCTGCGCGAAGCCTACGAGCAGATCGTTCGAGTAGGGCGTGTAGTCGAGCGAACCCCAACAGTCGCGTGTCGCGGCGGTCGGGCTGCCCGCGAGCTTGTGCGGGAAAGTGTTGGTGTCGCGGACATTGCCGATGTTTTCCCAGACGGGCGCGTCCGCTCCGGCTCGACGCTCGTACTCTTCCGCGTCCTTGCCCTTGAGCAGACGGGTCCACTCCTGTCCGCAAAATTTATCCGCCGGACGCGACGCGTTGTAGCGCGCAACCCACGCGGGCAGTTCGTTGAAGTAGTAACTGCTCGTGACCATGTTGCCCGTGACGGGGCTGAACCAGTAGGCCGCGTTGGCGTGGCGACCGGCGGGCAGCGTCGCCCCGCGATCTTTCGAGGAGATACCGATCACTTTCGAGCGGCCATTCGTGACGAGACGTATTTCGTCGCCGAGCGTTGAGGCGACGAGACGGCGCGGGCTGGAAGCCCTCTCGCTCGCGTCGCCGCCTAAGAGTTGCCAGCGCGATTTGTCCGGGCGGCATTCCTTCGTGTACTTGTCTTCGGGGTCGGACGCGTTCGAGACGATGCAACCCGTCTCGCGCTCATACCAATCGTTAGCGACGATGCCCGTCTCGGCAGGCCACGCGCCGGTCATGATGGTGGCGTGGCCGGGCGCGGTGTAAGTGGGCATGTGATCGTAGTTCGCGTTCGTCCACTGTGCGCCGTCCGTCATCAGGCGACGGAGGCCGCCCGTCGCCGCGAAGAGATCGCCGAAGCGTTCGAGGTAGTCCGCGCGAAATTGATCGACGACGATGACGAGCACGAGTCGCGGCCTCGCATGCGTTTGCGCGTTGGCAGCGGCGGCGGGCGGCGTCGCAGCGGAGCGTTGCGCGCTGCGTGTCGCCGTCTGCGCGCCCGCGTGTGCTCCGAGCGGGGCGAGTGTGAGCAGGAGCGAAAGAATGAAGTTGATGCGCGGGCGTGTCGAGCGTGCGTGTCGGTGTGTCATTAAGAGAGCCTCTGTGCGGACGAGTCGGGAGTTTATGACTACGTGTGTAAATTAACTTTCGAGCGTGCGGGCATGATAACATCACGGCATAAGTCGTATGAAGGTCGGATAAGGACGGGCGGCAAAATCTTTGGAGCGATTTTCGAGTTGAGCGAACTTGAGGCGGAATGGGCGCGGCGTTTACAGGAGGCCGAAGCGCGCGCGCATCAAAGCGGGCGCAGCGACGTGGCGGACTATCTCGCCCTGCGCGCGTTGAACGACGTGGCGCGCAACGTCGGCATCGAATGGCTGCTCGCCACCTTCACAGCGCACGCTTCGGAAGCCAATGCTGCGGGCGCGCGTATAGAAGTCACGCGCGCGGACGAGCACCGTTTCGGCGTCGGCAACTCAACGATGGTCGGACGACTCTTGAAGCTCACGTCGGGCGTGCGCGTCTTGGCAATCGAAGCCGGTTGGCCGCGCACGCCGCGCGACGGCATCGTGCGTGGCGGCGGACTCGCCTCCGCGCGCGTCTCACATTTCGGCAAGCGACGCGACGACGACGAACTCCTCCTCGTGCAAGACGCGGGCGACGCCGCCGCGCCGCGCTGGCTCATACTCGAAGCGACGGGCGCGCGCCCCGCGCTCGAAGAGGCGCGCGTGCGCCAGCACGTCTCGAAGTTGCTCGCCTGATCCCGCACATTGTTGCTCGCCTGCTCTCGCACGTTGATGCGCAAACCATATGCGCTACGGCCTGCACGTTTTGGAACAATACAACGCGCGCAAACTCGCTACGGCTCGTCAATCCCGCATAATTCTTCAAGTTTCACTAACTTAAAAGTCGCCGCGCCGGCGTCGCATCCAAGCGGCATAAGGCTTGCCATGTTGTCCGGCGTCTCGCTGTCATCATTCGATGAACAGACGGGCGCGGCTGTAACAGACGAGTCCGCCGCTTATCAATCGCCCCGTAAACGGCATGCGCGCCGACGCCGCAAGTTTCA
>DATHBB010000284.1:0-7065 GCA_035296385.1 Pyrinomonadaceae bacterium | reverse complement strand
CGCATGAAGGCCGCGCCGCCGAGTTCGGGGCGGAGTTCGACCGCGCCGCGCACAAACTCTTCCCAGACGGGCAGCGCGCTCTCCGCGCCCGTCAGGCCGAGTTGCGTGTTGTCGTCGAAACCGATCCAGACGACGCAGACGAGTTGCGGCGTGTAGCCGACGAACCAGCCGTCGCGCGACGTGCCGGTCTTGCCCGCGACCGCAGAGAGTTTCAACATGCCGCGCGCGCCGCGCGCAGTGCCTTCGGCGACGACGTTCGTGAGCATGTCCGTGATCATGTAGGCCGTCGAAGGACTGACGACCTGCGAGGCGGTGGCGGCGGGCGCGAACTCTTCAAACAGGCGCGTGCCTTCGCCGTCGGCGGCGCGTGTGATTGCGGAGGGGCGCGTGCGCGCGCCCGCGTTGGCGAACGCGGTGTAGGCCGAGGCGATTTCGAGCGGCGTCGCCTCAGACGTGCCGAGCGCGAGCGAAGGATAGGCGGCGTCAATTTTTTGCAGGCCGAACTTTTCGGCGAGCGCGGCGACGCGCGGCAAGCCCGTCTGCATGGCGAGATCAACCGTGACGACGTTGAGAGAGCGCGTGAGCGCCGCGCGCATCGTCACGTCGCGCATCGAGTAGTTGCCGCCGTAGTTGGCGGGGCGGTAAGGCGCGCCGTAGCGGTCGAAGATGAAGGCGCGCGGCGCGTCCGTGAACATGCGCGCGGGCGAGATGCCGCTCTCAAGCGCCGCAGCATAAACGAAGGGTTTGAAGACGGAGCCGGGCTGGCGGCGCGCGTCCGTCGCGCGATTGAGTTGCGACTCGGCGTAGTTTTTTCCGCCGACCATCGCGAACACGTGTCCGGTCTGCGGGTCGAGCGCGACGAGCGCGGCCTGCGGTCGCCGGTCGCTGTGTTTGTAAACTTTGTCGAGTTGCGCAAGCCCGCGCGCGACGGCTTGTTCCGCGAGTTGCTGCAAGTCGAGATCAATCGTGGTGTGGACGCGCAGGGAGCGTTCGTCCGCATTGACGGCGCGCAGTTGCGCTTCGACGGCGCGGTTAACGTAATCAACGAAGTAAGGCGCGGTGGCGCGCGCGTGCGGGTCAACGGGCACGACTGTGACGGCTTCGTTCATCGCCGCGCGCGCTTCCGGTTCGGTGATCGAGTTGTCGCGCACCATGGCAGCAAGCACGGCGTTGCGGCGTGCTCGCGCGTCTTCGGCGTGGCGGTCGGGCGCGTAGCGCGCGGGACTCTGGATCATTCCGGCGATGGTCGCGGCTTCGGCGAGCGAGAGGTCTTTCAACTCCTTGCCGAAGTAGACGCGCGCCGCCTGCTTGACGCCGCGCACGGCGAACGCCCCGCGCTGACCTAGATAAATCTCGTTGCAGTAGAGCGCGAAGATGTCCTCTTTCGAGAGGCGGCGTTCGAGCGCGGCGGCAAGCAAGGCTTCGTTGAACTTGCGTCGGAGCGTGCGCTCCGGCGTGAGATAAGTGTTCTTGACGAGTTGCTGCGTGATGGTCGAGCCGCCTTGACGTTCCGGCGCTGTGCCGCCCGTCGCGTCGCCCGTCCAACTTAAAAGCGCGCGACCGATGCCTGTAGCGTCAATGCCGTGATGCTCGAAGAAGCGCCGGTCTTCGATGGCGCGTATGGCGCCGGAGAGGACGGGCGGGATGTCTGCGTAGGCGAGCGTGGCGCGCGTGCCGGTCTTCGTCGCGGCGTCGTTCGTTAACGCCTCCGGCTCAAGCACGAAGGCGTCGAGCGTTACGCCGTCGCCCGTGATGTCGGCGATGCGCCCTTTGCGATCAAATGCGACGCGCACGACTTCGGGCGTGAAGCCTTCGGGCGCGCGTTCCGCCGCAGCAGCAGGCGCACGGCGCGGGCTGATTTCAACCGCGCCTTCATCGGTGACGCGGAACGCGCCGCTCCACACGTCGCTCGCGGACTCTTCGACGTAACCGGCGCGGCGCAGAGTTTCGACGAGGCGCTCGCGCTCCAGTTTTTGTCCGGCGCGCAGCACGCGCGGCGCGGCGTAGAGTCCGGCGCGGCTCGTCAGGTAGCCGGAAGCGAGACGCCGATCAATCGTGTCCGCAGCAGTGTTGTAGCAATAGATGATCGAGGCGAACGCCGCCACTGACAGCGCGAGCGCGAACACGACCGCGAAGCGCAACAGGCGGAACCAATCGCGCGTTTTTTGCTTATGCGTCGCCGCCACGCTTCGCCGCGTTTTCAAGAGACGCGGGAGCCTTCGCGCTTCGCGTCGCTCCGATGTGATCTCGATTGCCATGATTGAAAATTTGTCAGTTGTCAGTTGTCAGTTGTTCTTTGTCTGTCGTCAGTTGTTCAATTAAATCTTTAGCAACTCATTCGATAGTGACATGCAACTGACAACGGACAACTGACAACGGACAGTTTTTAGACACACGTAACCCTGCCTTCGGGACTTTTCATCCCGTGCCCTAGTTTCCCTACTCTGTTATGTAATTGATAAACGACTAATCGGCGGCGAATTCTCCGGAACGAGTTTGCCGCCCGCGAGTGCGCGCGGATTTCAGGGTGAGACGGATGCGCTTAGGGCTGGCTCGCGCTCGTTCTGCTCGACGGCGACGCCTTTGTTGTTTGCGCTCGCTTCAGGACTCGCCCACAGAGAGAGCGCCGCCATCGAGACGGCGAGCGTGATCATAAACATGATGATGAAAAATAATTTCGCGAGATTGTTGCCGAGTTCCTTCATGCCTGCTTCACCCCATGAAAATCTTCTGCTGTCGCTGTTGAGCAATGTTTGTGCCAGCAGGCAAAACGTTGTTGCCGCCCGCCGCCCTACGTGCGTTATGTTCTGACCAGCGAAGAATTTAGGGGTTTGAGGTGGAGACTTTGAGGCGGCGTTGCAACCTGGCCTGAACGTAGCTTTGTCGGCTTTCGATACACCGTCGGGCGAGACGCGGAGCGCGGCGGCGTCTTGAAACGATTCGTTTAGCGCGGCGACGGGCGTTGTTTACTCTTTTCGAGGGCGTTTGTCTTGTGTTTGCCGCGACGCGCGGGAGCGGCGACGGCGGGCGTCGTCGCCGGTCGGTGGAGCAGGCGCTGTACCCAGGTCGGTTGTTCTTCGACGGGCGGCGCGAGTAGCGCGCGTATATTATCGAGTTCGGCGCGGGCGGCCTCTTCGCCCGCCGCGATCATTTCGGCGGCGCGCGTCATTTCGTCCCAGCGTATGTGGCCGACCTTCGGGCGAATCACGATGTCCGCGTTGCGCCCCTCGTGCGACGTGACCGTGCGCTGCACAACCATGATCGACTGGACGAGCACGCCGATGGCCGACTGCGGCGGCCCCAAAAATTTCGCGCCCTCGAAATTCACGTCAACCGCGATGACGATGTCGGGGTCGAGCGAGCGCGCCGCCGCCGCAGGCAAGTTGGCGACGAGTCCGCCGTCCACGAGTTGACGCCCCTGCGCGTCCGTGACGGGCACGTACCAGCCGGGTACGGCGCAACTCGCGCGAATCGCAAACGCCGCGTCGCCCTCGTCGCGCATGACGACGGGAAGACCCGTGTGCAAATCCGTAGCGACGGCGGCGAAAGGAATCGGCATCTCCTCGAAGCGCGTGACGGGAAAACGCTCGCGTATGTATTCCTCCATGCGCGCGTTAGATTGCACGCCGAGACGGGAGAGCGTCATCCGCCCGAAGTTGCGCCAGCGCATCTCGCGCCCCAACTCTTCGAGTTCCGCGATACTCATTCCGGAAGCGAACGCCCCGCCGACGAGCGCGCCCGCCGACGTGCCCGCCACAGAGTCAATCTTGATCCCTGCTTCCGCGAGCACCTTCAACACGCCGACGTGCGCCGCGCCTCGCGCCGCGCCACCCGACAACGCCAGCCCGACACGCAGACGCTTCGGCTGCTCTCTGTTTTTTCGCCACATAACTTTCATAAGTGACAAGTGACGAGTGACGAGTGACAAGTTAAAGACAAGGCTTTTTGTATTAACTCGTCACTCGTCACTCGTCACTCGTCACTGTTCCATTATACCTGACTGAGGATGACGATGTCGGCGCGCGTGCGTGCGTCTTCGAGGAAGGCATCGGTGTCGGATTCGATCTTGCTCTCGGTGAGCGTCTGCTCGATGGAGGCCGAAGCCTCTTCGAGCGTTTTGATGATGGTTCCGGGCGACACGCGGCGGTGGCGCGGGACGTACACGTCGCGGTAGTAGTCCGCGATCTCCTGCGTGGAGATGATGGTGAAGGAACGGAAGCGGAAGTTGAGATAGTTGTCGATCTCTACGCGCTGGCGGACGATCTCGCGCAAGCCCTCACCCGTGAGGCCGACGCGCGCGAGTCGTTCGTAGAAGGCGGCTTGTGAGGGGAAGCGTTTGACGAGTTCGTTCGTAGCCTTGTCCACGTCGGCGTCGGAGGGGCGGATGGTCGGGAGTTTTCCGGCCTCCTGCGAGATGAGGCGTTGATCTATGAGGAGATTCAGGACGCGTTGCAAATCTTCGGAGCGCGGTTCGTCAATCGGCGTGTCGGGCTGCAACGCCAACTGCCACAGCAAGTCCGTGTAAGTGATCAACTCGCGGTTATTGATCGTCGCCACCCAGCGGTCAACCACTTCTTGCGCCGAAGCCGGCGCAGGGGAAAGGGCAAGGGGTAAGGGGGAAAGGATAAGAGCAAGCAGCAAAGCGCGCGCTCCCCTGCCAATCCTTTTCATCCAAACCTTTGTATATCGTTTCCTCATTTCCTTTACCCTTTACCCCTTACCCTTTTCCCGTCTCCTTGTCCCCTTCCCCTTTACCCTCTTGTCTTAGAACGCTTGCCCGAAGCGGAAGTGTATCTGCGAGCGGCGGATGCGAACGATGGCGGGTATGCCTGTCGCCTGCGGGAGATCGAACTCCGGCGGGTTGAGCAGGAATCCGTAGTCTATGCCGAGCGCGCCGACGGGCGTGCGCACGCGCAGCCCCAGGCCTACCGTGTGCGACCACTGGACGCGGAGGTTGCGCGTGTTGAGCGGCTCTCCGGGGCGGCGGTCGTTGCGCCCGAAGATGTCGCCGATGCGGCGGAAGACGTTGCCGCCGTCGTAGAACGGCACGACCTGAAAAGTTTTCGTCAGCGGCACGCGCGCTTCCAGGTTCACGACCGCCATCGCGTTGCCGCCGACTGGCACGGTGAACGGGTTGAGCGTGACGGGGTCGCCGCTCATGTTGCGGAAGACGCCGCCCGTGCAGGTGTTGCCGTTGTTGATCTGCGAGTTCAGGGTTGAGCCGGTCGGGCAGATGGAGACGCGCGGCCCCGCCTCCTCGAAGCCGAAGCCGCGCAAGGTGGTCGAGCCGCCGGTGAAAAATCTTTCGCTGATGGGGAGCGTGAGGTCAACGTCGTCGATCACGCCGTCGCCGTTGCGGTCGGTCGGGTTGAAGAGTTGGGCGATGCCGAGGTTGACGTTGGCGGCGAAGACCGTGCCGCGCACGCTCTGCCGGAGGCCGCCGAGCAGGCCGCCGCGCTCGCTTTGGAGGAGCAACGGGTCGGGCGGGCCGCCGAAGCGGAAATAGCGCCGGTAGGTGGCGAGCAACTTGGTGAACGACAGGTTGCCGCCGAGTTGTTTGATCGCGACGGCGTAGTCAACCGTGAAGAACTCGCCGCGTGAAGGGTCGAACTGCCGGTCGCGCGTGTCGCGCGTGAGCGTCGCGCCGAAGCGCGAGAGACGCACGGCCTTGTCGGGGCGAAGGATGGGCGCGACGAGGAGACTCTGGATGTTGAAGAGGCGCACGTCCTCGTAGTTGTAGCGCAGGAAAAGGATGGTGCGCGAGCGTTGCTGTATGACGCGCTGCGTCTCGATGTTGAAGGTGAAGCGATTGATGGTCGGCTCGCCCGTGCGCTCGCCGAACTCGTCAATCGGTCGGCCTTCTTCGTCAAGTCGTTGAACAATGCCGAAGTTGCCGCGATCAATCGTCGAGCGGAAGAAGCGCGTGACGTTGATGTCGCGCTGGTACTGCGCCGAGATGGTCAGGGGCGAGAACCTTTGCCGGCCATAGGTGCGAAAGCGCGGGTCGAAATATTCGAGGCGGAAGAGTTGCTGGCGGCGGCTGGCGCGCGTGCGCAGCACACCCTGACGCAAATTTCCGAAGAGGTTGTTGTTGCGCAGTTCAAAAAGTCCGAGCGGGCCGCTGTCGGTCGAGAAGCCGCCGCCGTAGTCCATGCGGCGCGGCTTGAGTTCTTCGAGGTCTATGATCACGTCGCGGCGGCGAAAGCCCGCGGCGGTTTCGCCCGCCGGTTCGGTGCGGATGATGACCTGACGGAAGGCGTTCGTCTCGTAGAGCACGCGCTCGGCTTCGGCGAGGCGGTCGGAGCGCAGGACCTCGCCCTCTTTGAGCGGGATGGCTTCGAGGATGGCTTCGCGCTTGGTGCGCATGCGCGCGTCGGGCGTCGTGCCCTCGTTGCCGTTGATGATGATGCGGTTGATGAAGACCTTGCCGCCTTCGGTGATGTTATAGACGAGCCGCACCTGTTCGTCGTCCCCGCGCTTCGGGAGTTCGACAATGTCAACGCGCACTTCGGCGTCGATGTAGCCGTTGCGCGCGTAGAGGTTGCGTATGCGCTCGCCGTCGGCGCGTGCGAGCGTGCGCGCGAACGGCGCTTCGATGATGGTGCAGGGTTCGCTGCGGAAGTTGGCGACGCGGCACGGCTCTGTGCGCAGGCGCTCGGTCGTGTAGAGCTGGTTGCCGCGCATCTCGACGCCCGCCACGCGCGTCAGAGGCCCCTCGGTGACGGCGAACGTGATGATCAAATCCTCGCTGTCGAGCGCGACGCCCTGACGCACTTCCGCCTTAGCTTTGCGATAACCTAGATCGCGCATGCGCGCTTCTACCGTCTGACGGTCGCGCTGCAACAGTTCGGCGCTCGTGTAGCCGCGCCGCGAGCCGAGGAAGGGGATGAGGCCGAGCAGGCCGCTCGCGGGTTCGGAGCGGAGTTCGTCTGCGAGGTCGTCGTAGGTCAAACGCTCCGTGCCTTCAAGGCGAATCTCCGAGAGACGGAAGCGTCGCCCCTGCTCGACCGTGTAGTTGATGTTGACCGTTCGACCGCTCAACTCGCGCGGGTTCAAATTGTCGCA
>DATHBB010000283.1:0-8353 GCA_035296385.1 Pyrinomonadaceae bacterium | reverse complement strand
GCTCTCGCACTCTTTGCGCTCGGCTTCGGTCTGCGGTTGCTTATAGACGTATGAATAGCCGCCTTCGTCGTTGCGTATAAAGTTGTCCCGCGCGATGTCGCGGCAGACATCGCAGTCTATACAGTTCGTGTCTACGTAATAGCCGCCGGGCACGTTATCCCGATAACGGTCTTTCGGGTCAGCCAATGCTTTTACCTCAAATCAAAAAAGTATGAAGTAGGAACGCGGAACGATGAATGAAAGCAACTGTCTTTCAGTTCATCGTTCCGCGTTCCTACTTCATCGTTCGCTTTACTTGATCGCCAGCATCCTATCGAGCGCGACGCGTGCCCAGCGCGCGGTCTCTTCGGGCACGGTGATCTGGTTGGGCACGACGCCCGCGAGCAGCGATTCCAAGACCCATGCGAGGTTCTGCGGCGCAATGCGGTACATCGTCGCGCACATGCAGAGGTCGGGCGCGAGCAGGCGTATGTGCTTGTCCGGGAAACGCTCGATGAGACGGTTGACCAGATTCACTTCCGTGCCGATAGCCCAGGACGATCCGGCGGGCGCATCTTCCAAAGTCTTGATGATGAACTCGGTCGAGCCGTTCAAGTCCGACTTCTCGACGACCTCGCGCACGCATTCGGGATGCACGAGCACCTTGATGCCCGGCGTCTCACGACGCACCTGATCCACGTGCCACTCGCGGAAACGACCGTGCACGGAGCAGTGGCCTTTCCACAAAATGAGCCGCGCGTTGCGCAGTTGTTCGACGGTGTTGCCGCCGAGTTCCTGGAACGGGTCCCAGACGACCATCTGTTCGAGCGGGATGCCGAACTTGACGCCCGTGTTACGCCCCAGGTGCTGGTCTGGGAAGAAGAACAGCTTGTCCGCCTCGCGCAAACTCTTGTCGAAGAGCGGCACGGCGTTCGACGAGGTGCAGACCACGCCGTCGTTTTTTCCGCAGAAGGCTTTGATGGCGGCGGTCGAATTCATGTACGTGATGGGCATCACGCGAAAGTCGCGGAGGAGCCCCGCGTCGGCGAGTTGATCCCAGGCGTCTTCGACCTGTTCGGCAGAGGCCATGTCAGCCATCGAGCAGCCCGCGCCGAGGTCGGGCAAGATCACTTTCTGGTGCGGCGCGGAAAGTATGTCGGCGGACTCGGCCATGAAATGCACGCCGCAGAAGACTATGAACTCCGCGCGGTCGCGCTCCGCGCCGAGCTTCGAGAGCTTGAAGGAGTCGCCCGTCACGTCGGCGTGGACGATCACGTCGTCGCGCTGGTAGTGGTGGCCGAGTATGACGAGGCGCTCGCCGAGCGTCGCGCGCGCGCGTTCGATGCGACCGTACAACTCCGCGTCCGACAACCCGAAGTAGTCTTCCAGGACAGGCACTTTCGTTAAAGTTGCCACAGTCATTCTTCGTCCCTCCACGAACTATCACCGCACCGGCGCGTTCAGTCACACGAGCCGCAAACGAAAACTATCTCACTTTGAGAAACATTGCGCAAGCCCCGCTTTCGCGCCCCGCGTGCACTGCGAAACCGCTACCGGCGCAGGCGAATATTTAGATGCAAAAGAGGTCTGTGTAGATGTGTGAGACGAGGCGCGGGGAAAGGGAATAGCGGAAGGGGTAAAGGAGAAAGCGGGCGCAATTTAACGGTTAAGAGATCGAGCCTCTCCTTTCACCTCAATCGCGCCTCCTGAGTTGACGCGGCGCGCGGACATCAAATCGCGATTGAACTGTAGTTCGCGCAAACGTTCGACGATCTCTATTTTTTCTTCAAACGAAAGCTGTGCGAGCCGCCGTCTGCGCGCCTGTCGGTGCTGCAATAGTTTGGTAATATCAGAGTCGTGAATCATAGGTTAAATTTTAGTTTGAACTCTTCCCACCGTCCGGTCAGTTCGTGCCTCGCCAGCACGTCCGAGAGGCTTGATAAATTAACATCTTCTTCGAGAAACTGAATAATGCGAGAGAAATCTTTAGCCCTTCCGGTTTGCAACATCACCGCCACCAGATGCTCTGCGCGCATGACGCGGGTGGGTGTGCTTTTGAATAAAATGTCTTCCGCCTGTAGCAGAGCCTCTTCAAGCAGAGGGTTGAAGGCCGGAAGAAATTGCACCGGCCAGCCTTCTATCTCCACCGCTTCGCCAACAGCCACGTAACCCAAATCGGCAAGATAATCGTAAAGAGGCGCGAGCGAGAGAAATTCATCTGTTGCGCCTGCGACCGTAAAAAAGATGTCCAGATCGAAAGTCGAAATTGGCTCGACGTAAAAAGTAGCAGCAATCGCGCCGCCGATAGCATACTGTCCGAGCAGGCCATCTGCCCGAATCCGGTTCAACACTTGCAGCGTCTTCTCCACATCTCTCCGATTCGATTAAATTAACGAATCACTTTCGCCTTCCCCTTTTCCCTAATGCTCTTACGGGTGTGTCATCTCTTCCGGCTTGACGTACTCGTCGAACTGCTCGCCCGTCAGGTAGCCGAGCGCGACCGCAGACTCGCGCAAACTGATGCCTTTCTTGTGCGCGTTCTTGGCGACTTGAGCGGCGCGGTCGTAGCCGATGTGCGGGTTCAGGGCCGTGACGAGCATGAGCGAGTTGTTGAGGTGCGCCGTGATCTGTTCACGGTTGAGTTCGATCCCTACGACGCAGTAGTCAACGAAGCCGTGACAGGCATCCGTGATGAGTCGAATGGAGTGGAGCAGGTTATGGATCATCACGGGGTTGAAGACGTTCAACTCGAAGTTGCCCTGTGAGCCTGCGAAGCCTATGGCCGCATCGTTGCCGAAGACCTGCACGGCCACCATCGTCATCGCCTCCGATTGCGTGGGGTTGACCTTGCCGGGCATGATTGAGGAGCCGGGTTCGTTCTCCGGCAGGATGAGTTCGCCGAAGCCCGCGCGCGGCCCTGAGGCGAGCCAGCGTATGTCGTTCGCGATCTTCATGAGCGATCCGGCGAGCGTCTTCAAAGCGCCGCTCGCGAAGACCATCTCGTCGTGCGCCGAGAGCGCGGCAAACTTGTTCGGGTGCGACTTGAAGGGCAGCCCCGTGAGTTCCGCGATCTTCCGTGCGGCGCGCTCGGCGAATTCGGGGTGCGCGTTCAGACCCGTGCCGACCGCCGTGCCGCCGATGGCGAGGTCGTAGAGGCCGGGCAGCACCATTTCCAAACGCTCGATGTCGCGCTCGACGAGGCTCGCCCAGCCGCCCATCTCCTGCCCGACCGTCAAAGGCGTCGCGTCCTGCAAGTGCGTGCGCCCGATCTTCACCACGTCGCAGTATTCTTTCGCCTTCGCGTCAATCGCCGCGTGCAGACGCCGCACTTCGGGGATGAGCTTCTGCATCTGCTCGGCGGCGGCGATGTGCATGGCCGTGGGGAACGTGTCGTTTGAAGACTGCGACATGTTGACGTGGTCGTTCGGGTGGACGGGTTCTTTGCTCCCCAACACTCCGCCCGCGAGTTCGATGGCGCGGTTGGAGATAACTTCGTTGGCGTTCATGTTGGTCTGCGTGCCGCTACCCGTCTGCCACACGCGCAGAGGGAAATGCTCGTCCAACTTGCCTTCGATCACTTCGTCGCAGGCGCGTGTGATGAGACGCGCCTTGTCGGGCGGCAACTTCCCCAAGTCTTCGTTGACGAGCGCGGCGGCCTTCTTCAAAAGCCCGAGCGCGCGGATCATCTCGCGCGGCATCGTGTCGAAGCCGATGTTGAAATGAATGAGCGAGCGCTCGGTCTGCGCGCCGTAATACCTGTCCGCAGGGACTTCGATGTCGCCCATCGAATCGCGCTCCGTTCGCGTCGCCGCGCCTTTGTCTTTCGCCCCCGTCGCTTCCTGTGCCATGATTGATGCTTCCTTTTCAAACGAGCCGTCCCCGCCCAAACTCTCCCGCGCGCGTGGGGCAACCTCGTTCCGAAGATGTTATCGACTAATGCTGTTGCCTCTGATTTTACACCACACCCCGCGTGCGGTCGCAACAGCGTCATGGGGAAAGCCGGAGAAACTCCAACCGGAGACGGGAAACGGCTGTCGCCCGGCGCTCGTGGAAGGCGACTCCGAATGTGTACTGTCACATGTGGCCGGCTTCGTTTCGCGAGCGGCGTGCGCCGCGCGTGAATTTAACGGAGTCGAAACGCAGAGGGTGTCCGCTTCGTATGATCAATCTGACGGCGGCACAACCGGCGCAGCCGAAGATAATTTATGAGCGTTGCCTTAAATCCGCGCATGTCTGAGGAGACGAGCAGCCGTACGCGTGCCGACTACGCGGCGTTCGCGCGCGCCGTTTACGAGACCGGCGTGCTGTCCGACCCGTGGCTGGACGGCAACGAGCGCTTCGGGCTGCGCGGGGTGGTGCTCGGGGCGCGTCAGGCGCGTGCGCTGGCTTTGGCCGCCGAGCGCGTAGCCTACGTCCATCAGGAGTTGGTGGACATCCTCGTTGAGAACCCCCCGCTACTCGCGGAGTTTTATCAGTTGACGCCGTACCAACAGGCCATGTGGGCGGCGTCGGGCGGCCTCTGGCACGGCACGGCGCGCGCAGACCTCTTTATCTGCGAGAACGAACGCATCGCCTGTTGCGAACTCAACAGCGACACGCCTTCGGGGCAGCCGGAGGCAGTTATCCTCAACCGCCTGCTCCACGCGGCGCATCAAAAGATGTGCGGCGGCGACGTGCACGACCCGAACGCGGCGCTCGGCGCGCGTTACATCGCGATGCTGCGCCAGAGCCACGAGAAGACCGGCGACGCGCGCAAGCTCTCGACGGTGGGCATTATCTACCCGACCGAGTTGAGCGAAGACCTCGCGATGATCACGCTCTTTACGCGCTGGCTGGAAGAGGCCGGGATGAGAGTCGTCAGCGGCTCGCCGTTCAACCTGCGGCGGACTTCACGCGGGCTGGAAGTGCTCGGCGTTCCGGTGGACTTGATCGTGCGGCATTACAAGACGGACTGGTGGGGCGAACGCGTCCCCGTCTGGACGGACGCGCCGGGGTTTCCCGACCCGGAACCGCTCCACGCGCCGCTCGCGTCGCTGCTCTCGGCGGAGGCGGGCGGGGAAGTCACCGTGGTCAACCCTTTCGGATCGGTCGTCACGCAGAATAAGCTGTCGCTGGCATTTTTCTGGGAGGAGCAGAAACGGTTTTCGCCCCGCGCGCGTAATTGGATACGCCGTTACGTGCCCGAAACTTATCGCATGGAGACGGTGGGCGCGGCTCGGCTGTTAGTCGAGCAAGCGTCTTGGGTAGTAAAAACCGACTACGGGTGCGAAGGGCAGGAGACCGTCTGCGGGCCTTTCGTGAGTGAAGAGGTTTGGCGACGGACGATAGAGATGGCGCGCTCCGAGCATTTCGTCGCGCAGCGATTCTTTCACGCCCGACCGGACGAATCGGGTAGACTGGCGAATTACGGCGTGTACCTGATCGGCGGAGCCGCCGCAGGGTTCTTCACGCGGCTCTCGCCGCAGGGCACGGGCTACGCGGCGGTGACTGTCCCGACCTACATCGCGCGCGGGCGACGCGCGCGCGGAAACAGCGTTAGCAAGTAATAGCAAGCAATTTTATGAGTGAGAATAAAAGCAAAAATAAACTGTCGAGCGTCGGGCGCATCAACCGGCGGCAACAAAACCTCGTCGAGTCGGAGGGGACGAAGCCCTGGTGGCAGACTTCGCGGCGCAAGTTCATTGTGGGCGGCGCGGTCGCTGCGGGCGCAGTACTCACGGGGGGCGTCTGGCTGGCAACGCGCGACGACACGACGGACGTGGACAAGGACTCGCTCGAACTGCAACGCGCGCAGGGCTGGAACATCGGCTCGGAGGAAAAGACTCTGAGCTTCGCCAGCCCGCAGTCGCTCGACTCGCGGCGGACCGGCGAGTGGCAACGATACCTCGAACAGTCCGCGATGCTCGGCGCTTACCAGCCGAAGTCGCAGGAGTGGCTCCCGTTCTTCGTGCCGACGCTCATCCAGTCGCTACAGTTCGAGTCTCTGCGCAAGCAACTGAGGCCGATATTCATGCCCGATATGCGTGAGTCTTACGGGCGCGGGCAGACCATCGCCAGAGATTTTCTCTCCAACGCCGAGAACGCGGGCGAGACGGCCATCGTCGTCGATCTGCCGGGGCGCGACAGCGTCGCGCTCGGCGCTGGGATGGCCGACGCGGCGGAACTCATCCTGACTTTCGACAACTTCCCGCACCCGCTCGGCGTCACCCCCTCGCACGAGACGCTCGCGGCGATGCTCTTTTACGCGGGCGAGATAGAGGCCAAGCAGACTGCGCGCGCGGGCGGCGGGACGGCAAAGCCCTCGCCCGTCTTTCTACTCGACTCGAAGCGTCTGGAGCCTTACAAGGACGCCGACGCGCAGTTCGACAACCGCTACCTGGCGAAGCTCCCTTCGGCGCAGAAGTTTCAGGAGATGGGCGTGAAGTCTATCGTCTACGTGACGGCAGACCGGACGCGCACGGAAGAACTCGACGACCTCAACGAAGATTTCGTGGAGTATAAGAACAGCGGCCTGAACGTCGCCATGCTGCCCTTGAGCGACCTCGTGGGCGTGGACGAAAACGTGGAGCGCCAGTGGGACGACGGCTCGACGCGCACCGAGCAGCAGCGCAACTACTATTACGGCGGCAGCCCCGGCTTCCACCCCTTCTTCTTCTACTCGTACCCTTTCTACCGCCCGTATCCGGCCTACGCGCGCCGCACGAACTTCCTGCCGGGCGGCGCGGCGTCGGCGTTGAACCGTGCGCCCTCGATCTCGCCGCCGAGGTACGTGCCCGCGCCGCGCCCGACGATGTTTTCCGGGACGCGCATCGGCGGGCGCGGCACGGGGGGCGTGGGGCGCAGCAAGCCGAGCGGTTTCGGCAGGGCGACCGTGCGGGTCGCGCCGTCGGGCGGCGTGGTCGGCACGCGCGCGGGTCGTTCGGGCTACTACTCGCCGGGTCGTTCCGGCTCGTTCGGTCGCAGCAGCGGCGGTTCCGGCGGGTGAGACGTTACAGATGATTACCGGCGAGACAAGTTTTGAGACGGAACGCGCGCGCCTGTTTGGCGTATGCGCCGAGAGATGAAGATGACACGCAGATCGTGGCTGCAAAGCATACTGGGCGGGGATGAGGGCGCGGGCTATTTCTTCGGCCTCCAACTCCTCATACACGCCTTCGGCAAAGACGAGTTGCGCGCGCGCCTCGCGGAGATCATCGCCGACCCGGACGGCGCGCTCGAAGACCTCGAAGCCAAGCGTCGTTACCTCAAGCGTGTAGTGGCCGTGCTGCTCGAACAGGAACCTTACTGGAGTCAGGTCTTCTGGGATTACAAGACGGAGCGCGCCGAGGCCGAAGCCGAGTTCGAGTCGTGGGCGGCGGAACTCTCCGCGAGCACCGCGACCGAGAGCGAAGAGATGGGCGCGACGATTGACGGAGCCTATCGCCTGTCGCACGAAAAAGATTACGTCGCCGTGACCATCATCCTGAACCTGAGCGAGCCGTACCCGCCCGCCGAAATCGAAGACGAATCGCTCTACTGGCAGACCGCGACGGTCGCCAAACTCGTGCGCGGGTTGTTGCTCGTCAACCCCGAGACGATCCTCGCCGACGGCGTCTTCGTCATCCCCGGCAGCAGCGAAGACGGCCTCTCGGACGAAGACCTGCTCGTCGGCGGTTGGAGCTACCTGCGCGTGCTAACCTAGCGCGGCATAGTGGAAGGAATTTTTTAACTCTATTGAAGCGCCGTTAGCTTTAGCTACCGGACAGCGAACTTGCGGCCTTCTATTTCGACAACCTGCTGTACCCTAAATATTCCGCTCGCGCCCGCGCGCGACCGTGACGGAGACAAACATGCTACTTCTTCTTCAGACAATGCCCCTGACCCAGGCGATTGCGCACGTCGCCATCTACACCGTCATCGGACTGGCACTCTTCGGACTCGCCTTCTTCATCATGGGCAAAGCCACACCCTTCTCCATACGCAAGGAGATCGAAGAAGATCAAAACGTCGCGCTCGCCATCGTCATCGCCTCCGTCATCATCGGCATCGCCATGATCATCGTGGCCGCCATCACGGGCTAAAACCCCCATTCAAAACCGGAGTCTCAATCTTACGCCTGCGTCGCCCCCTGCCCTTTCCGCGCACGCGGCGTCGGCGCTTTCCGCTCCGGAACCGCTATAAAAAAAGTCGCACGTTTGCAAATCAGGAAAGTCACCCCTCTAGCCTTTCCAAATCCCGACGCGTATCCTCCGCTTTAGGCGACTTAAGACTCTCGAACACACTCAAAGCCTCACGCAACAACTCCACCGCTTTAGGAGTCTCATTCTCCTTCTCCGCCAGCAACCCCATCGAACGCTTCACGCTCGCCGCCCTGAATTTATCACGCAGAGACGAC
>DATHBB010000282.1:0-5390 GCA_035296385.1 Pyrinomonadaceae bacterium | reverse complement strand
ACGCCCTTGAGCGCCGACATCTTTGAGGGGGACGCTAGCTAACAAAAACGCCATGCTGAGCGCAAACAGAACAAAGGCCAAGGTGAACTTTTTCATTCGTTATCTCCGAAGTTTAAGCTGACTGTTGTTGTGGGAGGATGGGTGATGGGGGCCCAACCAAGTAGAGGGGGCACTATACACTTATGTGAGTTAATAGACAACTTATTTTTAACATCACCGCAACAAAAAATTCGCTAAATCCGCACATTTTCCGTCCGTGACAAAAAAAGAACAATTTTTTCGAGGCCAAAAGTGGAAAATTCCGCGAAATAACTCTTAAGCGGGCTTCGCGCGCGAAGTGGCGGGACGCTCCTTTAGCGCCTCTTTCTTCCTCTACGCTCGGAAAAACGGCGCAGCATTTCGGGCAACAGCAAAGACGTTTGCAGGACTGAGCCGGTCGTGAAGCGGCGCGCGAAGCCGCGAAACAGTTTCGCCGCGCCGGGCGTGTAGTTGAACCACCAGAGATCGTGCAGGCGCGCGAGGCGATTGACGTGGATGTGCTGCGCCGAGACGAGTTCGAGCAGCCCCGCGCGCCCGTGTGTGCGCCCGATGCCGGAGAGTTTCACGCCGCCCCAGGGCGTCTGCGCGATGCCGTGCGTGTAGAGCACTTCGTTGACCATCACCGTGCCCGCTTCCAGACGCCCGGCCACGCGCTCGCCGCGCCTGATGTCGCCCGTCCACACGCTCGCCGTTAAACCGTAAGGGCTGTCGTTGGCGCGCGCAATCGCTTCTTCTTCCGTCCTGAAAGTCATCAACGGCAGCACCGGCCCGAACGTCTCCTCGCGCATCAACTCCATCGTGTGATCGACACGGTCTACGACCGTCGGCTCGTGAAACGAACCCTCTCCGTTTTCACCGCGACCGCCGCCCGCGAGCACGCGCGCCCCGCGCGCGACCGCGTCGCCGATGTGCGCCTCGACGATGTCGCGTTGCCGCGTGCTCGACATCGCGCCGATGTCCGTGCCCTCGCGCGTGCCCGCGCCCTGCCGGAGCGCACGCGTGAGTTCCACCACGCGCGCCGTAAATTTCTCCGCGACGCTTTCCTGCACGTAGCAACGCTCGACCGACGCGCACGCCTGCCCCGCGTTCGCAAACGCGCCCCAGACCGCCGCTTGCGCCGCCGCCTCAATCTCTGCGTCCTCAAACACGATCATCGGGTCTTTGCCGCCGAGTTCCAGCACGCACGGGATGAGTTTGCGCGCCGCCGCTTCGGCCACGCGCCGCCCCGTCGCCACGCTCCCCGTGAACATGATTTTGTCAACGCCCGCTTCGACCAATGCAGCGCCCGTCGCCCCCGCACCCGTCACGACCGTCAACAACCCTTCCGGCAGTCCGGCGCGCGTGAACACCTCTCCGATCTTCAAGCCGACAAGCGGCGTCAATTCGCTCGGCTTCAACACGACCGCGTTGCCCGCCATCAACGCCATCACGACTTCGCCCAGAGGGATCGCCCACGGAAAATTCCAGGGCGAGATGATGCCGACCACGCCGAGCGGCTTGTAGTTAATGCGCGACGAGCGACCCATCAAAGCGTACTGCCCGATCCCTATGCGCTCCGGCTTCAACATGCGCGCCGTGCGCCGCGCGAAGAACTGCATCAAGTCGAGCGTCGGCACGAGTTCCATCATCAAGGCTTCCGTCGCAGGCTTCCCCGACTCGCGCGAGATCAAATCCGCGATGGCGTCCATCTCTTCGAGCACCGCCGCGCGCGCGCCGAGCACCACGCGCCCGCGCTCCGCGTAAGACCGCGCGCCCCACGCCGCTTGCGCCGCGCGAGCGCGCTCCACCGCACGCGCCACTTCTTCGGAGGTCGCCACCGGAACACGCCCCACCTCCGCGCCCGTCGCCGGATCGTATGAGACGATCTCCGCCGCCTGCTCCGCGCGTGCCCGAGTCGCTTCTTGAATTCGAGTCGCCATCAAATTTTCTCCTGCCGGATTATCGCGCGAACTAAGCTGTAGTGAAAGAGAAAATGATCACTCGTGCGGCGATGATCAGCCGTATTTGCTGGAACTAACCGCGATGGCGGGAGTAAACTGAGAGCGTTATGAGAGCATATGAAGAACTCATCGAATTTATCGCCGCCGGGACAAGTCCGAGAAACGTCGTCGCCTTCCGCCCGTCGAGCGAGGTGAAAGAACGCGTTGCCGAGCTGATTCGACGGGAGAAAACCGACTATCTTCCGCCCGATGAAAAATCTGAACTTGAACACTACCTGCAACTAGAACATCTCATGCGGCTGGCGAAGGCGCGCGCGCAGCAATACATCGCGAATGAGTAGATACTTGAGCGCGGAAGTTCGACAACTGGTCGCCGCCCGCGCGGATTACCTTTGCGAATATTGCCTGATCGCGGAGGATGATACGTTCTTAGGGTGCGAAGTTGATCATATCATCAGCTTGAAGCACGGCGGTTCTTCGGAAGTGGAGAACTTGGCCTACGCTTGCGTCTTCTGCAATCGTCAAAAGGGAAGCGACATCGGCTCGGTTTCGCGGCAGTCGGGCGAGTTCAGCCGGTTATTCAACCCGCGAACGGATCGTTGGTCTGATCATTTCCATTTAACCGGCAGCACACTCCAACCGCTATCCTTGATCGGTGAGGTGACGGCGCGCATCCTCAACTTCAACGCCGCCGACCGAATTTTAGAGCGACGCGCTTTGCAAGAGACGAACAAGTATCCGGGTCAGGCCGCGCTCATCCGCATGGAAAAGTAACCGCTTCACACGCCCTTCGCCGCCGCTCCGTTTCTCAGTTACAATGCCCCCACTAATCATCACGCTCATTGTTTCCGAAGGAGAGAGATTCGTATGCCACGACCACAACTCGCGGAGTTTATGCGGCGCATGGAGCCGGATTCCATCGCCATCATTCCGAGCGCGCGCGAAGCCAACCGCTCGAACGACACCGACTATCGCTATCGACAGGATTCCGACTTCTTCTACCTGACCGGCTTCAACGAACCCGAAGCTATCGCCGTCGTCGCGCCCTCGCACCCCGAACACAAGTTCATGCTTTTCGTGCGCCCGCGCGACAAGGAGCGCGAAATCTGGGACGGGCGGCGCGCAGGGACGGAAGGCGCGATCAAAGAGTACGGCGCGGACGCCGCGCACACCTTTCAGGAGTTCAGAGACAAACTCGCGGAACTGCTCGACGGCCCCCAGACTCTCTACTACAAACTCGGCGCGAACGCCGAACTCGACGAGATGATCGTGCGCACGCTCAGGAACTTGCGCGCCAACCCGCGCACCTCCAAACACGCGCCCGACCGCATCATCGAACCCGGGACGCTCCTGCACGAGATGCGCCTCATCAAGTCGGAAGAAGAGATCGCGCTCATGCAGCGTTCGGCGGACATCGCGGCGGAGGCGCACGTCGAAGCGATGAAGGCGGCGCGACCGGGCATGAAGGAGTACGAGATCGAAGCGCTCATCGAGCACATCTTCCGCAGACACGGCGCGACCGCCCCGGCCTACACTTCCATCGTCGGCGCGGGCGCAAACGCCACCATCCTCCATTACATCAACAACGACGGCACACTAAATGACGGCGAACTCATCCTCGTAGACGCGGGCGCGGAGTATCAGGGCTACGCCTCCGACATCACGCGCACCTTCCCCGTCAACGGTCGCTACACGGAGGCGCAGCGCGACGTGTACGAACTCGTGCTCAAGGCGCAGATGTCCTGCGTCGAGATGGCGCGCCCCGGCGTGACGATGGACGAACTCAAAAAGCATTCGATTGAAATTCTCACCGAGGGCATGGTCAGGCTCGGACTCCTCAAGGGCGAGCCTGAGAAGTTGATCGAGGAAGAGAAGTACAAGCAGTTTTACATGCACGGACTCGGCCACTATCTCGGACTCGACGTGCACGACGTAGGGCCTTACTACTCGCGCGACACCAGGCAGGGGCGACCGCTCTCGCCCGGCGTCGTCATCACCATCGAACCCGGCATCTACATCGCCCCCGACACGGAGAACATCCCCGAGAAATATCTCGGCATCGGCATCCGCATCGAAGACGACGTGCTCATCACGGAGGACGGTCGCCGCGTGCTCACCACCGCCGCGCCCAAACAGATCGAAGAGATCGAACAGTTGATGGCGAGGTAAGAAGTGAGTTGCGAGCGTAAGGAAAAACCCTCACCGCAGAGGCGCGGAGTTTACGCAGAGAGGGCGCAGAGTGAAACGCGGAAGTATGAACGCGGAATGATGAAGTAAAAGCGGCTGGCTTTCAGTTCATCCTTCATCGTTCCTACTTCCGACTTTCTTCTCTCTGCGCCCTCTCTGCGTTCTCTGCGTCTGCGGCGGTGAAGGTCTTGGTTTCTACTCGCGGAAGTCACCCGATAGTTCGGCGATGATCTCGCGTGCGGTCTGGCGTGCGCGTTCCACTTCGTCGGGGCTGTAGGAGACCGCGCCGACGACCGAATGGCCGCCGCCGCCGTAGCGTTCGCAGATGGTGGCGATGTTGTGTGTGCGCGGGCGCGGACTCCAGGGGTTTGAGCCGACGGAGATTTTCGTGCGCTGGCGCGTGCGCGTGACGGCGACCGAGTAGGTCGTCTCCGGATGCAGGTAGTAGGGGATGAACTTGTTGAAGCCTTCGAAGCCTTCGTCAACGAGGTCGAAAGTCGTGACGCCGCGCGCGTAAGAGATTTTGCGTCGGACGACTTCGAGCGTCTCGCGGTGGCGCGCAAGTATTGGTTGGAAACGCCCCTGCACTTCCGTGCCCGTCGCCACTTCGTCGAGCGTGCGCTCGGCCAACTGGCGGATGAGCTTTTCGAGAAACTCATCGTCGGGCACGTTCTCTATGACCTGCATCAACTGGAGCGCGGGCGCGCGGAGTTCGACCACCTGCGCGGGCGAATCGTAGAACGCGCCGTCGATGATGTGCGCCCATTCGATGAGCGGCGCGAGCTCTTCGTCCTCGTAGTTGAACTTCTCTTGCGCGACGCGGGCGATAAACTCGGTGCAGGATTTGCTGTCGGCGTCCCAGAATTTTTGCCCCGTGCGGTCGGCGCGAAAGTGCGCCTCGTCTTCGGGCGTGAGGAAGGCCGACTGGTGATGGTCGAACCACCATGTGAGTTTGGGGGACGGCGAATACTTGAAATCGACGATGGCGTTTTCGTCGCCGTCGAACATCTCTTCGTCAAAGAGAGAGCCGGGGCGATGCAGGAGCGGCGTGTAGTGTACGTCTGCGCGCTCGTCAATCGAAGTGCGATAGAAGCGTGTGAAGACGGCGGCGGACGCCACCCCGTCGAAGCAGTGGCCGTGATACAGCAAGCGTAGTTTCATCTGTGCCCGATCAGAAAAGAAATTTGATGACAAACGAACACGACATTTTAGCAGCAGAGCCGG
>DATHBB010000281.1:0-16773 GCA_035296385.1 Pyrinomonadaceae bacterium | reverse complement strand
GACAGGTCGAGCAGGTTGAGCACGAGGTCTATCTGGCGGTCACACTCGGCGGCGATGGTCTCCAGATACTCGCGCTGTTCCTCATCGCTCAGCCTACCGCGCTGTAAGACGCGCGTGAGAGTCTTGATCGTCGTCAGGGGCGTGCGCAGTTCGTGCGAGACGCTTGAGACGAATTCTGACTTGAGCCGGTCGAGTTCCTTAAGACGTTCCTCGCGCTCGGCGACGGCAGCGGCCATTCGATTGAAGGCCGCGCCCAGTTCGCCGATCTCCCCGCCGCCCGACACCGGCGCGCGCGCAGCGAAGTCGCCCGCGCCGATCTCCTGCGTCGCGCTGCGCAGTCTGAGAACGGGGCGCACGATGCCGCGCGCGATGAGCATGGCAGCTATGACCGCGCAGGCCAGAGCGATCAGGCTGAATATGATGTGGCGGTTGAGCTGGCGTCTGGCCGGTTCGTAGAGGGTTGAGCTGGGGATGCCGACGCTGATGACGCAGCCGGTGTCGCCTGCGCGCGCCAGCCCGTAGACACGGCGGATGCCGTCATACGGGCTTTCCATCTCGACAACCGCCGTACGGCCTGCGCCGAGCGCGGCCAGCAGTGGCGCGCCGCTGACACTCAGGTCTACCGGCTCAAGAGTCGTCTGCCTGCGATAAAGTCGCCGGCTCTCGGAATCGAAGACGGCGATGACGGCGCTCTCGGACATCTCGATGTCATTGAAAAGTTCGTTGATGGCCGCCCCGTCAACGCGCGCCATCACCGCCCCCTCGCCCGCCGGGACTGCGAGCGCGAAGATTGGCCGCGCCTCGTCGCGCGTGCGGTCGGTCGCCAGCGCCCACGAGTCACGGCCTTGCACTTCAGATAGAAGGTGATCCGTCAACGCGGGCGGCGGCTCACGTCCCTGAGGTTGGGCGACAAGGCTCTCCCCGTCCTGACCGACAAGGTGTGCGTCGATCCAGTAGGGGCGGGTCTGGACGGTGTACCTGAGGTGATCCGCGAGTTGCGGGGAGCGCAGTGATTGTTCGGTGGCTTCGGCGGCGAGCGCCGCGAGGGGCTGTCGCTGCGCGTCTATCCACCGCTCGAAGGCGACGGCGGCCAACTCCGCACGCTGCTTCAGGGATTCATCGAGTTGTGTACGGTTGCTTTGCCAGACGCGGCGCAGGTCAGCCGCCCCGACGAGCGCCAGCGGGACGGCAATGCCCACAGCAAGGACAAGTAATCGAGCGCGAATGCCCAAAGCAACTTAACCCCTCAGAAGCCGCCTGATAGCACTGATGTCATTCGGCGACTCCGGCCATGATTCCTGTTGCTGAAAAATAACGCTACCGCAAAGTATAACAACGCGGGGCCGCCCCGGCATAAGGGTAAACACTCACGCCGCATAGGTGTTCATACTGTTTCGCCGGAGGTGCGTGCCCGGTTAGATTTAGAGTTGACTTTAAACTTTGACGGACAGGGGAAAGGAGTCTGGCATTGAGTAACACCAGGAATATCACAGACGAAGAGGGAGGCGGTTCGGCGGCGGGAAGTGTGCTTCAATCCGGCACAGCGAGGAGAGCCGGGATTTACCTCGGCATCGCCATCGCCGTCTTCATGCTCGGCTTCCTGCCGATGTGGATGAAATCGCGTGCAAACGCCTCGCAGCGTGATGCAGCACAGCGCGAGTTGCGCCTCAGCCAGATGCAGGGCACGCTGGCCTCCGCCGTCATCGACGCCCGTCGCGGCGAGTACGAACCCGCGCGCCAGACGGCGAGCGACTTCTTCACCGCACTGCGAACCCAGATAGACGCGGGCGCGGCCTCGGTTCTGACCGATCCCCAGCGCGAGGGAACCGCGCTGCTCCTTGCGCGGCGCGACGAAGTCATCACGCTCCTGGCGCGCGGCGACCCGGCGGCATCGGAACAGTTGTCCGACATCTATGTCTCTTACCGGAAGGCGGTCAACGAGGTGCAGGTCAAATGAAAGAACGAGAGGAATGAAAACGAGGCAGATTAAAGACCGCCTGAAGTGATTGCGCTCGACGACAGGTGAGGGATAATACTGATGCGGGACTGACCGCTCAGGTCATAGCTTACCTGCCGGACGTTCGAGAAAGGGGCGAAGTTGTGAATGACACAAGGGTGATGGCGAAGAGCGCTTCGCGCTGCCGATGAAGCGCGCGGGCACGCCACCGGAACTTCTGCCTCTCGAAGCCGAGCGGCGGGAACTGCTCGCGCGGCTCGAAGATTGGCTGGAAACGCCGATGCTCGTGCTTGGCTTCGTCTGGCTCGCGCTGCTCATCCTGGAATTCACGCGCGGCCTCTCGCCGACTCTCGAAGTCACGGGCACGATCATCTGGGTCGTCTTCATCATAGATTTCGCCCTGAAGTTCGCCCTCGCCCCCGATAAGTCCGACTACCTGAAAGCAAACTGGCTGACAGCCCTTGCGCTGGCCGTCCCGGCCTTGCGCGTCTTTCGCGTGTTCCGCGTCGTGCGCGTCCTGAGGGCGGCGCGCGCAGCGCGCGGGTTGCGACTGTTCCGCGTCGTCAGTTCTCTCAACCGCGGCATGCGCGCTCTCGGCGCGACGATGCGCCGTCGCGGCTTCGGATACGTCATTGCGCTGACCGTCATCGTCGCTCTGTCCGGGGCCGCCGGCATGTACGCCTTCGAGGAAGGTAGAAAAATCAGTTCTTTAACATTCAGCCGTCACGCGCGCCTTGATGACGAACCTGTGGCCGCATGATTTACATGTGTGCGTGTCGTTGACTCTCGCGCCGACGACGAGCCACGACTGACCGCACCCGGGGCAGCGCAACACCCGCCCTCGTCCCCTGTCGCGCCTGCTTTCTCCGTCCTTTTCCGTCGTAAGCCCACGCGATGAAAAGAACCGGTCTTTAACTACTGCACTCAAGCGCTGCTCCTTCCATCCCCTCGAACCTTCCGCTTGCGCGAATCGCACCCGGCGCTATCCCCGCATCGGATTGCTTACCGGAGTTCAAAGTTAACCGAAAGAGCGCCCGCTCGAAACCGTATGAACACCTACGCGGCATAGGCAATTTCGCCCATTGCTCACGCGGGCGAAATCGCATTTGCTATGATAATTTTTCAAGAGAAGCATCAACGGAGTAAACAGCGGCCACCGGCGGACGACGAAACGCAAAATGTTTCCCGCTTAGGGACGAATCAAAGACGAATCAAAGATGACTAAACAAATCTGCTCTCCCCGACGCCGTTCAATGTCGTTCGCACCCATGAGTTACCGGAATCTATTCGGGCTGTGCGCGGCTGTCGTTTTCCTCGTCGCGCACGGCCTGCACGCCCCGGTGGGCGCGCAACCCAAAGGGGTTCCCGAACTCTTTACCTACGGCGAACTCACGACGCTCTATGAACAGGACAACATACCCGCGCCGCTCCAAAGCAAATTGAATCGTCTGCTGACGATGCCGTTCGTCGTTAACTCGCACTCGCAAACCCAACCTGTACGGCTCGCACGCAGTCCGCAACTCGGCGAGTTTCTGCGCGTCGCCTTCTGGAACATCGAGCGCGGCCTGGAGTATGAAGCAGTTCAAGCGGCGCTAGGCGACGAGGCGAGTTTCGCGGCGTTGCTGAACCCTGAGAAATACCCGCCGGGAAGCGCGGCGCGGCGCGAGGCGTTAGAGGAAGCCGCGAGCCTGCGCGGGGCGGACGTGATCGTGCTCAACGAAGTTGACTTTGGCATGAAGCGCACCGGCTACCGGCACATCGCCGAGGATTTAGCCGCGCGCTTAGGGATGAACTATGCCTTCGGCGTGCAATTCGTCGAACTCAGCCCCGTCGCCCTGAGCCGTGAACCGCCCGGCGCGGATAAGGAAGAGAGCGAAATCCTGAATCTCGTCAAGGTTGACCCGGCGCGCTACAAAGGTCTGCACGGCGTCGCCATCCTTAGCCGCTATCCGCTTGAGAACGTCCGGCTCGTGCCGTTCAAACAACAGCCCTACGATTGGTACGGGCGAGAGAAGCGCGGCCCAAGCATGCTCGAACGCGGCAAGCGCGAGCTTGGACACAAAGTTTTTTTAGAAAAGACACTGCGCGAGGTCAGGCGCGGCGGGCGCACGATGCTCGTGGCCGACATCACGGACGCCCGCTTTCCACAGGGACGTGTGAGCATCGTCGCCACCCATTTGGAAAATCGCACGACACCCAAAGGCCGCGTCCGGCAACTCGAAGAACTGCTCGATCAAATCAAAGGCATCGGCCATCCGGTCGTCCTCGCGGGCGACATGAATACCTCGACCGAAGACGCGACGCCCACCTCACTGCGGCGCGAAATCACGAAGCGGGTGGGAAGCAGGAATTTTTGGATCAAGCAGGGTATCAACTACACCATCGGTTTCGGCTTCATACGCGATGTCGCCATCGGCGGCATTTCGCGTGCGCGCCGTCACTCCGACCCGACCGTGCGCCACGTTCCGTTCATCGCCCCAAATCCGGGCAGTAAATTTTTTACGACCTTGAAAGATTTTCGCTTCGCGGACGGCGGTGCATTCGATTTCCGCGGAGACCCGGAGCGCTCGACCAGCGGGAGCAGCGAGACGTTCGGCAATTCGAACGAGCGCAGCGGCAAAGGCTTCGTCTCGACTTATCAGGCCAATACGCCCGTCAGGTTTATCGGCGACTACAAGCTCGATTGGATTTTCGTCAAGCCCGCCGGTCTGAAGGAACCGGACGACGACGGCCAGCCATATCGCTTCGCCCCGCACTTCGGGCGCACGCTCAAATTCATCAACGAGATCGTCGAAGGTCGCATATCCGACCACCGACCAATATTCGTTGACCTGCCGCTCGGCGAACCGCCGACGAGACAACCGGCGAGACCCGGCGGCAGGGATGATTAACATTCTATGTTCCATTGATTCCGCGCCTCCGGCCTTTCTGACCTTGCCTGCGGCGAGAGTAATAGCTGAATCAGCCCCGGCACATCGACACGCTCATCCTGCCGATTCGGCGCAACGACTGTCGATAAGTACCCGCTTACCAAACTCCACGACGAAGCCCGCGCCGCCATCCTGGCGCGGCAACGGGCGGCGTGAAAATACACTTCGCGCGAAAGATGTTGACACCCGTAATTGTATAGTGTATAGAAACACCATACAATTACGGAGAGGGTTATGTCATACATCACGATTGACGAAGGGGACGCGCGACCGATCTACCGGCAGATCGTCGAAGAGATCAAACGCCTGATCGCGGGCGGCGACTTGAAGGAGGGCGCGCCGCTGCCGCCGGTGCGTCAACTCGCCGCCGACCTCGGCGTCAACCTGAATACGGTGGCGACTGCCTACCGCGAGCTACAGGCGGAGGGACTGCTCGCCATCCGGCACGGGGCGGGGGCGACGGTGGCGTCAAGCACGGCTAATGACAGGGGCGCGGAGGAACTGCGTAAGCCCTTGCGCGAGGCGCTGACCGGAATGCTGCTGGCGGGTCTGCGGCGGGGGGAGATTATGGCAATCGTCGGCGACGAGTTGCGGGGGCTGTTGAAAGGAGCGAAGTGAGATGAAAGATTTTCAAATCATCGTCTGGACCTTGTTGCTTTCCGAGGTTGTGTTGCTGGCGGTCTTCATGTGGTTGCCGGTGATGGGCGGCGAGCGCGCGTTTTTCGGCGTGAGGGTCGAACCACAAGTGTTTCACGGCGAAGGACGACTGACGCTGCGCCGCTATCGTTTAACGCTTGTCGCCAGCTTCGGTTTGATTGTCGCGCTCGGTTTTTACGTCGCCGCATGGTTCGGGCAGCCCGCACTCGCCGTGGCGGCCACCCTCGCCTCGACCGCCGCCGCGTTCCTCATCTACGGCGCTTACGCACGCACCGTGCGCCCGCTCGCCGTCGAAAGTACGGTGACGCGCTTCGCTTCCGGGTTGCGCGTGCGGCGACTGGCGGACTACACGCACCTCTGGTTGGAAGCTGCGATCCTATTGCTGGTCGGCGCGACGTTCGCCCTGCTCATCCAATATTACCCGCAACTGCCGGAGCGAATGCCGGTGCACTGGAACGCGTCGGGCGAGGCGGACGGATGGGCGCGCAAGAGTCTCGCCACCGTCTTCTTCCTTCCCGCGCTCGGCGTTTACCTGCACATCTTTTTTCTGGTGCTGAAGCACGACATCGCGCACGCGAAGATGACGCTGCCGGACGCGCACGCGGAGGAGTTCCTGCGTGGGAAGGAGCAATATTTGTCGGCGAACATGCGACTGATTGATTGGGCGCGCGCATCGGTGGCGCTGCTCTTCTTCAACATCGTGCTGTTGATGCTCGTGACTACGATTGATGAATTCGGTCGCTACCTGCGCGCGGTCAACATCGCAAGCTGGATCATCGTCGCGGGGATGCTCGCCGGAATCTTTTATTTCATCTGGCGGATGAAGCGGATTAATAACGAATTGCGCGCGGCAACGGGCGAGTGGTACGTGCAGCGACCCGGCGACGAAAAACATTGGCGACACGGCGGACTCACCTACTACAACCCGGATGATCCCTCGCTGGTCGTCGAAAAACTGGTCGGCTACGGCTACACGCTCAACATGGCGCATCCGGGCATTTGGGCGCGGGCGCTGCTCCTCGGCGGGGTGCCGCTGTTCGTCGTGTGGGCTGTGTTGAATATGTAATCGGGTAAAGATTAAGGAACGGCGAGGGAACATGAAAGCATTTCTGTCGGTTTGCTGCCTCATCGGTTTAGCGATGACTGGCTTCGGTCAAACGAACGGCGCGCGTAACTCAGCAGCGTTCAGCGACGAGGAAGTAGTAATCAGGCGGGACGGCTATCAACTCGCGGGGACGCTCTCGCTGCCGCGCGGCTCGCGCCGTCCTGCTCCGGCTGTCATTCTCATTACGGGTTCAGGGCAGCAAACGCGCGACGAAGCGATACCGATACCCGGCCTGGAGAATTACCGCCCGTTCCGGCAGATCGCCGAACATCTCGCCGCGCGCGGCATCGCCGTGCTGCGCGTGGATGATCGGGGGATGGGAGGCTCGACCGGCAAGGAAACGATTGCCGCCGCGACCACTTCGAGTTTCGCCGACGACGTGCGCGCCGAAGTTGCTTACTTGCGCGGGCGGCGGGAGATTGACCCGAACCGCATCGCGCTCGTCGGCCACAGCGAGGGCGGCTCGATGGCGATGATGATCGCCGCGACCGATGCACGCATCCGCGCGGTCGTGCTGATGGCGGCGATGGGTAAGACGGGTAGGGAAGTTAATCTCGCCCAACAAGAGGAAGCGCTCGCCCAGGCGACAACTCTGACGGAAGAGCGCAAGAACGAACTACGCGCCGAGCAGCGACGAATTTTAGAGACGATCATCGAAGGCGGGGACACTTCACATTTGCCGCCGCAGGCACGTCAGTTCCTGCCGTGGTTCAGAGAATTCCTCCTGTTCGACCCGCAGGCGGCGATGCGGCGCGTGCGGCAGCCGGTCTTGATTCTGCAAGGAGAGTTGGACCGGCAGGTGACGGCGGATCAAGCCACGCTGCTTGAACGGGCGGCGCGCGAGTCGGGCAACCGTGACGTGACCTTGAGTGTTCTTCCCGGTCTCAATCACCTTTTCCTTCCCGCGCGCACCGGGGCCTGGAGCGAATACCCGACGCTCACCATCACGTCTTTAAGCACGGAATTGCTGAACGCGCTCGGCGTGTGGCTGGAAGCACGGCTCAACCGTTCATAGCCCGATGCTGCACGCTCCGACGGTAGATGCCGGCGGGTGCGGCGTCGAAAGCACCGGCTGACGACAAGTCTGCCAGGTCAGCCGTTGGTTCCGTGCTCTCTGACGTGCAGCGCGAGTTCGACGCGGTTGGAAAAGTTTTTCTTGGCGAGGATGTGCCGGACGTGATGCTCGACCGTGCGGACGCTGAGGCGAAACTCCTGCGCGATCTCCTTGTTGCTGAGTCCCCGCGCGACCGCCCCGGCGATGCGCGCTTCCGCTTCCGTCAAATCTTCGTCGATGAATTCCGATTTCTCGTCCGCCGCTTCCGGGCGACCTACGATGCGTGCGATTTCGGCGTGCGTCCGCTCCACGCGGCGCAATATGCCTGCGATGACGACGAGCAGTTCGTCCGGCTCGAACGGCTTGGTGATGTAGGCATCGACGCCGGAGCGAAAGCCCTCGATGCGGTCGGCGCTGGTGTCTTTCGCGGTGAGGAAAATTACGGGGATGATCGCGGTGCGCGCGTTCTCGCGCAGGCGGCGCGCGAGCTGGTAGCCGTCCATGCCCGGCATGCGGATGTCCGAGACGATCAGGTCGGGCATGCTCTGCGCGACGTGCGCCAGAGCCTCTGCGCCGCTGCGCGCCGTCGCCACGTCGTAACCCTCCGCGCGCAGGTCAACCGCGACCGCGCGCAACAGTTTCGCCTCGTCGTCAACGACGAGTATTCGTTTAGCCATGTGCCTTTTCCCCTCGCTCTGTCACGCCGCCGATCAATTTCGCAGCGGCGGTCTCAATCGGACTTAACGCCGTCCCTTCATCGTCGCCGTTCGACTCTCCGCTCCAGACGGGCAAGCGCAGGCGTAAGGTGCTGCCCACACCGGCACGGCTGCGAACTTCAATCGAGCCGTCCATCCCTTCGACGAGGGCGCGCGCGAGGTGCAAGCCGAGGCCGATGCCCGGCACTTCCTGTTCATTCTCGCTCAGCCCCTCCGCACCGTCGCCCCTCGCGTGGCCGCGATAGAACTTATCGAAGATGTGAGGCATGTCTTCGTCGCGGATGCCGCGCCCCGTGTCTTCGACTTCGATGATGACACTCACTTCATCACTGTAAGCGCGAAGGGTGATCGAGCCGCCGTCCGGCGTGTACTTGATGGAGTTCTCGGCGATGGTGCAGAGCGCGCGTCGGAGGGCGCTGTGATCCGCCCGGACGAAAGGCAACTCCGGCGGCAGTTCGACGATCAATTTGTGCCCGTGCTCTTCCGCCTCGGCGCGCTCGATCTTCTCGCAGGCGCGGACGACTTCGGCGGCGTCCACGCGCTGCGGCTTAATCTGCACGCCGCCCGCTTTGATGCGCGACAGATCGAGCAGGTTATGCACGAGGTCTATTTGCCGGTCGCACTCCGACGCGATGTCTTCGAGATACTCGCGCCGCTCAGCCTCGCCGGGGTCGCGGCGCTGCATGACGCGCGTGAGCGTCTTGATGGTCGTCAGCGGCGTCCGCAGTTCGTGCGAGACGGCGGCCAGAAACTCGTCCTTGACGGCGTTCGCCCGCTCGGCTTCGACGCGCGCTACCTGCTCGCGCACCAGCAACGCCTCGCGCTCGTCTTCCGCCCGCCTGCGCGCCGCGCTCAGTGTTCCGATGATGACGGCGGCGAAGGTGAACACGGCGAGTTGCAGCAAATCGTCGCGGTCAATGCGTAGAGAGTAGGTCGGGGGCAGAAAGACGAACGCACTGGCGAGCGCCGCGAGCGCAGTGGCGAGCAGTCCCGCGCCGGAACCGCCGCGCCACGCGCTGATCATCACGGCCAGCAGGAAGAGCGGCGAGATGCCCGGCGGCACGAGCGGCGACATCAGGAGCGTCGCGGCGAACGCGAGTCCCACCGTCCAGACCGCGACCAGGTAGCGCAACACGCTTGCGCCGATGTCGGAACGAATGGCGGTTCGCATCACAAAAGCCTTTGTCACGCCGCAGGAATAGAAGAAAAATTCTTCTTAATTATACAAGCCGTGCGTTGACCCCTCATAGGCATAAACACCTACCCGGCGTAGGTGTTTCCGCCGTTTCACCCGACCCGAAGAGGGGGTAGTGTGGTGGCTGCTTCATACGGGTAACTTTCATGGTGTTCAGCAGCAACGGCAAAGAATATACGGGCGCGACTTCCGTAGAGGTGGTGCGCGAGATGGAGCGGGACGAGGACGCATACCCGCGCCGCGGAGACACCCTGCGCGAATTCCTGCGCTGGTCGCTCGCCGGACTCGCCGACCGCGTCCACATGCGCGAACTCGACCTCGGCGCGCACCTCGCGGATGAAACGCTCGCCTTCAGTTACCTCTGCCTGCTCGAACGGCACGGCATCGGGCAGCTGGATGATTCACCGCCCGACCCGGTGCTAGGCAATAACACCCACGCCGCATAGGTATTCATACGGTTTCTACGGCCAGTGCTTTCGCTTACCCTTGAGTTGCATCAGGCTTTACGCCCCGTCTGTTCGTATCAGGCACACGCGGGCGGAGCGAAGGAGGCGGTGAAAGGCCGAAGAGTTATATGCCGCTAAAAGAAATGCTCGACAGATTAGCCACGTTTGAACCCGTCGATCTACCGGTCATCAGCCTCTACCTGAGCGGGCAGGCTGACGGTCGCGGGGACGCTGATATGGATTCGTTCGTGCTTCAAGAACTGAAAGCGAAGTCGCAGACCTTTACCCTGCGGTCTCCCGCGCGCGTTAGTTTCGACACGGACGCGGCGCGCATCATCGCTTACATGGAGAACATTCGACTGCCGTTAAACGGCGTCGCCATCTTCGCGTGCGCCGGCGCGGGCGATTTCTTCGAGACCGTCGCCCTCGACGCACCCGTGGACGAAAACAAATTGTACGTTTACCGCGAGCCGCATCTCTACCCGCTCGCCCGTCTGAGCGACGAGTTTCCGCGCTACGCCGCGCTGATCGCAAACGAGGACGCGGCGCGCATCTACGTGTTCGGCATCGGCGAGAATCCGGGCGAGACGCGTATCAAGAATGCGAACGCCAGCCGGACGCAACCGGGCGGTTGGTCGCAGGCGCGTTATCAGCGGCACATTAAAAACTATCACCTGCATCATGCGAAAGAAGTCGTCGTCGCGCTCGAACAGGTGACGTTGAAAGATAAAGTCAATCACATCGTCCTCGCCGGAGACGAAGCGATTCTCGCCGTGTTGCGTAAAGAATTTCCACCGCACCTGAGCGAGCGTGTGATTGACACTTTGCGGCTCGACATCGCGACGCCGGAATACGTCGTCGCGGAGCGAACTTTAGAGTCCCTGCAAAAGCACGAAGCGAAAATGGACGCCGAACGTGTCGAGCGTTTGCTGGATGAATACCGCGCTTGCGGGCTGGCCGTGGTCGGGGTGCAAGACACGCTCGCGGCCTTATCACAAGGGCGCGTGGACGAGTTGTATGTGAGCGCGTCGCTCGAAGCGATAGGCGCAGGCGAAGAACAGGCGGGGTGCTGTTCAGTTGACGAGTCGCAAAAGGGAGCGGCGCTGAGCGGCGGCGCTGCTCCGGTGAAAGTAAAAGTCAGGGAAGAACTCGTGAAGCGCGCGCTGCTCATCGGGGCGTCCATCACGTTTATCGAGGACGCCGCGCTCCTTGCCGGTATCGGCGGCATCGGCGCGACGCTCCGCTATTAGCTAAACAGACGCAAATTCAATCACGGCTGGAAACGGCCACACAATGGATTTACGTGCCGCCATCTAAACGGGCTTGAAGCGCGTGTCATCATCAGGCAGACGAACAAGGAGAGAATCATGGATACGAACATTATGTACTTTTTAGTCGCCGTCCCGGTGTTACTGATCATCATCATCTGGCTCGTTCTCTACTCGCGGAAGCAGCAACAGCAGGATATTTCGCAGACGAGCATCAAGCCGAACGAATCACGCGCGGAAAAGCTCACCGGCTGATGACGAAGCCATCGGGGTGGAACGCGGAAGGGGCGGATATGGCGCGAACGTCGAGGGCAAAACTCATCGAACTGATATGGCGTTACGGCTTGAGCGTGGCGACGGTGGGCACTGCCTTGCTCCTGACGTTACTTCTATGGCGATGGATCGCGCCGCAGGCGACGCCCCTCTTTCTAGCGGCCATCGCCGTCACGGCGTGGCGTGGCGGCGCGTTGCCGAGCCTGCTGGCGACGACACTGGCGGTCTTCACCGTCGATTACTTCTTCAACCCGCCGACGGGCGGATTCGAGTTGAGCGTTGACAACATGACGAGCGCTTTCGTGTTCGTGATGGTCGCGCTCTTGATCAGTTGGATCGACATGGCGCGCAAACGTGCTTTACGCGAACGCGACCGGTTGCTTGCGAGCGAGCAACAGGCGCGCGCCGAAGCGGAACAGGCAAGCCGTGCCAAAGATCAGTTCCTCGCGATGGTCACACATGAACTGCGCACGCCGCTCGCCGTCATACTCGGGTGGACGCGGATGCTGGAGCAGGAACATGAAGGGCAGGGAGACGCGCTGGATACGGCATCACGGAGACGCGCGCTCGAAGCCATCGAGCGGAACGCGCTGGTACAGAAGCAACTCGTCGAGGACCTTCTGGACGTATCAAGCATCACGAACGGGAAGTTTCGGGTCGAGATGCGCCCGACCAATCTCATTTCCGTGATCGAAACCGCGATTGACACCATCGCGCCGTCACTCACAGCGAAGCGAATCAAACTTCATACCGAATACGATCAGGAAGTCGGCGACATAGACGGCGATGCGGATCGCTTGCGACAGGTGGTGTGGAATCTGCTCACGAACGCGGTGAAGTTTACGCCGGAGGCAGGGCACGTCGAAGTCCGTTTGGAGCGCGCGGGAGGCTATGCGCGTTTGATCGTCCACGATACCGGCGCAGGAATCCCGCGTGAATTTCTGCCTTACGTCTTCGACCGGTTCAGGCAGGCAGATGCAGTTTTATCCGGAAAGAACGGCGGGCTAGGTTTGGGACTTGCCATTGTGCGCCACTTAGTCGAGGCGCATTCTGGCACCGTTCACGCGACGAGCGCGGGCGCAGGGTTGGGTTCCACTTTCACGGTCGAACTGCCGCTACTCTCCGGTGCATTGCCGCACGAGCGACAGGGATTGAGCTTTAATAATGCGGAACGGATAACGGCTTAAGTTTGGCGGCGCAAACCTGTGGACGCCGCGCGCCGAAGTTTTCGGAGCATGCAAGCATTGCTCGGCGAAGCAAAGTATTTACTAGGTGTCAATCATGTTTTGCGTTAAAGTTCGCATCACTAAAAATGACCCTCAAGACGACCAGATTGAGATTAACGGGGCCGCGCGCTTTGCTTGTCGTCATCGCGCTCGTCACGCTGTGCGTCTCGGATAACATCGGGCCGCGTCTCTTGCCGCTGCCGGTTTCGCCGGAATTTTCTACGGCGACCACGCAGGGAAATCAGGACGTTGCATCGCCCCTCGCCGCGTCCGGTGAATCAAACTGCTTCCGCGTGCCGATCATCGCGCAGATTCATAAGCGCGGGAGCCTGCAATTCGAGCCGCCGCCCGCGACACACGCCCCCGGGCACGCTCCCGCGCAACCCGTCACCGCGCAAACTGCAAGTCAGCACCCCCGCGCGTCTCTTCTCATAACCTCCGCGCCGGTGTCACAGCCTTCCGGTCGCGCCCCGCCCTCCCACGTCTAGTCAAGCAGCAACACAACTCAGGAATGGCCTATCCCTTCACGCCGGAAATCGGTGTGGAGACCTATCTTCCCGTGCGAAGCGGTGTCGGCCATTCCCAGTGCATGACGGACGCAAACATTATGGAAAGGGTGGTATTTATGGCAACGACGGTGATCGGTATTCTCGTTCTCATTCAACGCGCGGAGGAAATAAAGATGACGACCGGCGGGTGGGTCTTCATGATCTGCGCGTGGACGGCGATCATCTCGCTCGTCATTTATTGTTTCTCGAAGGTGCTCCGCAACCGTAAGAAGTAGGCAGTGATCGCAGATTGGAGTCCTGTGCACGCCGCTATCGGCGGGCGCGGGTGCGGCGCGTCCAGAAATCAGGCGTTTTTACTGCCCTGACCGGAAGACGATTATGGCTGTTGTCCAGAGAAAATTATCAAACACATTCAAAAACTTTTTCGAGTCGGAGAAGTCGAGCGGCATTTTACTCATCATCTGCACTGCCGTTTCGCTCTTGCTCGCCAATTCAACTGTGGGCGCAAACTACCTGGGCATCTGGCAGGTATATCTCGGCGGCCTGAGCATCGAGCACTGGGTCAACGACGCGCTGATGGCGATCTTCTTTCTGCTGATCGGCCTCGAACTCGAACGCGAACTGTATAACGGCGAACTCTCGAATTTCAGAGACGCGCTGCTCCCCATTTGCGCGGCCTTCGGCGGTATCTGTCTGCCCGCATTGATTCATTACGTTTTGAATGCGGGCACGCCGACGCAGGCGGGAATCGGCATTCCGATGGCGACCGACATCGCGTTCGCTCTCGGCGTGCTCGCGTTGCTGGGCAACCGCGTTCCGGCGTCGCTGAAAGTTTTTCTGACGGCTCTGGCCGTGATGGATGACCTCGGCGCGATCATCATCATCGCGCTTTTTTACACAGCACAGCTTTCGATTGCCCATTTGCTCGGCGCGATTGCGGTTTTCGGCCTGCTCGTCATGCTGAACCGTTTTTTTCGCGTGATGTCGCTTGTTCCGTATCTGCTCGGCGGCGCGTTGATGTGGTTCCTGATGTTGAAATCAGGCGTCCACGCGACGATTGCCGGAGTTCTGTTGGCTTTTGCGATTCCATTCTCTGCTAAAGAAGACGACGCGGAATCGCCTTCGCACCGGCTTGAACATTTTTTACATAAGCCGGTCGCTTTCATCATTCTGCCGATCTTCGCTCTGGCGAATACGGGCATCATCATCGGCTCCGGCTGGGCGCAGAACTTAACGAGCGCAAATAGTTCGGGCATCGTCGGCGGTTTGGTGCTGGGCAAGCCTTTAGGCATTACGCTATTGAGTTTCATCGCCGTCGCTATCGGCGTTTGTCGGCTACCGCTCGACTTGAAGTGGCGGCACGTCTTCGGTGCGGGGCTGCTCGGCGGCATCGGTTTTACGATGTCGATCTTTATTACGAATCTGGCTTTCGTCGGGAACGTGGAAATAATTAACGCCTCGAAGATGGCAATTTTGCTGGCCTCGTTGACGGCGGGAACAATCGGTTTCCTGTGGCTCAAGTTTTTCGGCCAACCGGCAGCATCGGACGTTGATATGGATACGATGGATTTTGTAGAAGCCGAAGCATAAACATGTAAGTTTTGACAGTATCCCGGTCTGTTCTAAGCATGGCTTGGTATAAGTGGTAGGACGAGCGCCGCATTTTCAATCGGCATATCCACGACCGCAAGTATGTCACTGGCGGAGCGCCGCTGAAGCGGAGCCTCATGGTTCCACTACACAGGATGATACGCGTCGATGATAAACCTGCTCGCTTCGATACCGGTTCTGCTTACCGGCCTTTATCTCATCGGCCTTGCCGTGGTTTTGTTGCTGTCACCGGCGCGAGCCACACGGTTTCTCGGCGGCTTTGCCAGCTCTGCTTTTACTCACTACTTGGAACTCGTGCTCCGTCTCATCGTAGGTGGGGCAATCTTGCTGTACGCACCGCAGATGCTGTTTTCCGGTTTCTTTGTCATTTTGGGTTGGATTCTCATAGTGACTACCGTTAGTCTTTTCGCCGTTCCATGGCAGTGGCATCAGCGATTTGCGCAGTGGGGTGTTCCTTACGCAACTCGCAGCTCGCGGCTGGTCGCCGTTGCTTCATTCGTTTTCGGCGGATTCGTCCTAGCATCCGTCATACTTGGCTGAGGCCCGGGCAATAGTGCGGTGCAGCTTCCTGATTGGGCGGTGCCGTGTAACAAAGGGATGAACCGGACGCGCGGCCAGAGCTTAAAATGGCGTGATAGGGAGCAACAATGAACACGGCGCAGCAGGTGAACATCGTCACCCCGCAATTTAAGGCGAACCCGTTCCCCTTCCTTGCTACCCTGCGCGCGAATCAGCCCGTCTACCGCACCAGTTTGCCGGACAAAGTTAAAACTCCGGTCTGGTTAATAACCCGTTACGAAGATGTCAACGCGCTTCTCAAGGATGAACGATTTCCGAAGAACCGCCGCTCTGCCCTGACGCCCGAGCAGATAAGCAAACTGCCGTGGGTGCCGCCGATGTTCCGCCCGCTCGAACGCAACATGCTCGACCTCGACGAGCCCGACCACACGCGTCTGCGCGCGCTCGTGCATAAAGCGTTCACGCCGCGCCTCGTCGAACGGATGCGGGAGCGGGTACAGACTTTGGCGGATGAACTTCTCGAAGCGGTCGCGCGCCGCGGCGAGATGGATTTGATCAACGACTACGCGCTGCCGCTGCCGATGACGATCATCACGGAGATATTGGGCGTGCCAGCTGGCGACCGGCATAAATTCCATAAGTGGTCGAAGGCGGTCGTGGCGCTTTCGTCGCCTAATCCCACGGTCAGAGTCATCCCCTCGGTCTGGATGTTTATTCGCTACCTGCGACGCTTCTTCAAAGTGCGACGGCGAGACCCGCAGGATGATCTGGCGAGCGCGCTCATACAGGCGGAAGAGGACGGCGACAAGCTGAGCGAAGACGAACTGCTGGCGATGGTCTTCCTGCTGCTCATCGCGGGGCACGAAACGACCGTCAACCTGATAGGCAGCGGGACGCTGGCGCTCTTGGAGCACCCTGATCGGATGGAGAAGCTGCGCCGCGAGCCGTCGCTGATTAAATCAGCCGTCGAGGAGTTGCTGCGCTACACCGCGCCGGTCTTCATGTCCACCGAACGCTACGCCCGCGAGGATGTGACCCTCCACGGCGTGACGATCCCCCGCGGGGAGATGACGCTCGGGGTGATCGGGTCGGCGAACCGTGACGAGACGGTGTTCGAGAATCCGAACGCGCTGAACATCACGCGCGAGCCAAACAGGCACTTATCCTTCGGGCAGGGGATACACTTCTGCCTGGGCGCACCGCTGGCGCGCATGGAGGCGCAGATCGCCGTCAACACTTTGCTCAGCCGGATGCCGGACTTACGCCTGAAAGTTTCACCGAACTCGTTACGGTGGCGACCGAGCATG
>DATHBB010000280.1:0-5013 GCA_035296385.1 Pyrinomonadaceae bacterium | reverse complement strand
GCGGCTATTGAAGCGCGCACGAACTTCTGCGACCTCGGCGGCAACAACTCGGTCGTCGCCTCGGAACTCGCGCTCGACGCGGAGGCGCGCGCGGCGGGCATCAACATCATCCCCGACTGCGGACTCGCGCCCGGCATGGTGTCCGTCCTCGCGGCGCACGGCGCGGCGCGCTTCGACGAACTCGAAGCCATACACATACGCGTCGGCGGTTTGCCGCAACAGCCGCGTCCGCCGCTTAATTACCAGATCGTCTTTTCGGTCGAAGGTCTGATCAACGAATACGTCGAGCGCGCGCGCGTCATACGCGGCGGGCAGATCGTCGAAGTGGAATCGCTCACGGAGATCGAGGCGCTTGAGTTCCCCGCCCCCTTCGGGCGCATGGAAGCCTTCCAAACTTCCGGCGGCACGTCCACGCTCCCCGACACTTTTCACGGGCGCTTGCAGGAACTCGACTACAAAACCATACGCTACCCCGGCCACTGCGATCAGTTCAAATTATTCGTCGATCTCGGACTCGCCGCGAGCGAAGAGATCGAGTTGGACGGCGGCCTGCGCGTCCGCCCGCGCCGCGTGCTCGGCGAGATGTTGCAACGCCACCTGCCCGCAGACGAACCCGACGTGGTGCTCATACGTCTCGCCTTTCGCGGGCGCGCGGACGGGCGCGACGGGCGACTGCGCTACGACATCATTGATCGCTTCGACGCGCGCACCGGACTCTCCGCGATGATGCGCACGACCGCCTTTCCCGCCTCCATCATCGCGCAGATGATGGCGCGCGGCGAGACGACGGAGCGCGGCGCGCGACCGCAGGAACTCGTCGTTCCGCCCGACCCTTTCGTCGCCGCCCTCGCCGCGCGCGACATACACATCGACGAACATCAATAACGCGAGATTTCGTGAACTGCGAGCGAGTCGCGATTCAGTGAAAAACCTTCATCGCAGTGAAAGAGAAACGCAGAAGCAGGAACGCGGAACGATGAACTGAAGACACGGTGCTTTCAGTTCATCGTTCCGCGTTCCTACTTCATCGTTGTCCTCTGCGGTGAGTCTTAATTCTTAACTCTCGCTCGCCCACGTGCGACCGGCGGCGCGCGGCATCGCAGTGCCCGTGTCGTTGAAGAGCGGCTGCGGTCGGCGGCGTATGCGGCTGAAGACGTAGAGGTTGAAGAAGTGCATCGCGCCGAGCACGACGAGCACGAGGCCGACCTTCCACGACAGCGCCTCTATGCTCGCGCGCATGCTCGTCACGTCGTAGCCGATTCTGAGCGCGAGGCTCACGTAGCCGAAATTGATCAGGTAGAACCCTACGACCAGCAGGTGGTTCACCGAATCGGCCAGCCCCTCGTTACCGTGGAAAACATCTACGAGAAAGACGCGCCCGTTCTTGAAGAGCGTCTGCGCCACCCACACCGTGAGCGCGATGCTGATGGACAGGTACAGCAGGTAAGTGAAGATGATGATGTTCATGGGGTTCTCCTTCCGTAGTTTCAAGTGCCGCGCCGTGCTTTCGTCTTTCGCCTTTTGAACTCTGAGGCGGCGGCTGCTTTTAGTCTTAACAACCGGCATGCCACGCCGGAAGAATGTCGGGTTGGCCGTAATTTCCGCCCACGCGTGCGGACGCTTCTGGCAAGCTGCCGACCGCGCGAAGACTTTTTCGCAATTTGCCACGCGACGCTCCGGTAATTTTTTCGCTTAAAGACAAAACCTCAAGCGCCCGTCTGACGTTCTAAGTTTTAACTGCCGGAGCGAACGCTTATGTCCCCTGAAAAAATTTTCTCCATTTGCACCACGCTCGTCCTGCCCGGCTGGCTGTTGCTCATCTTCTTGCCGCGCTGGCGTTGGACGGCGCGCATCATCGCGGCCTGCGTGCTGCCGCTCGCGCTCGCCGTCGTCTATGTGATCATCGTCGCCGTGCACTTCGGCCATTCGGAGGGCGGCTTCGGCTCACTCGCGGAGGTCGGGCAGCTTTTCCGCAACCCTTACAGTCTGCTCGCCGGTTGGATTCACTATCTCGCCTTCGATCTCTTCGTCGGGGCGTGGGAGGTGCGCGACTCCCGGCGCGTCGGAATTCATCACCTGCTCGTCGTGCCGTGTCTCGCGCTCACCTTCATGTTCGGCCCCGCCGGACTCTTGCTCTACTTCCTGCTGCGCTTCACGGTCGCGCGCAAATTCACCGTCGAGGAATCTGAACATGAGCGCGCGTGAATTGATCGGAGAAGTTTACCGTCGCGACCGCGTGCTGGCCGCGACCGCGTGGCTGCACGTCCTGTTGCTCGTCCTGATGATCTGCGTCGCGTTCTTCGACGGGCGCACGGTGACGGGGCTGAACCCATGGATCAAGCCATCGAAGTTCGCCGTCTCCATCGCGGTTTACACTTTCACGCTCGCGTGGTTCATGCCCTACCTCTCGCGCTACCGCCGCACGGTCGCTCTCATCAGTTGGGGGACGGCGTTTGTGTTCGTCGGCGAGATGGCTTGCGTCATCTCACAGGCGGCGCGCGGCGTGCCCTCTCACTTCAACATCTCTTCGGCCTACGACGCCGGCGTCTTCGGCCTGATGGGCTTGCTCATCACCTTCAACACGCTGCTCGTCGTCCTGACGCTCCTGCTCTTCTTCGGCAAAACCGCGCCGCTCGCGCCCGCCTATCTCTGGGGCATACGGCTCGGCCTGCTTCTTTTCTTCCTCGCCAGCATCGAAGGCATGGCGATGATCGGCCAGATGGCGCACACCGTAGGCCAACCCGACGGTGGACCCGGACTCCCCTTCGTCAACTGGAGCACGCGCGCGGGCGACCTGCGCGTTGCGCATTTTCTAGGCTTCCACGCGCTGCAAATCCTTCCGCTCGCGGGCTATTCCTTCAGCCGTTGGAAAACTATTGACGTGCGCCGCCGCCCCGTCGCCTACACGTTCGCGCTCGCGCTCGTTTATTTCGCCGTCTTCACGCTGCTGTTCTGGCAGGCGACGCGCGGGCGACCGTTGCTAAGTCTCGGCCTGATCGTTTTATAATCCCGCCGCCGGTTTTCGCCCGTTCGCAATTCGTAAGCCTTCCACGCGAACGGTTGTGTCTTAAATTGATTTGAACTCTCTCTGTGCCTCCTCCGTGTTCTCTGTGTCTCTGTGGTGAGTGCTTAGTTAAATGAGACTCACCACAGAGACACAGAGAACACAGAGGAGGCACAGAGGAAATCTGTAACCAGGAAACTACTCCGCGAATAGACACTTTTTTGTTGGGAGCAGACATGAACGCTTTGCCCGTCATCATCGGCGCGCTGTGTGTAATGGCCATCGCCTATCGTTACTACTCGGCCTTCCTCGCCGCGCGCGTGCTCACTTTGGACGACAGGCGCGCCGTCCCGTCCGAGACGATGTACGACGGCCACAACTATTACCCGACGAACAAGTGGGTCTTGTTCGGCCACCACTTCGCGGCCATCTCCGGCGCGGGGCCTCTGATCGGGCCGGTGCTCGCCGCGCAGTTCGGATTCTTGCCCGGCCTCCTGTGGCTCGTCATCGGCGTCTGCCTCGGCGGCGCGGTGCACGATTTTATGATCCTTGTGGCGAGCGTCAGGCGAAAAGGCAAATCGCTCGCAGAGATCGCGCGCACGGAGATTAGCCCACTCTCAGGACTCGTTGCGGGCGTGGCGATCCTCTTCATCGTCGTCATCGCGCTCGCGGGGTTAGGACTTGTCGTCGTCAACGCGCTCGCGGAGTCTGCGTGGGGCACGTTCACGGTCGCATGTACGATCCCGCTCGCGCTCTTGATGGGTTTGTACATGTACCGCATACGCCCCGGGCGGATCGGCGAGGCGAGCGCGCTCGGCGTGGTGGGGCTGCTGTTCGCGGTGGTGGCGGGCGGCTGGGTAGCCGAGTCGAGTTGGGCGCAGTCGTTCACATTCTCGCGCAACACGATCACGCTGTTGATGGCGGCTTACGGTTTCGTCGCGTCGGTCCTGCCCGTCTGGATGCTTCTGTGCCCGCGCGATTATCTCTCTTCGTATTTGAAGATCGGGACGATTGCCTTTCTCATCGTCGGCGTCATCCTCGTGCATCCGACTTTGCAGATGCCCGCGTTCACGCCGTTCGTCGCGGGCGGCGGCCCCGTCATTCCGGGCAAACTCTACCCGTTCGTCTTCATCACGATTGCATGCGGCGCGATCAGCGGCTTCCACGCGCTCATCTCGTCGGGCACGACGCCGAAGATGATCTCGCGCGAAGGCGACACGCGCATGATCGGCTACGGCGCGATGTTGATGGAGGGCGTCGTCGGCGTCGTCGCACTTATCGCGGCCTCGTCGCTTTTCCCCGGCGACTACTTTGCAATCAACACGGCGCAGGGCACGGACGCGCAACGCGCCGCCTACACGCGTCTCGTGGACACGCACACGGGCGGCGACTTCGACTTGCAGCCGAAAGAGATCGACCGGCTCGAAGCCGAGTCGGGCGAGAAAAACTTGCGCGGGCGCACGGGCGGCGCGGTCACACTCGCCTTAGGCATCGCCAAAATTTTCGACGCCATCCCCGGTCTCACCGGACTGATGAAATACTGGTATCACTTCGCCATCATGTTCGAGGCGCTTTTCATCCTGACGACGATTGACACGGGCACACGCGTCGCGCGCTTCCTCGTCGGCGAATTCATGGGGCGCTTTTATCGTAAGTTTGAAGAGCCGACGTGGCTGCCCGGTTCCGTCATCACGACGGCGCTGGTCGTCGCCGGGTGGGCGGCCTTCATCTGGTCGGGTTCGATCTCTACGATCTGGCCGATGTTCGGCATCGCCAACCAACTGCTCGCAGCCGTCGCTCTCTGCGTCGCCACGACGATCATCATCAACATGGGGCGCGCGCGCTACGCCTGGACTACGCTCGTGCCGCTCGTCTTCGTCGGCACGACCACGCTCGTTGCGGGCTATCAATCCATCACGCAAATCTTCTGGCCGCTCGCGCAAAAACCGGAAACGGCGGCGCAAGGCTACATCAACACCGCGCTCACACTGATCCTGATGATCGCCGCC
>DATHBB010000279.1:0-10381 GCA_035296385.1 Pyrinomonadaceae bacterium | reverse complement strand
AGATGCGAAGAAGTTTTCAAGAGATACGTTGCCAGAGATGCCGCGCGGCGAATCCGCTGGGCGAGGAGTTGTGTGAGCGTTGCGGGACGCGCCTGATGCTGGTCGTAGAGCCTTCGACGCTTCGTTTCGAGGAGGAAGCGGCGGCGGGAACGCAACACGAGGGGCAACTGATCGAGCGCATCTCGCTACTGGAGAACAATCTCCTGCGCTTCGCCGAGCGGCTGGAAAAAGGTTTTGAACTGTTACTGAAACAGTCGCAGATAGCCCTCTCGGATCACGCGCTGCTGGAAACTTTCATCAACCTGCTCGACGAGGCGGGGCTGGTTGATCGTAAAAAATTGAACACGATGTGGCGTGCCGCGCTCGCGGGCGAGAAGCCTGCGGTGAAGGAGCAGAGCACGGCAGAGTTTCTGCTGGAGAGTATCCTCGCGGACTATCAGGGCAAGGAAAAGGATGTCTTCGCGGGGTTCGTACGGCGCGGCCTTGCGTTGCTCGGCGACGGAAAGACCGCGCGCGCCAAAGGCGAGTTGGAACGCGCCGCCGCGCTCGCGCCTGCGCACCCGACGCTCAATTTCATACTCGGCCTGCAATTCTTCCGCGAAGGCAAATTCCCGCTCGCCCACGCCTACCTGCAACGCGCACACGACGCGCAGCCCGCCAGCACGCAGGTCTACCTGCTGCTCGGCATCGCCTGCGGTGATAACGGCGAGGTCGAACAGTCGAAGAAGTTGCTGCACGACTCGATAGCGGAGCGCGGTTCGTCGTACGCCGCGCACTACGCGCTCGGACGCTTCCACGCGGCTGAGGACGGCTGGCCGGACGCGCTCGCGCATTTCAAGCAAGCCCTCGCCGCGCGCCCGTCCGCCGAAGCGCACTACGTGTTGGGTTTCGCGCTCGCGCGCGTCGGGCGTCTGCGCACGGCGCTCCGGCACGTCAATAAAGCCATCGAGGCGGACGAAAACTACGCCGCCGCGTTTCAACTGCTCGGCTTCGTTCAAGATCAACTGGGCGAGGCGAAGGCCGCACGCAAAGCGTTTGCGACCGCACGCGCTCTCGGCACGGAAGGCGAGAGGCGCGCGGCGCGCGGCAAGCGCGAGGTCGCCTTTTCGGACGAGATGTTGCTGCACGCTTTTTTCGGCGCGTCGCGGCATCGCCAAAAACGTTTGCTGACGGGCGGCGATAAGCGTCTGGCGCTCGCCCTGCGCGAGGATGCGCTGGCGCAAGTCGGCTTCGGCACGTTGACACCCGCGCGCTGACCGCTATAATTGCTCCTTTTGCGTGCGCCGCGTGTTTGCGGCTGTAGTGCGACAGACGGGGAAGAGTGATGCGGATCGAGGTAGATAAACTGAAAGAGGCGGCCACGCCGTTCGCCGCACGCTACGCGCCCGATGAGTTGCCGCTCGAAGACGAACTGACGCGCCTCACTTCGGAGGCGAAGGTCGAGGGGCGCGCGAGCAAAATACGCGAGCAGGTTCGCATGCGGGGCAAGATCAACGCTTCGGTCGAGGTTCGTTGCGACCGCTGCCTCGCGCCCGTCGTCGTCCCCGTGGACGCGGATTTCGATGTCGCGTACATTCCGGCAGAGGCCGAAGACACCGAGCGCGAAGTGACCGAGTTACAGCCGGACGAACTGATTTTCGCCACCTACGAAGGCGATTCTTTAGATATTGACGAACTGGCGCGCGAGCAGCTTTTGCTCGCTTTGCCTCTGCGCCAACTGTGCCGCGAGGATTGCAAGGGCTTGTGCCCGACGTGCGGCGCGGATTTGAATTCACAAACATGCAACTGCGAGCAGCAGGGCACAGACCCGCGCTGGGCTGCGCTCGCAGCATTGAAAAAACAGTGACAAGCGACGAGTGACAGGTGACAAGTTAGAATGCTTGTTTTTAGCTTGTCCCTTGTCACTCGTCACTTAAAAAAGTCACTCGTCACTTATAAGGAACTTATAATGCCTAATCCAAAACGAAGACATTCCAAAGCGCGCACCGGAAAACGACGGGCGCATGACGCGCTGCGCGCGCCGCAGACACAAACTTGCCCGAACTGTCAGGAGCCGCGCATGCCTCATCGCGTCTGCCCGAAGTGCGGCCATTACAAAGGCCGTGAAGTGGTTCGCGTCAACACTGAAGTCTAAGCGATTTCGTAGCTGTTTCCGGCTGTCATTTCCGACGCGCGCCTCAAGATGAAGCAAGGACGCCAACTGACGGGGAAAGTCGTGGTGGATGCGATGGGCAGCGACGGCGCCCCGCATCCCGAAATCGACGGCGCGATGGCCGCGGCGCGCGATTTCAAGATCGGCGTCATCCTCGTCGGCCAGCCGGAGAGGGTTGTGCCCGAGTTGCGTCGCTGCGGCTGGCGCAGGGATGGCGACAACGGCATCGAGTTTGTCGAAGCGGCGGAAGTCGTCGGCATGGACGAACCCGTCGCCACAGCCGTGCGCCGCAAGAAGAAAAGCTCTCTGCGCGTCGGCGCGAAACTCGTCGCCGAGGGACTCGCCGACGGCTTCGTCTCGGCGGGCAACACGGGCGCGGCGATGGCGACCGCGAAGATGGTCATAGGGATGCTGCCCGGCGTGGATCGCCCCGCGCTCGCCGCTCTGATTCCGACGAAAGCTGGAAAGCCCGTGCTGCTTCTGGACGTGGGCGCGAACTCGGATTGCAAGCCGCACCAGATGGCGCAGTTTGCTATCATGGGCGACGCTTACGCGCGCTCGGTTTTGGGTACTGCGAGGCCGGCGGTCGGCCTGATGAGCATCGGCGAGGAAGAGGCGAAGGGGAACGAGTTGACGAAAGAAGCGTTCCCGCTCCTGCGCGAGTTGAGCAGTTTGAACTTCGTCGGGAACGTCGAAGGGCGCGACGTGTTCACGGGCGCGGTTGACGTTATAGTCACCGACGGGTTCACCGGCAACGTGATGCTCAAACTCTCCGAAGGCTTGCAGGACGCAGTCATCTCGCTCATCAAACGCGAACTGTCGGCTTCGGCCATCACGAAGGCGGGAGCGATGCTGGCGCGTCCGGCCTTCCAGCGTTTGAAGAAGAAACTCGATTATTCGGAATACGGCGGCGCGCCGCTCTTAGGTGTGCAGCGTCTGGTCGTCATCGGGCACGGCAGTTCAAACGCGCGCGCTCTGCGCAACGCCGTGCGCATCGTCAAGGAATTTTCCGAGCACGGCGCGAGCGACCGCATCGAGGAAGGCATCGCCGAGACGCACGCGCGTGAACTACAATTGTTGGAGGCCACTAGAGAACAGAGATTTGAGGCTTCCGGTTAAGGTCAGGCTGTCAACCCTAACCGCTCAGCCTTCGACGATCAGTCTGAAAAGGTAGGCGGAGATGGATGACGACAAGTTACGCTATCGGATCGCATACTCGTTACTAGTGTTGATGAGCTTATTTGTCATCGCGGCGATTGTCGCCCTTTTTCTGGACGGATTTGGCCTTTTGAAATTAGACAAGGATGTGCTGATTGCGCTTATCGGAGCTACTGCCACTTATCTGGCGATAATGTTCCTCACGATCACGCGGCATCTGTTTCCTCCAACTGCAAGAAGGTCGGAAAATATTAAGTAAGAGTTGAGGAAGGCGATTGAAGATGGCGAACACTGTAAGCGCCCGCATTTTGAGCACCGGACGCGCCTACCCCGAAGGCGTGTTGACGAACGCCGAACTCGAACGGATGGTCGAAACCTCGGACGATTGGATCACTTCGCGCACCGGCATCAAGGAGCGCCACAGGGCGGGCGAGGGCGAGTACACTTCGATGTTTGCCGTACGCGCCGCGCAGCAGGCCATCGAGCGCGCGCGCATCGATCCGTCCGAGATCGATCTGCTCATCTGCGCCACCGTCACGCCCGACCAGATACTCCCCTCGACAGGCTGTTTGATCCAGACCGAACTCGGCGCGCACCGCGCCGCCGCCTTCGATCTGGCCGCCGCCTGCTCAGGCTTTCTCTACGGCCTGACGCTCGCCAACCAGATGATACGCGGAGGGCAGGCGCGCTACGCGCTCGTCATCGGCGCGGAAGTTTTGACGCGTTATGTTGATTACACGGATCGTTCCACCTGCGTCATCTTCGGCGACGGCGCGGGCGCGGCTCTCGTCGGCGCGGCTGAAGGCGACGAGCGCGGCATACTCGCCACGCGCATACGTTCCGACGGTCGCTTCGCCGAACAACTCTACGCGCCGGGCGGCGGCACGCGTCTCGGCATCAGCGCCGCGAACGTCGAGAGCGGTCAGCACTATTTTCGTATGAAGGGCAACGAACTGTTCAAGGTGGCCGTGCGCTCGATGGCCGAAGTCTCGCGCGAGGTGTTGGAGGAGGGCGGCTACAAGGCCGACGACGTGAAGTTGTTCATCCCGCATCAGGCCAACCAGCGCATCACGGACGCGGTGGCGAACAATTTGAAAGTTGACAGCAGTATCGTCTATTCCAACATCGCCATGCACGGCAACACGTCTTCGGCCTCGATCCCGATTGCGCTCGACGAGTGCGTCGAACAGGGACGCATCAGCGAAGGCGACCTCGTGCTGCTCGCATCCTTCGGCGGCGGCGTCACGTGGGGCGCGGTCTTGATGCGCTGGTAAGTTTCAAGGCAAGGGGGAAAAGGGTAAGGGGTAAAGGGAAAAGGAAGAAGCCTGTTTTTAGTTTTTACCCTTAACCCTTCCCCTTTACCCCTTACCCAAGATTTCAAATGACTGTCGCATACATTTTTCCGGGGCAAGGCTCGCAGTTTGCGGGGATGGGACGCGAACTCGCGGAGGGGTTCGCGTCGGCGCGCGAAGTGTTCGCGGAGGCCGACGACGCGCTCGGCTTCGCGCTCTCCGAACTCTGTTTCGAGGGGCCTGCCGAACAGTTGCAGTTGACGGAGAACACGCAGCCCGCGATCCTGACCGTCTCGGTCGCGGCCTTGCGCGTGATGGAATCCGAAGGCTTCGCGCCGCCCGCGTTTGTCGCCGGTCACAGTCTCGGCGAATATTCCGCGCTCGTCGCGGCGGGCGCGCTTTCGCTCAGGGACGCGGTGCGGACGGTTCGCGCGCGCGGGCGTTACATGCAGGAGGCCGTGCCCGTCGGCGTCGGCGCGATGGCCGCGATACTCGGCGCGGACTTACAAACAACTGAGGAAGCGTGCCGCGAAGCCGCAGGGGAAGTCGAAGTGTGCAGCCCTGCGAATATCAATTCGCCGAAACAGATCGTGATCGCGGGGCACGCGGCGGCGGTCGAACGCGCGTCGGAACTGTTGAAAGCGCGCGGCGCGAAACGCGCTATGAAATTGGCCGTGAGCGCGCCTTTCCATTGCGCCTTGATGCAACCGGCGCAGGATCGTCTGAGCGCGGATTTGGAAAAATTGGAGTTTGCGGATTTGCGCGTGCCGCTCGTCACGAACGTTGACGCCACAGCTATCAAGACGGGAAGCGAGGCGCGCGCGTCGCTCGTGCGGCAGGTTTCCTCGCCGGTGCGCTGGCTGGAGTCTGTGGAGTTTCTGGCGGGGGCGGGCGTCGAGACGTTCGTGGAGGTCGGCCCCGGCAAAATTCTGTCCGGCCTGGTTCGACAGATCGTTCCCGACGCGCGATGTGTGAACGCCGGAGACGCCGCGAGCCTTGAGGCCGCACGCGCCGCGCTCTCGGGGACGGATGCCGCCAGCGGTGGCAATTAACCGTTGAGCGTGTTTTAATTTGCGCACAACACCAAGACAAGTTTTTCTATTTTTTATTCGACTGAAGGAGCACAAACTACGATGCCCGATCAAGCAGAGATCGAGAATAAAGTGAAGCAGATCATTGTGGACGAACTAGGCGTGGACGAAAACGAGGTGACGCCGAACGCGCGCTTCATAGACGATCTGGGAGCTGATTCGCTCGACACCGTCGAACTCGTCATGCGTTTTGAAGAAGAGTTCGGCATCGAGATTCCCGACGAGGACGCCGAAAAAATCCAGAGCGTGCGCGACGCCTACAACTACATCGAGCAGCATTTGAACAAGGCGTAAAGCGACCGCGCGCCGGGTCGCAAACGCTTCGTGCGTTTGCGGTTCGCCGGAGGTTGTTCCAGAGTCTGCCGGAAAATTTGTCGTTGCGGGATAGTGCGCGTGGCGCGTGAAAGATCGCGCGCAAGCGTGCGTGGCAACGGCGCTAGCAGTCCGCTTCAGGGAGGAGCAGGAATTTGAAACGTCGCGTCGTGGTTACGGGACTCGGCCTCGTCACTCCCGTCGGTTTGACGGTTGAATCCACGTGGGCGGCCTTGATGGAAGGCCGCAGCGGCGTGGACTACATCAAGAAGTTCGACACGGAGAAGTTCTCGGTCAAGATCGCCGCCGAGGTCATAGATTTCGACCCGCTCAATTTTGTCGAGAAGAAAGAAGCGCGCAAGATGGGCGCGTTCATTCATTACGCCATCGCCGCCGCCGACGAGGCGATCTACAGCAGCGGACTCATCGAGCGCGGGCAGAAGTTTGCCGACGACGTATCCGAGCGCGTCGGCACGTACATCAGCAGCGGCATCGGCGACTTCTGGGCAATCGAACGCGAACACTCGAAACTTCTGGACGACGGCCCCGGTCGCGTCTCGCCCTTCTTCATCCCTTCGGCAATCGTCAACCTGGCCGCCGGTCAGGTCTCCATACGCTCGGGCGCTAAGGGGCCGAACTCCGCGACGGCCACCGCCTGCGCTGCCGGAGCGCACGCTATCGGCGACAGTTTCAAGATCATCCAGCGCGGCGACGCCGACGTGATGATCTGCGGCGGCGCGGAGTCGGCCATCACGCCGATGAGCGTGGCCGGGTTCGCCGCCATGCGCGCGCTCTCGACGCGCAACGACGATCCGGTACATGCCTCGCGCCCGTTCGAGCGCGACCGCGACGGCTTCATCATCGGCGAGGGCGCGGGCATCATGATCCTCGAAGAACTGGAGTTTGCGCGCGCGCGCGGCGCGAAGATTTACGCCGAACTCACGGGATACGGCATGACCGCCGACGCCTTCCACATCACGATGCCCGACGAGACGGCGTCCGGCGCGGTGCGCGTGATGGAGATGGCGCTACGCGATGGCGCGACGCAGCCGGATCAGGTTGACTATATCAACGCGCACGGCACTTCGACGCCCTACAACGACAAATTTGAAACTCTCGCCATACGCAAAACTTTCGGCGCGCACGCGGATAAACTCGCGGTCAGTTCGACGAAGTCCATGACGGGGCACTTGCTCGGCGCGGCGGGCGGCATCGAAGCCGTCTTCTCCGTGCTCGCCATCACGCGGGGCATGCTCCCGCCGACGATCAACTACGTCAACCCCGACCCCGAATGCGATCTCGATTACGTGCCGAACGAGCCGCGCGAAGCACAAGTTAATTACGTGCTTTCGAACAGCTTCGGCTTCGGCGGCACGAACGCGGCGCTACTCTTCAAACGTTTCGAGGAATGAAAAACTGTCCGTTGTCTGTTGTCAGTCGTCCGTTGCATCAGTGGCATCAACGTATGAGCCTTTGACGGAGCGGGCGATTGACAACGGACAACGGACAACGGACAACGGACAACGGACAATGAAAATAATTGTGCTCATGAAACAGGTCGCCAACAAGGACGCGATCCTGCGCATCAACAAAGGCGAGACGTGGATCGAGGAGGGCGATCTCTCCTACGAGGTCAACGAATCGGACGGCTACGCGCTCGAAGAGGCTCTGCGTTTGAAAGAGAAGCACGGCGGCGGCGAAGTCGTCGTCTGCTCGATGGGGCCGCAGCGCGTCAAGAGCGTCATCAAAGACGCGCTCGCGCGCGGTGCTGATCGCGCCATACACGTCTTGACGGGCGACGACGGCGCGCAACTCGGCCCCTATGCTGCGGCGAAAGTTTTGTCCGAGGCGATCAAGGACGAGAGCGCCGATCTCATCCTGACGGGTTTGCAGTCGGACGACAACGGCTACGCGCAAACGGGTGTCATCCTCGCGGAGTTGTTAGGATTGCCGCACGCGACCATCGTAATCGAAGTTGACGCCTCGGGCGACGCGCTGCGCGTGAAGCGAGAACTGGAGAGCGGCTGGTATCAGTGGTACGCGATGCCGCGCCCCGCGCTCCTCACGATTCAATCCGGCATCAGCCAGATTCGCTACGCGACCTTGAAGGGCATCATGGCGGCAAAGAAGAAAGAGATTAAAGAGGTCACGCCCGCGGCAGCCGACGCCGCGAGTGCGGCGGCGCACCAGCAAATCACGAAAGTTTACTTCCCGCAAAAAACCAAGCAGACGCAGTTTCTCGGCGAAGGCGACGCCAAAGCCGGAGCCGCGCAACTCGCGGAAAAATTACGAACCGAAGCGAGAATTTTTTAAGAGCCCTCAGCTATCAACCAGACAGGTTGAATTTGCTGATAGCTGATAGCTGATAGCTAAATTATATGCCTAACGGAATCATAGTCTTCGCAGAGCACCGGGGCGGTGCGTTCAATAAAACGTCGTTCGAGGCCGTCGCCGCCGCGCAACAACTCGCGGCGTCGCTCGGCCAGACGGTAACAGCCGTCGTGCTCGGCACGGACCCGGCGCTCGCGTCGCAAGTCGCCGCGTACAAACTCGACAAGGTCGTCTCGGTCGAAAACGCGAAGCTGTCGGACTACACGCCCGACGGTTACGCAGACGCGATGGAGGCAGCCGTGCGCGCGCTCGACCCGCAATTCGTCATCATGCCGCACACATACCTCGTGCGCGACTACGCGCCGAAACTCGCCGCGCGCTTCGGAAAAGATTTGATCAGCGATTGCGTGCGCGCGACGGTGGCGGACAATTCTGTTGTTTTCTCGCGACGCATTTTTCAGGGGAAGATTGACGCCGACGTGGTGGCTTCGGGCGAGCCGCCCGTGTTCGCGACGTTCCAGTCGGGCGCGTACCGCGCGGATCAGGCGGAGAAGGGAAGCGAGGCGGCTGCGGTCGAGTCTTTGCCGGTCGAAGTGGGCGAAGTGAGGATGCAGCCCGAAGAGCCTTTCCAGGAGGTGAAGCAGGCAGTTGACTTGACGAAGGCCGACACCATCATCGCCATCGGTCGCGGCATCAAGGGGCAGGAGCACATCGCGCTCGCCGAGCAACTGGCCGCAGCGCTCGGCGGCGAGATCGCGGCCTCACGCCCGATCTGCGACGCGGGTTGGCTGCCGATTGATCGACAGATCGGATCGTCTGGGCAGACCGTCACGCCGAAACTCTACATCGCGCTCGGCATCTCCGGCGCGATCCAGCACCTCGTCGGCATGAAGAACGCGAGCACCATCGTCGCCGTCAACAAAGACCCCGAAGCGCCCATCTTCGACATCGCAGACTACGGCATCGTCGGCGATCTCTTTGAAGTACTTCCGGTGTTGACGGAGGAGATTAAGAAACTCAAAGGTTAGGGGCTTAATCGTTTCAGTGAAAATCCGAGGGGCGGTGCATTCATCATGCGCCGCCCCTTATCTTTGATTGCGATCATAGACTTTAAGAGGTCGGCTTCCCGCTCTGCATTTCTTTGAGCGCGTTCACAACTTCCGCGGGCTTCCACTCGTTTCCGCGAAACATTTTATACAGTTTGCCGTCGGGCGAGATGACGGCGGTTCTGAGCGAATGGACGATCTCCGCGCCCTCCCGTTTGTAGCCCAAGCCGAAAAACGCGGCCACGCGTTGAATCTCTTCCGGCTCTCCGGTCGCGAATTCCCAGTGCTCAAACTTTTCGCCCTCGTAATTTTCCGTGTGCGCCGCGCCGTAGCTGCGCAAGACCTTGGGCGTGTCGTACTCAGGATCGAGCGTGATGCTGAGCAGGTGCGGGCGCGCCGCAAGCGTTTCGGGCGACTTGTCCAACTCGCGTCTGACGGCGGCGAAATTGTTGCTCATCAGCGTGCAATAATCCGGCAACGGGCAGCGCGTGTAGATGAACGTGACGACGAGCGCACGCCCGCGATAGTCGCGCAGCTTGATCGGCTTGCCGTCCTGATTGACGAGCGACGCGTCGGGCATGCTCGCGCCGATTTCGGGTTCTCTCAACCCTCCGCCGTCCGGCGACGTAGAAGGCGCTGTAGCCCCTTCAACCGCCTGTGTGATGATCGGATTTTCCAGACGCGTGCGCTCGTCGTCCACCACGAGCGTCGCCTGTATCTGATCGCCCGCGCGCATCACGTCGAAGGCGGAGTCTTCCTTGAGCGTGAAGGGCATCGTCATCGCTTCCATGAAACCGGGCACTTCTTCGTGCTGAACGACGACCTGTTGCTGCGCCTTGTTGAAAGAGACGATCTTGCCTTTCAACTCGTAACGCTGACCGCGATTCGGGTCGGGCGGCGGCGTGCAACCGCAGAGAACTGCCCCCGCCGCCAGCAGAAAAAATATTGCCAATCGAACACGCCTGTTTTCGTCAGAACTATTCCACATAGATGCATGCG
>DATHBB010000278.1:0-15649 GCA_035296385.1 Pyrinomonadaceae bacterium | reverse complement strand
TGCGAAATCTGCGACGTGCTCGCGGAAGCGCACGCGCTCGGCATCGTCCACCGCGACCTCAAGCCTTCCAACATCATGCTCAACGAGCGCGGCGTCTCCGTGCTCGACTTCGGCATCGCCAAAGTGCTCACCGCCTCGGCGGACGTGACCAAGACGCACGCGACGACCGAGTCCGGCCTGATCATCGGCACGCCGCGCTACATGTCGCCCGAACAATGCCTGGGTCAGCCCGTCGGCCCCGCCAGCGATCTCTACAGCGTCGGCGTGATCGTCTATGAAATGCTGACCGGACAGCCGCCGTTTACAGATCAACTCCAATCCGCCGTGCTTGTACGGCAGGCGACCTCCGCGCCGCCGCCGCTCGTCGCGCGCTGCCCGGAAGCGCCGCGCCGCCTCGCGCTCGCCACGCACACGCTGCTGGCGAAGAATCCGTCCGACCGCCCGAAGTCTGCGCGCGAAGTCCGTGCGCTGCTCGAACGCAGCATCCGGAACACCGCGCAACTCGTGATGCCCGAAGCCGCTCCGTTCGCTTCAACCATCGCCACGCTCGACACGCGCGCGTCAAACGGCGCGCGTCTCGTCGCCGCCATGACCGTGCTCGCCATGCTCGGCGGCCTCTTCTTCGCGTGGTCTAACGGCAGCACGACGAGCGCGCGCGTTAAAACAAACACGCCGCGCGCCGTCGCCAACTCATCGTCGTCCGCCGCCGCTGCTACGCGAACCGCTTTCGCGAACGAAGTTGACGCGGAGAGGGAAGCGCCCGCCGCTGCCCGTGCTGCTTCGGTCATCCCCGCGTCACTCTCCGGCGACGCCGCGCGCCAGATCGCCGCGACCGTCTCGACGCGCGGCATCGTGAGCGAGGCGCGCGCCATACGCACACTTCGCGGCACGAGCATCGCCGCCGTGCGCGACGAGCGCGAGGCGGGCACGACGCACCTCTTTTTGATGGAATCGCGCGGCGCGCTCGGCGGCTTCCGCGAGGCCGCGCGCACCACGCTCGACAAGGAAGGATTTCGCGGCGCGCGCTGGACGACCGAATCGGTGGACGCCGACGGCGACGGCTATGACGAAGTGATCTGCACCGGCACGGACTCGCGCGACGATCCTTTCAGCCGTCGCCTCGTCCTCTACTCGCCGCGCACGCGACAGTCCTACAGCATGCGCGTCGGCCTCGACAGCCGCGAGTCGAAAGCCATACGCTTCCGCTGGTCTTCAAACGCCGGAGGCGACAAGGCGAAACCCTTCCGCGCCGCCCTCCGCGCACGCGCGCTCGCCGACGTGCCGCAGACTAAACTTTAAGAAGTGGAGGCCGAAATTGTGGCCGAAATAAACTGGGACTTCCGTTCTGACGGGCGCGCTTGGAGCCGCGATGAGATAAGGAGCCGCTATAGCCTGACTCCTGAGAAAATCGAATTGATCGAGGGAAAGCTGTTTTGGACTGAAGAAGATCGGCTGAACATGTTAGGTCTTTTATTGGAAAACGTCGGTTTAGATAAAGCCGTTCGTCTAGGCGACCCTCTGATGTGGCGTCAAGCAATCTCTAAACTTGAAGCATCGCGTTAGCTCGATTGCTGATCAAGTGCGAAATTAATAATTCTCATTGAAGCATCCTGTGGTGCTCAACTCTTGCATTCCAAATTTCCGTACCCACATCTCCTTCCTCTCATTTGTCACCCAAGCAACGCGGCGTGTTATGATCGGCCTCTAAAGGGTGCGAATCCGTAAACGCCTGCCAGTTGATGTCTCTCGGCCAACGCGCGCTGTTTGTCGTCACGAGTGCGCGCTGCCGGTGGATTCTCCGAACTTAATCATTGAAGAACTTATGAACCGAATATTTTTGCGTCCATTTCTCTCGACCCTCGCCGTCATCCTGTCGCTCTACAGCGCGCCGCTCAATCCGCACGCGTTCGCGCAGAAGGCCGCCGCGCCGCAGAAGGCCGCGCCGCAGCCCGTTTCAACAGCGACGCCGCAGCCCGTCGCGCAGTCGCCGCTCGTCAGCCGCATACTCTCGAACGGGCTTGAGGTCATCGTGCTCGAAGACCATTCCGTGCCGATTGTGACGGCGGAGCTGGCCGTCAAGAACGGCTCTTACACCGAGCCGCCCGAACTCAACGGCCTATCGCACCTCTACGAGCACATGTTCTTCAAGGCCAACAAAGCCGTCCAGAACCGTGAGGCGTATCTGGAAAATATAGACAACCTCGGCATCCTCTTCAACGGCCAGACGCAGGAAGAGATCGTCAACTATTACTTCACGACGACCACGCCGAATTTCCCCGTCGCCATACGCTTCATGCGCGACGCCGTGCGCTATCCGGTCTTCGACGAGCGGCAATTCGAGCAGGAGCGCGAGGTCGTCATCGGCGAACTCGACCGTCACGAGTCGAACCCTTACGGCTTCCTGAGCGTGGAGATGAACAACCGTCTCTTCTACAAGTATCCGAGCCGCAAGAGTCCGGGCGGCAACCGCCAGACGGTCGGCAGCGCGACGACAGAGATGATGCGCCTCATCCAGTCGCGCTACTACATCCCGAACAACTCGGCGCTCATCGTGACGGGCGACGTGCGCCCCGCCGAAGTGTTCAAACTCGCCGAGGAGCTTTACGGCGACTGGCCGCGCGGCGACGATCCGTTCGTCAAGTATCCGCTGGTCGAGCACCCGCCGCTCCCGAAAAGCGAGGGCGCTGTGATCAAGCAGCCCGTCAACAGCATCATCATCAGCATCGGCTGGCACGGCCCCTCCATCGGCAAAGACAACGCGGGGACTTACGCGGCGGACGTGTTCTCGTTCATCCTCAGACAGGAAGATTCGCGTTTCCAGCGCGCGCTCGTTGACACCGAACTCGTCACCAGCATCAATCTCGGCTACTACACGCAGCGCAACGTCGGGCCGATCCAGATCATCGCGCAGACGACGCCCGACAAGGCGAAAGCCGCGCTGCGCGCCATCTACAAAGAGGTCGCCAGTTTCAACGACCCGAAATACTTCACGGACGAGCAACTCGAAACCGCCAAAGGCTTGCTCGAAGCCGACGACCTCTATTCGCGCGAGAAGCTGACCGACTACACGCACACCATCAGCTTCTGGTGGGCTTCGACCGGACTCGACTATTTTCGCGGCTACCTCGGCAACCTGCGCCGCACCTCGCGCGCCGACATCAACCGTTACGTGACGACGTACATTCAAGGCAAACCGCACGTCGGCCTCGCGCTCCTCTCCGAAGAGTTGCAGCGGCAGGCGCAACTGACGCCGCAGGATTTGATCGGAGAAGGGGCGAAATAAACGACGGACGCAAAGCTGTCCGTTGTCAGTGGTCAGTAGTCCGTTGTTTAGTGGCTATCACACAAGTTACTAAAGATGATCTGAACAACGGACAACGGACTACTGACAGCTTTGCAGTCACCGTTATTTCTTTATAAAAATGGAAATTATAAATCGGGAATCGAAGCGTGCGCGGCGCGCTTTTCTGCTGTCGGCGCTGTTTGCCTTCGCGTTGTTCTTCTCCGGCGGCGACGCCGCTACGGCGTGGGCGCAGCAACAGCAACAGGCAGCGACTGCCAGTGCGAAGGCGCGCGAGGTGGCGGCGACCGCCGAGTCGCTCGTCACGGAGTTTGAAGTCAACGGGCTGAAGGTGCTGGTCAAGCGTCGTGCGGGAAGTTTGACCGTGTCGGGCGGATTGTTCCTGCGCGGCGGCGCGCGCAACATCACTGCGGAGAACGCCGGGATCGAAGCCCTGATGCTCGACGCCATGACGCAGGGCAGCGCCGCGTTCCCGCGCGAGCGCCTGCGCAAAGAACTCGCGCGCATGGGCACGGGGATCAGCTACGGCGTCAACTACGACTTCTCGGCCTTGACCTTCGGCTCGACGCGCGCCAACTTCGACCGCTCGTGGGACATCTTCACGGACGTGGCGCTGCGCCCGGCCTTCGCGCCCGAAGACGTGAAGCGCGCGCAGAACCGCCACATCATCTCGAAGCGCAACGACACGGACACGCCCGACTCCTTCATACAAGTCCTGCAATCGCGCGTGGCCTACGCCGGTCACCCTTACATGAACGACCCCGACGGCACGGAGCAGACGCTCGCGCGCCTCACGCTCGAAGACCTACGCCGCCACCACGCGCAGATGATGCAGACCTCGCGCCTCCTGCTCGTACTCGTCGGCGACCTGGACGCCGCGAAGTTGCGCGAGCGCATCACGACCTCGTTCGGCAAACTCCCGCGCGGCGACTACCGCCCGACTCCTTTGCCGCAACTCGCTTTCAAATCCGCGACCGTTGACGTGACGCAGCGCGCCATCCCGACCAACTACGTGCAGGGCGTCTTCGCCGCGCCGCCCATCTCTTCGGAAGACTACTACGCGATGCGCGTGGCCTCGTCGCTCTTAAACGACCGCGTGCTGGTCGAAGTGCGCTACAAGCGCAACCTCTCTTACGCGCCCGAGGCGTTTCTGCACAATCAGGGCGCGAACCTCGGCGGCATCGCCGTCTCCGCCGTTGACGCGAACCAGGCCGTCAGCGTGATGCTCTACGAAATCTCCAAGCTGCAAAACGAAGCGACGCCCGCCTCCGACATCGCCAAAGTCGTCTCCGGCTATCTGACGCAGCACTACGTCGGGCAGGAGACGAACGGCGCGCAGGCCGCCGACCTCGCCACGTACGAACTGATTGGCGGCGGCTGGCGCAACTCGCTCACGCTGCTCGAACGCATACGCGCCGTTACTCCGAAAGACGTGCAGCGCGTCGCCCAAAAGTACATGCAGAACCTACGCTTCGTCGTCCTCGGCGACCCCGCGCGCATAGACAAAAACGTGTTCACCGTGCAACTGGGGGGATAGGAAGGGGAAAGGGAAAAGGGGAAGGGTTAAAGGTTAAATACAAAGCCAAAGAAAAAAGCGGAGGCAGCTTTCGAGTGCTGCGCTCCGCTTTTCTTTTCCTTTAACCTTTACCCCTTCCCCTTTCCCCTTCTTCCTAATCCGTCGCGAGGTCGAGCCGGTCGGCTGACTTGTAGAGGGCGAGGCCGAGCAGGCAGGCGATGACGAGGTTGAAATAAAACGCGACGATGCCCTGCATGAACCGCCCGGGAAGATTGCCGACCATGGGCATGTCGAAGGGCGCGGTGACGAGCGCGATGACGAAACTCAGGACCATCGCGCACACCTGCACGGCGACGTACATGAGAAACGCTTTGGCGTAAGTTCCGCCCATGCGCCGGATCGTGTCGAGGCCGACCAGAGGGTTGACGACCGACATGAAGTCTTCCGTAAAGCCCGCCACCGCGAGCGCCATCGGGTAGTAGAAGAACGCCCACGCGAGCGCGACGAGCGCCAAAAATAAGAGCAAGCCCGGAGAGTTTCTGAACGCGGAGATCACGTTTCGCATCGTGTCCGACTCGCGCTTCTCCTGCTCCGTGACGACGGCTCTGTATTGCTCCGCGCGCATCCGCTCAACCTTCCTGGCGAACTCCGCGTCCTTCTGCGGGTCGGAACTGTTGACGAAATCCGCGAACTCTTGCTCTGTGATCTGCGACTCCCCCTGCTGCGACAAGTGCTGCTCCTGCTGCTGTTCCTCAGCCGTCGCTACGGCGTCGGGCGCTGCGAGCGGCGCGGCGGAGTTATGCGGTCTGCTGCTGTTGCTACTTGCGCCGCTCAGCCAGCCGAAAAGCAGCGCGACGACGAGCACGATGGCGGGGCCGATGGTGACGATCGTGACGCCGACGCCGAGCAGGCAGGGCATGACGAGATCGTCCCATAAAGAGAACGCGGAAAAGTCCGGCAGGAAACTGCGGTCTAAGCGTCCCCATGCCACCTGTTTAATGACGAGCGAGATGCAGCCGAACAGCACTACGTAAGCGATGAGTTGACCGCGCCAACCGGCGAGCAGCAGGAGCGCGTAGAGCACGCTCATCCCGACGAGGCCGATTGTGTTGCGAAACGGGTAGCGAATCGCCTGCGCGAAGTCGCCGATGCCGAAGCCCGAAGTGCGGTCGGCGAGTCGTTCTTCTTGCGCCCGCACGTCTTCGTAGAGCGAACAGAGGTCGCCGCAACGCGCGCAGAGAGCCGTGCGCGAGTTCTCTACGAACTTCGGGCACTTCGCGCAGAAGAGCGATTGGCAGACGCGGCAGATGTATACGGGCGCGGCCTGCGGGTGGTTGAAGCAACCGGGCGCGAGCGAGAGCGTGGGCTGCGCGGCGTGCTGGAAGGATGAAGCGTGCTGGCCGAAGTGCTCCGTCGTCGTGGCGTCGAAGTTGTCCTGTGTCGTCGGCCACGCGTCGAACTGTTGCGGCGGGGCGTCGGCGACGCCGTAGGCCGTCGCTCCGGCGGCGGGTGCGGCATAGACGGGAAGATGAGCGGCGACGGGTTCGGCGTGTTGTGACGTGGCGGCGTGTGCGGCGTTCGCGTCATGCGGCGCGGGCGTGATCACTTCTTCGCCGGAGAAGACGCGTCTGAGCGCGGGCACGCGCCCCGCCTCGATCCAGCGCAAGTTTCCCTTCCTCACCTGATCCGACGGCTGCACGACCCCTTCCGCGATCCACTCCTTGAGCGTATCGAGTTCGGCTTGATAAATCTCGCCACTGCACATTACCTGCCAGATTTCGGCTTCTGCGATCATGGACTTTCCTCACACGTTGAATGAATTATCTTCCGGCGGGAACGGGGCGGGAAGGGAGGGGGATAAACAAGAACCGTAAATCGTGAATCGTAAATCGTAAATAGAGAAAAGCGGTTTTAGTCTATTTACGATTTACGATTCACGATTTACTAAACTTCTTTCAGCGTCGGATTTCGACGAGCAGTTTTTGGTAGAGTTCGGCGTCGAGCGTTTGGAGCAGGCGACTCTGCGCGAGGGCGGCGTTGCGGTCGCCGATTTCGAGGTAGGTCATGCCGAGGTTGTAGAACGCTTCGCCGAGGTCGGGGCGCAGGCGCGCGGCCTGTGTGTAGGCGGCGATGGCTTCGTTGAAGTTGGTGGCGTAGTAGTAGGCGTCGCCGAGTTTGTTGTAAGCCTCTACGGAGTTGGGGCGCAGGCGCAGGGCTTGCTTGTAGGCGCGTATGGCGTCGCTCATCTTGCCCTGTTTGACCTTGCAATAACCGACCTGTATCCACGCCTCGACGCGGTTCGGGTTCTTGTTGACCACTTGCTCGAACGACCCCAAAGCGCCGTCGTAGTTTCCGAGCCACAGCGAGTTCAGCCCGTTCTTGTACCACCATTCGGCTGACGCTTCGCCGCCCGGCGTGCTGCGGTTGCGCGTGGCGAGCACGTCGAAGGTCGTGAGCTTGTCGGGTTTGAGCGACATGAGGCGAGCGGAGGCGAGCGCGAGGTTGATGTTCTGCCCGTTCGTGACTTTGACGGTGACGATGCCAACCACCTGCCCGCGCAAATTGAAGACGGGGCTGCCCGAATTGCCGTGCGAGATGGGCGCGGTCGTCTGGATGATCTTGCCGAGGTTCGGCACTTCGCGCACGGCGGAGACGATGCCGTCCGAGACCGACCCTTCGAGTCTGAGCGGGTTGCCGATGACGAAAACCTGTTCGCCCTCTTCCGGCAAACTGTTCGTTATTTCGATGACGCGCGTGCGTTCGTGCGGCACGTCCACGCTGAGGACGGCAAGGTCTGCCTCTTCGTCAAAGTCGAGCGCGCCCAGCGACGGGTAGATTCTCCCTTTGCCGTCGAGCGTCTTCACCTCGACGCGGCGCGCGCCTTCGACGACGTGCAAATTCGTCAAGACCTGCCCGGGGCGTATAAAGAAACCGCTGCCGCTCAAAAGCGGCTCGCCCTTCGAGTCGTAGGTGACGATGGCAACAACCGTCGGCTTGACGCGGCGGACGAGTTCGGGCAGAGACTCTGCGTGCGGCTGCGTTTGCTGCGCGCGCGCAACTTCGTGCGCGGACGCGTAGAACAACAGGCAGAGCACGAGAAGCAACAGGCGGGGGATTGGGGGAAGTTTGCTTTTCGGCATGGCTTTAAAGATTCCGGACGGGACTACCGCGCGGGGCGAGCGAGCGCGCACGCTGGAAGAGAAGTACGCGCGCGAACGGAAGTTTGTTTACGAATTATCTGAGAACTAGCTTAACTGTGGCCTGACTGACCTTACTTTGGTGGAGACTGACGAGGGATGGCGTTTGTGTCGGCCCGGCGGTTGTTCGGGGAAGTGCTCGCCGCCTGTCGCCCCTGACTTAGCGGGCTACTGGAAATATACAGGGCGAACGACGGGCGGGTCAATAAAAAAGGGATGAGGGCGGAGGGCGGAGGGATGAATCAGAGGAAGCATTCAATCGCTAGTGTGCTTCTGCCGATTCATCCCTCATCCCCCCGCCCTCATCCCTGTTGAGCGGGTGAGGACGATTTACTGACCGCGAATGACCGTGCCGATGATTGTGCCAGCCGGCGGCGGATCGTTAACGTCTTCGGTCGTGATGAAGAGGCCGAAGTCGGGCAAGCCCGTCTCGGTTCTGATCTCGGCTTCGTTGCGTTGTCCGGTGTTCACGACCTGGCCGAGGCGGTGATACTTGTTGTCCGCGCTCACGGCCCAGAGCACGTAGCGTTTGCCGCCCGGGGCTTCCTTGAGTTCGTGGAAGCGCATACGGATGGTGGTCGCGCCGTCCTTGCGCGGCTCGATGGAGACGTTGGCGCGCGTGCCCGTCATCTCGCCCGCGAACCTGATCTTCATTTCGGTGTCCGTGCCCCGTCGCCAGTTCGGGATGCCGAGCAGTGGCGCGGTGTAGGCCGGAGTCGTGCCCGAAGTCGTCGCCGCCGAGACGCGCTCGCCGACCGCCGCGCCATCGCGCTCGCCGCTGCTGCCCATCGGCAGCACCGCGAAGCCCTGCGGCACGCCGCTGCGGAACAGTATGGGCGTGTTGTCGGCCATCGCCGTCAAGTTGCTTTCGGGCGAGAGTACGAGCATGAACTTGTCCATCGGCGTCGTGAAGGTTTGCGTCGCCGTGCCGTTCGTGACCGCGACGGGGCCGAGCAGTGTGAACTTGCCCGACGGATCGACGGCATAGACGTTGTAGTTGTTCACGTCGCCCGTGATGCCTGATAAATCTAAATTGATGTTCGTCGCGTCGCCCTTGCGGATAACTTTCGCCCAGCCCTTCGCGCCGGGAATCAGGGTGCCCGGCATCAAGTCAACCGTGACTTCTTTGTCAGCCGGATATTGAATAACGGTGTACGTGCCGTCAGGGTTTTGAACCGTCTTGGTGGTTTGTGTGGTTGTGGTCGTCGTGGTCGGGCGGTCTTGCGCCGCGACGTAAGTGGCGGACGCCGAAAGGCTCAAGGCGATGCCCGCCGTAATGCAAAGCAAACGTTTACTCATGTTGGAATTCTCCTCCGGAAATTTTAAGTTTAGAGACGAGGGGGAGGAAGTTTGAAAATAGGGGTCATACTCTGCGTTGATGAGTGGCAACCGCCATGCCGCGCGGCGAGGGCGCGCGCGTCCGAAAAAATGTATAAAAAGGCAGTAAAATAGCCACCCGCACCGAAACGTTACAGTACAGGCGTGTACGACTAACGAATAAACGGGCGTCGTCCGCGCGCGAAAGTGTCTCGCTTTCCGCTACGGGCGAATTGATGAAGCGCCGTTAGTTTATCGTGAATTTAATGTTGTCGCCGCTCTCCGCCAGCTTTCGATCCGCGCTGTTGTAGGCATCCACTTGCCAGCGGTAGGTGCCTTTTTCGAGCGGCTTGTCGAGACCGTAGGAGGTCGCTTCGACGCGCACGTTGATGTAAGGCGAGGTGACGGACGGGGTATCCGCAAAGACGCTGAACTTGTAATAAGCGGCGTCCGGGTATGCCTCCCATTTGAGTTCGAGATTTTCCGCGCTGACCTTCGCGCCCGCTTTGGGATTAACGAGTTTCAGATCGCCCTTGAAGAGATTCGTCGGAGCGACGAAGAGTGTCTTATCGGCGGTAACGTCGTACTTGGCCGAGCTAATTCCCGCGATGCCCGCAGCCGCGAAGATATAAGAGTCCGTCTCGAACACGCGCGCCAGCAGCCCTTCATAAACTTTCGGCTCCACGTCGGCGATCACATACTCGCCGTTCGCGTCCGTCCGCGCCGTATGGGTTTTCCCGTCGCACCCGCCGAGGAAACGGTTGAACTTCTCGCACAACTTGACTTCGATATTCTCGACGGGCTTGTCGTTGTAGAGAACCTTGCCCTGCACGTTACCCGTCCCGCTCGCGGGTTTCTGTTTCTCAACTCCCGTCACCGTCGGAGCGGTGTCGGACTTTGCGTTTGCGGCGGAAGATGAGTTTGACGCGACGTTTGTTGAAGGCGAATTCGTGTTATCACTTTTACTACAACCCGCCAGAGACGTTGCCGTGAGCACGACGCAGAGACAGCCGACCAGCCGTTTATTCGATGTTGTCATATTGAGCCTTTCCTTTGTCTCTCGGAAAGCAGAGAGCGGGAGTGATTAAACCGCGTCGGGGCGAACGGCAGACAAGATACATCAAAGGAAGCGGCATGAAAAGAAGACTGTCGGGGCGTCCGGTTGAATGAGCTGTTATGCCGCCTATGAGCACTGAAGGTTAACCTGAGTATTTCTTATGCGAGGCCACCCTCCCCACACAGTTTCATCCTCAAACCTAACAGCAGCTTTACCAAACCACACGCGGTTGATGCTCGTCACTCCACTCCATTCCAAAATCCACCGCCTGTCACGCTCGTATTCCTCATCGCTATGGGTCAACTCAAATTCTTCACCGGGCAATGCTAACTTCTGCTCTCCCTCTAACTCTACCGCGCCTACCCGTCTCCCATAATCTAAGCTGAAACCTGTTATCACTTCTCCCTTCGTCGCCTCGGGTAAGCTGAAATGCAGCCATACATGAACAATCGGACGCCCTGAAACATTTTTGACTCGCACTTTAAGGTCTTTCATCCAATCATCGCCTGCCTCAAAAGGCTGACCCAACGTAACAGGCCTCTTCGCTACAAGAATATTGACGACCTCTAAAGCCATCAGCTTTGTCGGGACTGTTCTACCATCTGTGTTCTTAATTATAGGACAAGTAGGCGGCGTCGGAGATTGCCACTGCCATACGATGACTCTTTCTCGTCCTTGCCCCAGAGATAAGCACGGGCTGGTTATAATCATCAGGATGAGGCTACAGCAAGTGAATAGCTTCATTGTTTTCACTCCTTCGAGCATATTATGTCATGTCAACTATGGCGCCATAACTACTGTTTATACTGTGCTTCGCAATATAACATTCTCTATTAGCGCGTTAAACTGCATGGCGCAGTCTAACTACGTTATGGAGCGCATTATATCGCGGCGGTTAGTAAGGGAAAGAAAAAATGGCGGTCGTGTTGAGCGACCGCCGTTTGGTTTTTGAGTGTTGCGCGCCCTGTCAGTAGGCGCGGAGTTCGTTGATGGCGCGGAGCACGTCTTCGGGTTGGGGGAGGATGTGGTCTTCGAGTTGGGGCGCGTAGGCGACGAAGGTGTCGAGGGCTGCGACGCGGCGCACGGGCGCGTCCAAATACTCGAACAACTCGTCGCTGATCCGCGCGGCGATTTCCGCGCCGAAGCCGTGCGTGCGCGTGTCTTCGTGCGCGACGATGACGCGGCTCGTCTTCTTGACCGTCGAGACAATCGCTTCCCAGTCGTAGGGCGCGAGCGTGCGCAGGTCTATGATCTCGACGCTCGTGCCCTGCTGCTCGGCCTGCTTGGCGGCGACGACGGAGCGTTGGACGAGCGCGCCGTAAGTGATGATAGAAAGATCAGCGCCTTCGCGCACGGTCTTGGCCTTGCCGAAGGGGATGAGGAAGTTGTCCGCCGGATACTGCGACTTGTTGTAAGCCTGCCGGTAGAGGTGTTTGTGTTCGAGAAAGAGCACGGGGTCGTCGGAGCGAATGGCCGTGCGCAGGAGGCCGTTCGCGTCGAGCGCGTTAGACGGGTAGACGACGCGAAGGCCGGGGATGTGTGTAAACAGCGTGTCGCCCGATTGCGAGTGATAGACCGCGCCGCCTTTCAAATAGCCGCCGACGGGGCAGCGTATGACGACGGGCGCTTTGAAGTCGCCCGCGGAGCGCCAGCGCATGAGCGCGAGTTCGTTTCTGATCTGGTGATAGGCAGGCCAGATGTAGTCGAAGAACTGTATCTCGACGACGGGCTTCAGGCCGCGCGTCGCCATCCCTATCGCGCGCCCGACGATGTTGGCTTCGGCCAAGGGTGAGTTGAAGACGCGCGCCGAGCCGAAGTTGCGCTGCAAGTTAGCCGTCACTTTGAAGACGCCGCCTTTGCCCTTCACCTTATGCAGATTCTCTTCGCGCGACACGTCGGCCACGTCTTCGCCGAAGACGACAATCGAAGCGTCGCGCGCCATCTCTTCGTGGAGGCAGCGGTTGATGTTGTCAACCATCGTGCCCGCGTTGCCGGAAAGCTCCGCGCCCTCTTCCGTGTCGAAGTCTTTCGAGGTCGGGTCAACGTCGGGCGAATAGACGAAACGGGTGGCCGTCTCCGGCGCGGGCTGCGGACTCTGGAGCGCGAGGTCTGCCGCCTCGTTCACTTCCGCGTCAACCGCGTCTTTTAACTTCTGCAACTCCTCCTGCGTGATGAAACCTTCTTCGACGAGGAGCGCGCCGAAGCGTTTGACGGGGTCGCGCTCGGCGTCCGTCGTGCGTTCCTCGTCGGGGCGGTAGAGTTTTTCGTCGTCGGAGAGCGAATGCGAATACGGGCGTATGACTTTCGCGTGGACGAGCGCGGGGCCTTTGCGCGCTCGACAATATTCGACCGCGCGCTTGAGCGTCTCAAGCGACTCGACGGGGTCTGTGCCGTCGCACTTCTGTAGGTAGAGGTCCGGGAAGCCCGCGACGAGGCGCGACACGTCGCCGCCCGCCGTCTGCACTTCGACGGGCACGCTGATCGCATAACCGTTATCTTCTACGAGGAACAGCACCGGCAACTTCAAGTTGCTCGCCGTGTTCAGAGCCTCCCAGAATTCGCCCTGACTCGTCGTGCCGTCGCCGGTCGAAACGTAGACGACTTCGTCGGCTTGAAAATTCTCCGCGCGATCTTTCAACTCCTCGATCAAACGGGCGCGATAGCCCGCCTCCGCGCAGCCGACCGCCTGCAAAAACTGCGTGCCCGTCGGCGACGATTGCGAGACGATGTTGAGTCGTTTGTGACCCCAGTGCGAGGGCATCTGCCGCCCGTGCGAGTTCGGATCGGCCTCCGCGCCGACCGCCGAGAGGAGTTGTTCGTGCGGCGTCATGCCGAGTTGGAGGCAGAGCGCGCGGTCGCGGTAATAGGGGTAGAACCAATCGTAACCGGCGCGCAGCGCCAGCCCCGCCGCCACGAGCACGGCCTCGTGCCCCGCGCCCGAAATCTGGAAAAAGATTTTGTTCTGACCCTTGAGTTGAATCTCCTTATCATCCACGCGCCGCGACATGTACATCGTGCGGTAGATGCCGATCATCTGCTCTCGATCCAACCCGCGATACTCACGCGCCTTCAATTCGGTCGCCATGCTTTTACTACTCCTGCTTCTAATAATCAGAACTTAATTTTTGCTAATAACTCCGCGCGACTCAATCCGAGATGAACAGCTACATCATCCAAAATGGCAGCGAATGTGCCTACTCGCAAAGGATCGTGACGCGGGATCGTCACGTGATGCTCACCGTTCTCAATGGTCGTTAAGCGCAGGTGGCTGCCCGTCTGTCGTGTGATTTGATAGCCGAAGCTTTTGAGCGCCTTAGCGAGATTATCACCCGACACGTCACGAGGCAGCTTCATGCAGCAATCACTTCTTCGCGGACAAAATGTAGACGAATAACTTTTGGCCCTTGCCCTTCATCAAAATGGCAGCGCACCGCATCACGCACCATTTCTCTCAAACTATCCGGATCGTCCGCCTCTGTGAAAATAGAGACGCCTAATGCTCGTGCAGTGTAGCCGCCTTCGGGCGCGTCTTCTACGAGAAAGATTAGTTCGTCCATCTCTCTGATTTCCCGCCTCAAATTAAAACTCTAATCCTCGTACTCGTTCTCAAGCGTCATGCGGTAGTCTTCCGCCATAGAGGGGTGGCCGTGCGCGGTCGCGACTTCGATGCCGCGTTGGTAGGCCGTGCGCGCGGCGTCGCGGTTGCCGAGGCGTTCGTGCGCCTGCGCGAGCATGCCGTAGGCGTTGCCCTCGTCGTTGAAGAGTTGGAGGTATTTCGTGAGCGTCGCGACCACGTCGGCGTGCCGCCCCTCCTTCTCATATTCCTTCGCCAGCCCGAACAACACCAACGTATTGTCGGGGTCGCTCTCAAGCATCTGCTCGAAGACTTCTATGCGTGAAGACATAAGTTAAAGTGACAAGTGACGGGTGACAAGTGACAAGTTGGAAAGACAAGTTCTGTTTTAACTTGTCACTTGTCACCCGTCACTTGTCACTCTGCTCCCTATTGTACCTTCGGTTGCCGGTTGTCGATCATCAGCTTGGCGATGGTTTGTAGTTGCATGTTGGACGTGCCCTCGTAGATCGCGCCGATCTTGGAGTCGCGCCAGAATTTCTCTACGGGGTAGTCTTTGACGAAGCCGTAGCCGCCGTAGAGTTCGATGGCTTTGGAGGCGATGGTTTCGGCGGCGCGCGACGAGTAGAGTTTCGCCATCGCGGCCTCTTTGACGAAGGGGAGTCCGGCGTCTTTCAGGCGCGCGGCGTTGTAGACCAGAAGGCGCGCGGCTTCGAGTTCGACGGCGAGTTCGGCGAGTTGGAACTGCACGCCCTGAAATTGATTGATGGCCTTGCCGAACTGCTGGCGCTCCGAAGTGTAAGCGAGCGCGGCTTCGAGCGCGCCGCGTGCGAGGCCGATCATCTGCGCGCCGATGCCGATGCGCCCTTCGTTCAGAGTCTCGATGGAGACTTTGTAGCCTTTGCCGAATTCGCCGAGCAGATTTTCTTTCGGCACGCGGCAGTTGTCGAAGATGATCTCGGTGGTGGAAGAGGCGCGTATGCCGAGTTTGTTCTCTTTCTTGCCGACGCTGATGCCTTCAAAATCCTTTTCGACGATGAAGGCGGTCACGCCGCGATAGCCTTCTTCGGGTTTGGCGTTGGCGAAGACGACGAAGATTTCGGCCTCCATGCCGTTCGTGATCCAGAGTTTCTGGCCGTTCAGAACGTAGTGGTCGCCCGCGTCCACAGCCCTGGTCTGCATGGCGAAGGCGTCGGAGCCGGAACTGGCCTCGCTCAGGCAATACGCGCCGATCTTGTTCTCGGCGAGTTGCGTGAGGTACTTGCGCTTCTGCTCGGGGTTGCCCCAGCGTATGAGCGCGTTGTTGACGAGCGTGTTCTGCACGTCCATCAGGACGCCGACCGAAGGGTCAACGCGAGAGAGTTCTTCGACGCCGATGATGGCCGTGAAGAACGACGCGCCCGCGCCGCCGTATTCTTCGGGCGTCTCGATGCTCATCAATCCGAGATCGAAGAGATGTTTGATGATGGAGGCATCCATCTTGGCGTGCTCGTCCATCGCTTCGCGGCGCGGTTTGATTTCGCCTTCGGCGAACTCGCGTACGCTGGCGCGAAACATGTTTTCGTCTTCGGAATAGACGGTTAAAGGCGTGCCGCTCAAAAGTTCGGTTGCTGCTTTGCTCATCGCTCTCTCTACAGACCTTCTTTATAAGATTCAAAATGATATGGCTCAGACGGTTGTAAGCCTA
>DATHBB010000277.1:0-8450 GCA_035296385.1 Pyrinomonadaceae bacterium | reverse complement strand
AGCGTCTCCTGGTCGAGCGGCGCGTCGGTTTCGATGACGGCCATCGCTTCGCCGCCGCGCTCGCGTCGCCCTAAATGAAAGCGGCTGATGTTGACGCCGTGCGCGCCGAGGATCGTGCCCACGCGACCGATGACACCCGGCACGTCGTGGTTGCGCGTGACGACCATGTGACCCGACGGGATGGCCTCGATGCGGAAGCCGTTGATCTCCGTGATGCGCCCGCCGTCGCCGCCCGCGCCGAAGAGTGCGCCGGAGACAATCTGCTCGCCGCCCGTGGTCAAAACGCGCGTCGTGAGGGCGGGCGTCAGTTCGCCGGTCGCGCCGTGCGTCTGCGCGCTGGTCACGGTGATGCCGCGTTCCTCCGCGATGAGAAACGCGTTGACGACGTTGACGCGTGAACTCATGTCGCGCAAAAGTCCCGCGAGGAAGGCGCGCGTTACGGGCGCGACATCCAGTTCCGCCAACTCGCCCGCATATTCGATGCGCACTTCGCGCACGGCCTCGTCAATCAACTGCGCGTGAAATCTGCCGAGCCGTTCGGCGAGCACGAGGTAAGGAGAGAGCGTGTGCAATTCCTGCGCGCCGAGCGCGGGAGCGTTGACAGCGCCGCGCAGCGCGCCCGTCTGGAAGTAGTCGCGCATCTGTTCGGCCACCGTCACGGCGACGCCTTCCTGCGCCTCTCTGGTCGAAGCGCCGAGATGCGGCGTCGTGATCACGCCGTCGAGTTGCAGCAGAGGATTATCCTGCGAAGGCGGTTCTTCCTCGAACACGTCGAGCGCCGCTCCCGCCACGCGCCCGGACTTCAGGGCTTCGTAGAGAGCGCGCTCGTCTATCAGCCCGCCGCGCGCGCAATTGATGACGCGCACGCCGAACTTCATGCGCGCAAACTCGCGCGCGCCGATGATGCCGCGCGTCTCCGCCGTCAAAGGTGTGTGGACTGTCAGGAAGTCCGCGCGCGCGCAGACTTCTTCGAGCGGCGCGAGTTCGATTTCCATCTCGCGCGCCTGTTCGGGCGCGACGAGCGGGTCGTACGCCACGACCTTCATCTCGAACCCGCGCGCGCGGCTCGCCACTACGCGACCGATGCGACCCAACCCCACGACGCCCAAAGTCTTACCACGCAACTCGACGCCGACGAACTTCTTGCGCTCCCACTTCCCGCCGCGCAAACTCGCGTGCGCCTGCGGCACGCCGCGCGCGAGCGCGAGCAGGAGCGCGAGCGTGTGTTCGGCGGTCGTCATCGTGTTGCCGTCGGGCGCGTTCATTACGATGATGCCGCGCGAGGTCGCCGCCGGAACGTCTATGTTGTCAACACCGACTCCGGCGCGTCCAATCGCGCGCAGGCGCACAGCCTCGTCCATCAAAGCGGCAGTCACTTTCGTCTCGCTACGCACGACCAGCCCGTCGTAGTCGCGCACAATCTCGCGCAGTTCATCAGGCTTGAGTCCGGTTCGCTTGTCCACCGTGAAGCCCGCCGCGCGCAGAGGCTCAAGCCCGCTCTCGCTCACGTCGTCCGATACAAGAATTTTAATGTCGTCCATATCGCATGAAACTTATCTTTTCTCTGCGCTCCCTCTGCGCGCCCCTCTGCGTATCTGCGGTGAATCCTTGATCAAAAGGCATTCACCGCCACAGATGCGGAGAAGTAGCAGAGAGGCGCGCAGAGAGAACCGTTTAATTGCACATCTCTAAATTGAGTTCTGACTATTTATCCGGCGGCGTCTGAGGACGCGTTAACGCGCGGCGCGACGCCAACAATAATCCACGCTCCACGTGCCGCCACCGGCCACAGACAGGTAGAGAAATACGAAGCAGTACAGCACGGCCAACTCGCCCCGGTTCAACACCGGCCAGAACCCTTGCGGCGCGTGCGCCATGAAGTAGGCCACAGCCATCAACCCGGATAGTAAGAACGCGACGGGGCGCGTGAACAGCCCTATCAGCAAGAGCAGAGCGCCGAAGAACTCCAGCACTCCGGCGAATCCCATCATAGACATGAGCGGGGGCGTCGGCGAGGCTTGAGCGCCCGCCGGAAAGCCGAAAAGTTTCTGCGCACCGTGTTGCATCATCAGCAACGCCGCGACGATACGCAGGACGCTCAACATACGCGGCGACCACACGGCGAAAAACGAAACAGGATTATCCATACGATTACTCTCCCAATTACAAAAATTTTGACACTGCCGGAGAAGAATGAACGACGCGCGTTCACGTTCATGCGGAGACGTTAAGACAGAGATACTTTCATCCCTCCGTCTTCCATCCTTATCCTTATCTTTTCGCCTACATCGGCCCGCCGGAGTCTCTGCCGTCGGCGCTGCCGCCGCGCGAAGCATCGGGCGTGCCGTCGGGCGCGGGCGCAGAAGATGAATCGGACGCGCCGGAGGTTTTGCCCTGCGCGGCTGAATCGGTCTGAGTTTGTCGAAGGTCGCTCAGCGTGTCGCTGCTCGTGGCTTCGTCGTGCCGCGCGGCGGTCTCGGCGCTCGTGTCGCCCGCGTCCGCGTCAGGTTTCGTCTGTTTGCCTTCGTCCATTTTCTTCTCCTTCTAAAAGAGCAAATAAATCGTGGTCAGCAGCGACATCAGCGCGGCGGCATAGACGCCCGCGAGCACGTCGTCGGCCATGATGCCTAAGCCCGATTCCAGCGATTCGAGGCGGCGAATCGGGTAGGGCTTCCAGATGTCGAACACGCGGAACAGCAGGAACCCGACCACCAGAAACCACGCGGGGCTGTCCCACGGCAAAAATAGAAACGTGATTAACTGCCCGGCTACCTCGTCCACCACGACGATGCCGGGGTCTTTGCGCCCGGTAATTTTCTCCGTCCTCGTCGCCGCCCAGATGCCCAGGTAGGTGACGGCGGCGATGACGACAAGCAGCGCGGAAGTTCGCACTAACGAAGCGCGTATAACCCCTATCGCCAGATTTTGAAACACCTCCCCGCGGTTCATATCTACGAGCCACGCAGGATCGCGCAAAAACAGCGAGTTCGCTACACCGTTGAAAAGGACGTACACGCCGACGCCGACGAGCGATCCCCAGGTGCCCGGCGCAAGCGGAATAAAACCGACGCCACACGTCGCCACTCCGAGCGCGATGTAATCCTTGAGGCCACGCTCGCGCGGCGCGCGCCCGATGAACGCCGTCGTCACCACAGACGGGTTCAGTTCGTCGCTCGACTCTTTGACAACTTTCATAAGACAGTGACAAGTGACGAGTGACAAGTGACAAGCAAGAACAAGTTTTATTGTTTTAACTTGTCACTCATCACTTGTCACTTGTCACTGCTCTACAATGTGTCCGACCAGATCGTACTCGTGTGCGTCTGTGATCTCGACGTTGACGAAGTCGCCGGGCGCGGGCGTGAAGCCTTCGGGGGCGTCGTTGATGAGGACGACGCCGTCAATGTCCGGCGCTTGCGTCTCCAGACGACCCTGCCAAAGCAGGTCGGTCTCTTTCGCCGCGCCTTCAAAGAGAACGCGGACGATCGAACCGACGCGCGCGCGGTTGCGCTTGAGCGAGATGCGCCGCTGCTCACGCATCAAGCGGTCGCGCCTTTTGGCGGCGACTTTCGGATCAACTTTATCCTGCAACTCGTAAGCGGGCGTGCCCTCTTCGTCCGAATAGGCGAAGACGCCGACGCGTTCGAACTCGACGCTCTTAACGAAGGCCAGCAGTTCGTCGAAATCCTCTTCGGTCTCGCCGGGGAAGCCGGTGATGAACGTGGTGCGCACGCCGATGCCGGGCACACGCTTGCGCACGCGCTCGATAAGGCGTTCGAGGCTCGCGCGATTCCCGCCGCGACGCATCAACTTCAGGACGTTTTGCGACGCGTGCTGCAAAGGCATGTCGAGATACTTGACGGCCTTCGGCTCCGTCGCCATCACGTCGAGGAAGAGATCGCTGATGTGCGTCGGGTAGGTGTACATCACGCGCACCCATTCGATGCCCTCCAGCCGTGCGAGTTCGCGCAGCAAGTGAGCTAAACCATCGGGCTGTTCGAGGTCTTCGCCGTAGCGCGAAGAGTCTTGCGCGACGAGGATGAGTTCTTTGACGCCGCGCGCCGCGAGAGCTTGCGCCTCGTTCACGACCGAGCCAAAACGACGGCTGCGAAAATGGCCGCGCATCTGCGGGATGAAACAGAAGGCGCACGGGCGGTCGCACCCTTCCGCGATCTTGATGAAGGCGCTGTAACCGGGCGTGGCGAGCACGCGTGGCGTCGATTCGTCGTAGAGATAAGTCGCGCTCTGGTTGCCGAGCGAGATGACGGGGAGCGAACGCGTGTTCACGCGCTCGTCGCAAACTTTCGTGATGTCGCTTATTTGATTCGTCCCGATGAAGGCGTCAACTTCGGGAATCTCCGCGCGCAACTCGTCGCGGTAACGCTCGACCAGACAGCCAGCGACGACGAGCCGCTTCGCTCGTCCCTCAGTCTTCATCCGCGCCGCTTCGAGTATGGCGTCAACGGACTCTTTCTTTGCCGAATCGATAAAGCCGCAGGTGTTCACGACAATCGTTTCGGCCTCCGCCTCGTCCGTCGTGATCTCATAACCGGCGGCGGCGAGTTGACCCATCATCACCTCGCTATCAACCAGATTCTTCGGGCAGCCTAAACTTATAAAGCCAATCTTTTTCATTCAGTGACGAGTGACGAGTGACAAGTGACGAGAGAAAGACAAGTTTTTGGTTTTAACTTGTCACTCTTCACTTGCCGCTCGTCACTTCCTTTCCATGCGCCGCAGCCATTCTTCGATGCGGGCGGCTTCCGCCGTCGTCAGTTCGTGCGCGCCGAAGCGCACGCGGTTATAAGAGCGCGTCAGGAGCGTCGCTTCGGGCATGCCCGTCGTGGCGGCGAATTCGAGCGGCGTCTCGTCGGGCGCGCGCAGCAGGCCGCGCGACTCAAGCGCTTTGATCATGCGTTCGTAGAAGACGACGGATGAATAATTCTTCTTCTTCCTGCGACGCCCGAACGGCCACCAGGCAGGCACATCCCAACGCCGCGCGCGCACGATGAACAGCACGAGCAGCGCGAGCAGCAAACCGAGCGCGGCGAGCGCGGGCACGTTTACAAGTGCTAAGCCGCCCGTGCCGCCCCTGCGGATTGAAAACTGCCCCCACCACGCGGCGAATCCGGCGCGCAGTTCGGAGAAGGTCTGTCCGGCTGTCTGGCGATAGACGCCGAATTGGCCGCGCAGAGATGTCGCAAGTGATCGCTGTTCCTGCTTATCATAAGCGACAACGTATTGAATCCAAAACAGTTCGAGGGCTTCCGTATATTTACTGATTTGCCCGCGCAAGCCTGTGCCGCCGTTGCTGCCCGGTCGCCCGGCAACCGGCGTCGGGTCGAAAGTCACCCACGCGCCCGTCTCCGGAAAATAAACCTCGACCCACGAATGCGCGTCCGACTGGCGGACGGTAAAGACATCCGCCGCGTCGTTATATTCGCCCAACTGAAAACCGTTGACGACGCGCGTGGCGACGCCCGCCGTGCGTAGCATGACGGCCATCGCAGTCGAAAAATATTCGCAGTGCCCTTCGCGCACGCGGAACATGAAATCGGCGAGCGGGTCTTCTGCGCCTCCCGATTTCTGCTCAAGCGTGTAGCGAAAATTTTGTTGGAAGTAGGATTCGATGACGCGCGCGGCGTCGTAGCGATTGCCGGAGCGCGTGCCGACTATCAAACCGCGCGCGAGTTCGCGTATGCGCGGGTCGAGCGTGTCGGGCACTTCGAGGTAACGCTCGAAGTCGCGCGGGTAAGGCGCGAGGTCGCGGCGCAAACTGTCGGCGGGCGGCTCGGTCGTGTCGGAGAAGGCGCGATAGGAGATGCGTTCCTGTGAGTGATCGCGTGTCGTCAAACCGTCCTCGTCGTCAACGCCGATGTAGGGGAGCGCGGCCTGGACGGCGACGGCGCGCGAGGCGATGAACAGGACGGGTGTGTCCACGGGTTCGACGAAGAAGGTCTGCGTGGTCAGGTGTTCGAGCGATTGGGTCGTGCCGAACTGAAAAAGGTTGCGGTCGCCCGCGCGGCGATATTCGATCTCCTTGCCCGACCTGCGCCAGGCGCGCCCGCTGAACTTGTCGAGCGCAACGCCGCGCCAGCGCAAAGTTTGATGACGCGCCGCCAGCGGGTCTTCGACGCGCACGCGCATCACGACGCGTTCGCTCTGTTGCAGGCGACCGATCTCGCCGAGCGTCACCTCGTCGGAAAAACCTACGACGCCGTTCAACCCGCCGTCGGCGCGCGCCAGAGCGCTCCCGCTGAAGCGCGGCATGATGAAAAAGATCGGAAGCGCGAGCGCGAAGATGAGCGCGAGCAGAGAGAGCGCTACTACGGGCAGGCGTCGCGCGTCGCCGCCGTGCGTTTTGGTCGAACTCTTTTTCGAGAGACGACTCAGCCAGCGTGCGCGCGGCGCGGATAAGAGACGCGTCTCCTGTATCTGGATGGCGCGTCGCGCCTTTCTGATCTCGAAGCAAACGACCGTCGAGAGCGCGCAGAAGGTGTAGAGCGCGAGCGACGTGACGAACATGGGGCTGACGCTCAAACCCGCCGCCAGCAGGACTTCAAAAAACGAGATGAGATAGAGAAACAACCAGTCGCGGTCGGCTTTGACCTGCGCGAGTTTGATGGCCGAGAGAAAGAGTATGAAATGCGTGAGCGAAGCGATTCCGGCGCGCGCGGCCTCGCCCGGCCAGACGAAAGTGGATTGAAATTTCCAATCGAGATAAAGCAGCGGGAGCGAGAGTATGACCGCGACCATTCCAGCGCGCTCGGACAACTGCCAACGCGTCCCCTCAAACTTCCACGCCGCCGCGACGAGCAGTGCAAACGCGACCGAGAGCGCCGCGCCCATGCCGCCGGAGACGGCCAGAGCCAGCGTGCCGCTCGCGATCATCGCGTAGGAAGAGATGCGGAAGTATGTGTCGAAAGTCACGTCCGTTGTTTCGATGCGAGCAGAGGCTCAGGGGCGCGTACGGTCCGGCACGATCTCTACCTCGAAAAGCTTCGGCCACATTTTTCCCGTGACGAACAGGCGCTTGCCCGCCTCGTCGTAGGCGATGCCGTTCAAAACGTCCTCCTGGCCCGTACGGTCTTTCGTCTTGAGCAGCCCCGTCATGTCAATCCAGCCGAGAATTTTTCCCGACTTCGGATCGAGACGCACGATGCGATCCGACTGCCAGATGTTGGCGTAGATTTCGCCGTCAATGTATTCGAGTTCGTTCAGCTGGCTGACCGGCTCGCCCGCGTCGAAGACGCTGACGGTGCGCGTCGTCTTGAGCGTCGCCGGATCGAGAAAGCGTATCTGGTTCGTGCCGTCGCTCATGATGAGCGATTGGCCGTCGTGCGTCAGCCCCCAGCCTTCGCCAGTGTAGTCGAACTCGCCCTGCTTCTCGAACGTCTCCGGGTCGTAGATGAAGCCCTTGTGCTCCTGCCACGTCAATTGGAAGACCTTATTGTGGAAGACCGTCATGCCCTCGGCAAAGTATTTCGAGGGCACGGAGATTTGTTTAATGACTTTGCCGGTCTTCAATTCAACTTTACGCAGGCTCGACGAGCCGTACTGCCCGGTGCTCTCCCACAAAACCCCGTCGCGGAAGATAAGCCCTTGCGTGTAGGCGCGGCGGTCGTGCGGCCAACTGTTTTTGACTTTGTAGGTATAGGTCGGGACTGTTTCCGGAGTCGCCGCCGCCGCCGACGCCTTTGATGCGACGTTGCTTCCCGTGTCTGAATTGACGGGTGAGGTCTGCTGCTGCGGGCTGGCGGCGGCGGTGGTGGCGGTCGTGCGGCGTGCGGTGTTAGCCGTAGTAGTCTCCGTCACGCCGCCGCATCCGTTGAGCAACAGCAAGGCGCAGACGAACAGCGAATTCCGGTAGAGCCGTTTTCTCATCCAATCACACCCCGACATTAAAGATGACTTATCCCTGCTGGAAGTTCCTTGCTTTCGCTTGAATATTTTCTCAGAGCCGCACAAATTAGAAAAGCCCGCCCAAGACTTGACGCTTGAGCGGGCTTACCTTTATTTAATCCGGCGACTTCCTACTCTCCCACGCAGCTACCCGCGCAGTACCATCGGCTCCAAGAGGCTTAACTGCCGTGTTCGGGATGGGAACGGGTGTGACCCTCTCGACAAAATCACCGGAAAACTTGAAAGAACTTGGTAAAAGGGCTTGGACAATCGAATAGTGACTTCGTCTAGGATTTCTAAAAGATGTGCGAAGCGAACCAAAGCATTAATCGAACGGTTTTGCCGGTCAATAAATTTAATGGTCAAGCCTTGGGAACATTAGTACTGGTCAACTGAACACATTGCTGTGCTTACATTTCCAGCCTATCAACGTGGTGGTCTACCACGAGTCTCACTGGCAGGTCTAATCTTGGGTCTGGCTTCACGCTTAGATGCATTCAGCGTTTATCCATGCTCCACATAGCTACCGAGCGCTACCGCTGGCGCGA